>JBPCSZ010000067.1:0-17166 GCA_051006655.1 Chitinophagaceae bacterium
GTACGAACACCTTGAATTGTTCCACGTGAAACATGTAAACCCACCACGGAATCTTGCCAGATATCTAAGTTGGGAGTCTGCTCTAAGATTTCACGCCATGTGCTTGCGAAAAGCATGCGGTCGTTTTGTGTACGTGGACTCCACATTGCCGGACCTTTACTCATGTTCAACATACGGAATTGAATCATGGAACGATCGGATACAATACCCGATTGACCACCCAATGCATCAATCTCCCGAACAATTTGTCCTTTAGCAATGCCCCCCATCGCCGGATTGCAACTCATTTGAGCAATGGTTTGCATGTTCATGGTAATAAGGAGGGTGCGTGAACCTAAACGCGCTGCAGCGGCTGCCGCTTCACAGCCGGCATGCCCGGCACCAACAACAATCACATCATAGTGAGGAAACATCTTGCAAAGATACAAGAAAGCAGAAAAGCGAGGAGATAATTATATAGAAATGAATAATATAATCGATATGAAAATATAAATTAGTTTGATACTACAAACCGTTGAAAGAAGGGTCGAAGGAAGTAACCCAACACACAACCTGAGGCATCAGCCACCACATCGGCTATCTCGAAACCACGGCCATCCACAAAATAGAATTGATAAAACTCAATTAGGAAACCATAGGCAATACCCAGTAGACATAAAACCCAAAATAAACGGGAACGATAATAGGCGGTGAAAGACCAGGTTAAAAAGAAACACATAAACAAGAGCATGTGCACCAACTTATCGAGTCCAATAAAAAAATTAAAACTAATTTCAGGAACCTCTGTTCCCGGTATTGTACAAGCATAAAACATGAGATGCGTCCAACATAACGCAAACAAAAGGTATTCTTGTTTCTTAAAACGGAACATAAAAATGACATAAAAAAACCCATTTCGAAAAATGGGTTTTTATTGATTTATTGGAATGAATTAGGCACCAACTAATGCTTTGTAAGCATCAGCCGATAAAAGGCCGGATAAATCGGCTCCTTCATCGAGGGTGATTTTAACCATCCATCCGGCACCATAAGGATCGGAATTCACGGCTTCCGGTGCAGATTCTAAACCGGGATTCAACTCGGCGATAGTTCCTGCTATAGGAGAAAACAAATCGGACACTGTTTTAACGGCTTCAACCGTACCAAATACATCGCCCGCTCCTACATGTTGACCGAGAGTATTGATATCAACAAATACAATGTCGCCCAATTCGCCTTGGGCAAAATCAGTAATACCAACTGTTGCGGTATTGCCTTCAATGCGAATCCATTCGTGATCGCTAGTGTACTGGAGTTCTGCTGGAATATTCATGACTAAAATTATAAGCGTAAAGATAATGCCTTTTCTTGATGGTACAAAGGCCTAGTTCTCGCTTTCTTCCGAAGAGGAAACCTCAACTTCGTCGAGTAAGTTGTACGATTTTAAAATACCATACCACTTCATCATCTTTTTCATATCGCTGATATAAACACGATCTCGGTCGTATTCAGGAAACAATTTCTCGAAATTGGTTTTGATGGATTTATTATCTAATCCTTGTACTTGTACATCACCCACTACGGCTTCATTCTTTTTAAAGATTTGAAACACATCCCATAAACGTAAATTGTCTTCTAAGGTGAAAACTTCAATACTGTCTAAAGGAGTTACGTTGTGCGAACGTGCTGCAACAAATTTAGTCGACTTATCTTCTAAACTTCTTACAATGGCTCCATCACTCTTCGTAGATACCAATTGATACAATCCGCTTAAACCGGAAATGGCTACTAATTCATTGAACTTCATAATAATAATATGAAGGGCAAATGTAGAATTTTTTTGGCGAGTAAAGAGGAATATGAATGAATAAAATCGAGCAGAATTAACGAATTGTAGTTGAATCTTTTATAAAAAAAACAAAACCATTTAATCGAACCAATTCAGTAAAACCATTTCCCAATAAAGATTGTTCAATATTAATTTTTGAAACAAGATAAACCGGTTTCTTTAATGAACTATGAACAAGCACTTCCTCACGTGATTGATTAGTAAAAACAGAATCCGGTTGAACTTCAGCATAAAAGAAAGGCGCATAACTTTTATATCCATAAACACCGGTGTAAACAGCTTTTCCTTTTAACGACTGAAAGAAATTGATGGCAGTTCCTTGTGTAATCTTTTCAATATTGCCTAAATAAAACCAAAAGAATAAATGCAAAAAGAGCAATGAGAAAAGGAACTGTCCGGTATAAATTAAACGTGTTCGTGGATAGCGTTTGACATACAGAAATAAGCCAAGGACACACAAGGTATAAAAGATGGCAATGCCGTACGACAATGGATTCCAATGCAACAAAACATCAAAATTGGCTTTCGCAAACGGATCCTTATCCAAGAAAGATTGTATAAACGATTGTGGAATGAATGGTACAAGACTTAATAAAATACCCAATACAAGATGAAAGAATAATACAGGATATTGTATTGCCTTAGGTATTGTATTCTTTTTATTAAGCCATGTATAAATTAAATAAGCAGAAAAGGCGGTGATAGGAAAATAGGCCAAGGATGAATAATGGACAATCTTGCTTTGAACAATACTGAAGACAATTAAAACGACCCAAAACAATATCAATAACCAATGTAGGAAAAGAGGTTGATTTTGCTTGAGCGATTTTCGTTTCAATAAATAATATAAAAAATAAAAGGAAGCTGGAAAACATCCAATTAATAATACCACCACATGATAACCCGGGAAGCCGCCATGTCCGGCATCTTCGGTATTCATTAAACGAATTTGATAGGCGATAAAATCATAAAACAAGGTGGGTCCATTATAAATAATATCAAGGCCATACCAAAGTCCTAAAAACAAAAAACTGAGCAGGGTAAATAGCAATCCAGACTTCAACCAAAATAACCAACGCATTGGTTTTTTCTTTTGAACAGTTTCAATGAACAGGAAAATAAAAATGGTAATGCTTAATAATAAAAAGGCCACCGGACCTTTAGTAAAAACAGCCAATCCGGAAAACAAACCGGCAATTAATAAATGCTTGAATTCCGCTGATTTAAAAAACCGATAAATGAAATACAACGAGATGAAAATAAAATAATTAAACCAAGGATCTATGATGCCACTCTTAAAATAAAAATGTGGTAATAGGCTACCAATATAAGTAAGCACCCAAGCTAATGCAAAGCCACGTGAAACATGTTTGCGTCCAATAAAATACAAACTAAGTAATGTAACTAAACCACATACCGCATTCGGGAAACGTGCCGCATATTCATTAATACCGAAGAGCTGCATGCTCAAAGCTTGCATCCATATAAATAAGGGTGGTTTTTCATGGAAAGGTTTGAAATCGATTTGAACATGCCAATAGTCGCCGGTTACAATCATTTCGCGAGCACACTCTGCAAAATTAATTTCATCCCAATCGAATAGATGAATATGCCCGAGGAATGAAAAATAACAAACCAGAGAAGCACTTATAATGAAAAGAAAATCAATGGTGGAATTCGATTGTTTCACCTTACAAAAATACGGCGATTAATAACGTATATACCCACATAAAAAAAGCAGGCCTTGTGAGCCTGCTTTCATTTAAATTTAAATCGATTAATAGAACTTATGACGATTGTCTTCGATGTTTGCTTTCTTACGTAAGATGTAAGGAATATAACTTGACGCTTGACTCATCATTTGATTTTCCATTTGACGCGATTGCATGATAATCATCGGATTGTTTAATTGTGGAGCAGGGGCTTCATTAATTTTATCTAATTGAATGAAGAATACACCTTGTTCGCCCGGGATAGCCGGTGATAATTTACCAACTAACGATTTATTGAAGGCGGCACCAATAACGCGTGGTTCGAAACCAATAGCCTCATTTCCACTTCCTACATACAATAAGGTATCGGCACGTTTAACTTCGGCATTGGCCAATAAAGCAATGTCTTGTAAAGAAGCTTTACCTTTTGCTTTTTCAGCAATCATTACCGCTTTCTTTTCACGCTTTAAAATACTTTCAACTTGTGGACGAACAGCAGCTACATCAGCCATAGACCCTTTTTCAACGCGAGCAACCAATTTAGCTATTACACATTTGTCATCTAAATTAAAAATAGGCGATACAGCACCAACTTTATTTTCAAATGCCCAACGTGATACTTCACGCGCACTACCTAAACCTTGAACCATGATTTGAGTTTGGGTAATATTATCGGCAATGCGCTTGTCTTTATTCATCTTCTTAGCCGTAGCATCAAATGAATTAGCATCTTTAGCTTCCGATGTAAAGGCAGTAGCTAATGCATAAGCCGCTTGTATCGTGGCATTACCCGGTTGTAAAATTTTAGATACAACGGCTAATTTTACAGCAGGTTTGAAATTGCGCTGATCGGTAATTTTAATTAAGTGGTAACCAAATTGTGTTTTAACCACTTTCAAATCGCCGGTTTTACCTTCAAAACAAGCTTCATCAAATTCAGGAACCATTTGTCCGGAAGTAAAGTAACCTAAATCTCCACCCTTCGATGCAGAACCTTGATCATCACTGCGGCCGGCTAAGGCTTCGATAGGAGTACCCGCTTTAACCATCGCTTCTAAAGAATCAATCGATGATTTAGCTTGTTCTTCCGTACGCTTTTCGTTGATAGCAATTAAGATATGCGATGCTTTTACACTATCCGGTAATGATTTCTTATCGAGCACCTTCACCATCGTAAACATACCATTGAAATAGAACGGACCATTAACAGCACCAACCGGTAAAGCCATAACTTCGGCCGGATTAGATACTTGTAATTTATCTTCACTTAAGAATTTATCGTTGGGAGATTCTTCTGAATTCTTGGCAACAAACTCATCGTTGTTGGTAGTAGCAACAAACTCTTCACGCAACTGATTCAATACACCTAAAGAAGCAGCCGTATCATCGGTAGAAGGAATGATATCAAAAACAACATATTCCATTTTTGAAACCGCTTCCTGAACAGTGAACAATTCTTTGTTCTTATCCATATACGCTTTGATATCGGCATCGTTAATTTTAACTTGATCGTCGGCAATCATGGTATACGGTAATTGTACAAACGATAACGAAGCTGTTGAATTGGCTAATTGCGCATTTTTGGCCACCATGTAACGTGGCATATAAACACCTTTAGTAATCAAATCGGTATACTTGGTTAATTTTCTGGTTTTAATTAAACCTTCTTCAAACGTATTCCATTGAGCACGTTGTTGGCCTGTTTTGTCTTGCGCCATTTGCGATAAAAACTGCGATACACGATTCGGATCGAAAATACCCGTGTTCGGATCGGAAAAGTTTTGCTTAATCATTGGATCGGCATACGGACCGGTCAACATATCGCGCAATTCATTGTCGGTTAAATCGATACCTAACTTTTGCATTTCGGCACCGGTTAATTGCTCGTTTAAAATTTCGCTCCAAGCTTGGTCGTTTAATTGACTACGTTCTGCATCGCTTATCACACCATCTTTCGTGCGTTGCTTCGCATTTTCTTCGTACTGCTGACGCAAGGCTTCAAACGCTTTGTATTCTATACGATTACCATTAACGCTAGCTAATAAGGTATTGTCGCCGCTGAATATACTGCGTACATTACTTTGCATGGCATCCATCACAAGGAAACCAATTAAAGCCAATACAATTAAACCAACTACTAGTCCGATATACTTATTTCGGATGTTTTGAATTACTGACATATTATTCACAATTTAAGGAGGATGGCAAAAATAGCGGTTTTACACTACTTTATCAAAGTTTTTTTCTTGTATAATAGGCGAAAAATAGAAATTTCAGATAATGTAACCGGAATACATGTGGGTATAAAATGTCATTATTTTTTACTTTATCCATAACGCATCAAGTACCCTATTTCGAAACGTGTATAAGCGCCCAATTCATACCAAGTTTTTAGGGGTGCATTCACAATAAACAAGCATAAGAGTTATACATTCAAGTTTATTCACAAAAAAAGTCAATTCGACTGTAATTCACTAAAATAGAGACTTACAATGTGAATTAAAAAATAAAAAGTGTGAATTACCTCTTATTAGAATATAAAATTTGACATTTGTAACGTGGAAAAAAGAAGCTTATACACGTATTCACATTCCTAATAACAGCAAGATTCTTTTTTTTTAAAAATAAATTAATAATAATACTTATGACAAGCATCGTTGATAACCCCTTGGCCAAAGGCTATCTTGATAAAGCTATCGATCCAACGCTTGATTTGTTCGAAGCCATTGCGCGTTTGAAAAAAGAAAAGAATGCCATTGTATTGGCCCATTATTATCAGGAGCCCGATATTCAGGATGTAGCTGATTATATTGGCGATAGTTTGGGACTGGCACGTAAAGCCCAAGAAACGGATGCGGATATGATTGTATTTGCGGGGGTTCATTTTATGGCGGAAACCGCTAAAATATTGAATCCAAGCAAGAAAGTGGTCCTTCCCGACCTTCATGCCGGTTGTTCACTCAGCGATAGTTGTCCACCGGCCCTTTTTCAACAATTCAAAGCCAAACATCCCGACCACCTGGTAATTAGTTATATCAACTGCAGTGCCGGCATCAAAGCCTTGAGCGATATTATTTGTACCTCCAGTAATGCCCAAAAGATTGTGGAAAGTTTAGATCCCGATCAGCCTATTATTTTTGCGCCCGATAAAAATTTAGGGGCCTTTATCAACAAACAAACCGGACGAAATATGGTTTTGTGGAACGGCGCTTGTATGGTTCACGAAATTTTCAGTTTAGAAAAAATCACGAAACTTAAAGTCCGCCACCCCGAAGCTAAATTCATTGCCCACCCCGAATGTGAAGAAGCGGTACTTCAAGTGGCCGATTTTATTGGTTCTACCACCCAATTATTGAATTATACCCAAAAAAATGAGGCCTCAACCTTTATTGTGGCTACCGAAACGGGTATTTTACATCAAATGGTGAAGGCCGCGCCTCATAAAACCTTTATTCCCGCGCCGCCCAATAATGCTTGCGCTTGCAACGATTGTCCACACATGAAACTCAATACCCTCGAAAAATTGTATTTGTGTATGGAATACGAATTGCCTGAATTAACCATGGATGAAGATTTACGTCTCGCGGCAAAAAAACCCATCGACCGTATGCTCGAAATCAGCAATCGCCTCGGTATTCAATAAAAAACAGAGCGAGTGCGATAAAGCGGGTGCGATTTTAATATTGTATTTAAGCTCGGCCCGAGAAAAACAGTAAACTGTTTGAGCGAAACAGCGAACAGCTACACCAACATAAATCTCGGCTCGGCCCGAGAAAAATAGCGTGAAGAAAATGAATATTTTTTGAAGCGGCATCGCCCTCCCTTTCTTCATCTGCCGTCGGGCTTTACGTGGCTACATGGTAGCCTACTCCAATCCCGGCTATTCCGCCTGCGGCGGCTCATCGTCTGTTTCTTCGCTCATCTGTTTAAAACCACAACCAGAACTAAAACATCGTTTCAGCTAATAATAAACTTTCCGGCTTGCCAATATCCAACAACTTATATGCACTATGATCGAAGCCCATAATGTTTTCTGTCTTCGCCGCCTCGAGGTAAGTATCAATAATCGAAAATTTTCCTTCTTGTGTTAAATAACGAAAAAAATTCGGATGAATAATATGAATCCCACTAAAGGCCATTTCCTGAACATCGTTATCTTGGCTCCTCGACCATTTCGTTTCGCCGCTATCGCGGTTTCGCCAAGCGCATAATTGCATGGCTTCGTTGAATAATAAACAGCGACTGCTTTTACGTGTACTAACCGCTAAACTCACCATGGCTTCGTGACTCCGATGATATTCCATGAAATCGTGCAAAGGCAAATCGGTTAATATATCGGCATTCATTAAAATGAAGGAAGCTTCATCGTTAAAAAATCCTTGGGCTTTTTTTAATCCACCCCCGGTTTCCAAAACGGCATCCCGTTCATCGGAAATGGCAAAACGACAATCGGGCATATTCAACTGTGCTACAAATTCAATAATTTGTTCCGCAAAATGATGCACATTAATAATAACATCGCGAACCCCCGCTTGGTATAGGTATTCAATATTCCATTGCAATACCGGCTTGCCATGCACAGGCGCTAAAGCTTTCGGATGATAATCGGTGAAGGGTTTTAAGCGAGTACCTAAACCCGCGGCCAAAATCATGGCTTTCATACTAATCTTTTTTCGATGCCGATTGTAATACTTTTACTTTAACGGTTTCAATGCGTGTATCGGTAACCAATAAAATATCGAATTCATAATCGCCAATAATGATGCGTTCTTTTTGTGTTGGAATCGATTCGTGATTTTCAATAATAAAACCCGATAAAGTTTCCGCATCATCGAGCGGTAAATTCAATTTGTATTTTTCGTTGATGTATTCTACTTCCAAACGCCCCGAGAAAATAAATTCGTTGGCCGACAATTGTTTTTCAACATATTCTTCATCGTCGTATTCATCGCGAATTTCACCAAAAATTTCTTCTAAAATATCTTCCATGGTTACGATGCCTGCCGTACCGCCAAATTCATCGAGTACCCAAGCAATGCTTTTACGTTCGCGTGTAAATTGGTTCAATAAATCAACGGCATTCATAGCTTCCGGCACCGTAGGAATGGTGTGCATCACCGATTTAATATTCTTTGGTTCACGCAAAAAATCTAAATGATGAATATAGCCTACGATATTATCGATATCGCCTTCGTAAATAATAATTTTCGATAATTTGGTTTCAATGAAATACGCTTTCAATTCATCTAATGGCGTATTTAAATCTACCGCTTCAATTTCCTTGCGCGGAATTAAACATTCCCGAATACGCACTTGCGATAAGTACAACGCATTTTCAAATAATTCGGTATTTAAATCTTGATTCTCATTGCGTTGCCCTGTTCGTAATTGTTTTACGAATTGTTCCAAATCAACGCGGGTATAAATGGTTTTTTCTTTACTGATACGCACACTGAATAAATACTTCAGTATGAATTCCGAAATAGTTACAAAGAATTGAGCAATCGGATACAGAAAGAAATAAAACAATTGAATGGGTAAAGTGAAAAAAGTCAAGGTGCCTTCCGGCTTCGAACGGAAGAGTGCTTTGGGAATAAATTCGCCTAAAACCAATACCACAAACGTAGCAATTAAGGTATCGAGGAATAAACGTAAAAATTCTAATTGGGGAATACCAACCTGATCGAAGAAGTGATTGGTTAAGGTGGTCATTAAATCGCCATAAATCACCAAGCAAATATTAATACCCACCAAACTGGTACCAATAAAGGTAGCAGGATTTTCCATGAAGCGCGAAAGCACCTTCCCGGCATAACTGCCTTGTTTTTTCTTTAATTCGAAATTTAATTTATTGCTGGAGACAAAAGCAATTTCAATGCCGGAAAAAAATCCGATCAAAATCAAGCAGATAATAATGTATAAAATGGTCGACAACATAATGCAATGTGGTAAAGGTAAGCCATCGAAATCTTATAATTTGATTACTTTTTGTTGAAATACCCCGCCCTTGGTGCTTACTTCGAATACATAAAGTCCTTTTCCCCAAGCACTTAAATCAATATCGATATCTGTTTTTTGAGTCTTTTCTTCATAAAGGCATCGGCCGCTTAAATCGTAAATCCGAATTGATTTTTTCCCTTGATCGCCCAAATGCAAGGATAAATTTTGGTAAACCGGATTGGTATAGGTTACATGCGGACCCTCGGGCGTTTGGTTATGAACATGCAGTGGCACATGATTCAAAAACGTATCGATCAACGAACAAGGCGGAAAGGCATGATGATAATAATTCGAAACAAATTGACATTTATGATTCCCGGCAAAAAAGCCCGGGGTATGATTCCCGGTACTGTCTTGTTGAAAAATAGCAAGATCCCCTAAGGCCTGCGTAAAAAAGTAATGGGTGGTACCTTCATTGATGTATTTCTTCACGGTATCGCGTAAAAAATACGTCATGCAGTTCCCGTAAAAATAACCGTTGATGGCTTGAAAGGTAGAATCGGTATCGAATAAAACGGAATAACCCGAGGCTACTAAGGTGGCTTTGGGTTGCGTTAATAAAGAAACCCATAAAGCTTCGGTTCCACCCGACGATAAACCGAGGACATACACCCGTTGGTATTTTGTTTTGAGGTATTTAATTAAGGCAATGGTTTCAATGAGGTGATTGATGCCCATGCTTTGTTGGGTATTGTTCAAGTAATTGTGCAAAAAGGTGGGCATGCTGGGATAATAACGGCCCAATTTCTTTTTGTTGAAATGAATGGCACGATGGTCTTCATTGGCATTGCCCACAATAAACACATCGCCTTTTTGCTTCAGGTGATAACGCACTTCGCAATTTAAATTGTGGTAATCGTTGGGGTTAACGGCAATGCGCGTCAACTGATTATCGCCGGTACCGCTAATAATCACAAAAGCATCGCCCGAATTATTGGCCAAACCGGTATCCAATAATGCCGAACAAGCGCCTTGAATGCCGTTTAACTGAAAAGGCAAGGTCACCATCGGATTTTCATTCCCGAATAAATTGGCATTATTTTGGGTATTGTATGCGGTAATGCGATTATTGATGGCCTGATTGTATTCGAGACTTCCATTAAATTGAATGCCCGAATAAGCACCTATCAACATGGAATCGTAAAAAGGGTATTGTTGGTGGATGCGTAAAAATAAATCGTTGATATTCCCTAAGGAATCATCGTTGAACCAGGTATTGCTGTATAAATTGGGATTGATGTATAAATTCTCAACAAACAGGGAATTCAAAAATGCGCTGTCGGCAGCAGAAAATTGGGCACGACTTGTATTATGAAAAAAGGCGCAACAAACTAAAACGAATAGATACTTCTTCATGCGAAACGCGATGGAGTAAAAATAGTGGATTGCGGTGAATTAATAAAATTAATCGGCCAAGAATTGACGTATGCTCCGGGCTACATTTTCGCAAGCCATGGCTAAATTATCGTTGATAATACGGGTATCGAAGCGATCGGCATACAGCAATTCCTCGCGGGCTTTGTTTAAACGCTCTTGCAAAGAAGCTTCAGTTTCGGTGCCCCTACCCCGCAAGCGTTTTTCCAATTCGTCCATTGAGGGCGCTTGAATAAAAATGGTCAGGGCTTTCTGTTCAAAATACTGTTTTAAACGAAGGGCTCCTTGTACATCAATATCCACCAAAGGAAATTGTTGATTGTTCCAAATGCGCGATAATTCACTGTTGAGGGTGCCGTAGTATTTGCCTTCATACACCATTTCGTATTCGGCAAATTCGCCATTGCTTATTTTTTGTTGGAAGTCGGCCACCGAAATGAAATAATAACTCACACCGTGGGTTTCACCGGGGCGCGGTGAGCGGGTACAAGCACTGACACTAAACGACAAGTCCGGCATTTCTTGTAGTAAATACCGGACAATCGTACTTTTTCCAGAGCCCGAGGGGGCTGTAATGATAATGAGTTTGTGTTCTCCCTTTGAATCGGGCATCGACTATTTTTTAATTAATTTTTCTAAATCGGCTACACAATCTTCGGCGCGGTTGTATTTCCCAATCACAATACCATTGGCATCAATCAAGAAAGCTTGTGGTACAAAGTTCACGCCATATTCTGCGGCGGGTTTACTTTGCCAGCCACCTAAATCGCTCATGTGGAAAGGCCAACCCAATTTATCTTTCGCAATGGCATCCACCCAATTTTTTTGATCTTTATCTAACGATACGCTTACAATGGAAAAACCATTTTTGGCGTTTTTGAATTTCATTTTCGAATACTTGTTGTAAAATTCAACCAAGGCAGGATTCGCCATGCGACAAGGTCCGCACCAACTGGCCCAAAAGTCGAGCAAAATCACGCGACCTTTATTAATCGACGATAAGGTCATGGTTTGACCACTCGGCGAAGGATAAGATAAATCGGGGGCTTTTTGTCCCACTTCAATTTTGGTATTCTGATTTTGGGCTTGAGCACTGAACATGCCCATTACGGCCACCAAAACAAACAGCATTTTTTTCATGCGAAATAATTTACGTGATTTCAAAGGTAGCCGAATTTTAGTAAAAAGACCATATCCTTTCTTAAACAAAATACAAAATTAAGCTTGTCCCATCCATAAGGCCCCGCCCACTGAGGCACGTTCGGCTCCGGTAACCGATGGGAGTACTGTATTTTCTTCGCGCCAGCGCAAAATTCCCAATAAGGCCATGGCTAAGGCTTCTTTGTATTGTACCGTTTCGGCATTGGGTATAATACATACATTATTTTGCGGGGCAATTTTTTCATTCATTCGTTGAATCAAGAAGTTATTGAAAGCGCCCCCACCCGTAACCAATATTTCGGTATCGCGCATGGTGTATTGTTCCATCACGTTCGCTACTTGATCGCTAATATGTTCTACCATAGTCCGAAGGCGGTCGTTCAAGGCATGCGCTTGATTTTGTAATGCCGGCAAAATTTGTTGCAAGCCCATTTCGTTCGGTAGCGATTTGGGACCCATTTGCCCGTAATAAGGCAATTGGTTCAAGGTGTTTAATACTTCGTTCAAACATTCCCCTTGCTCGGCAAGCTGTCCGCCCTCATCGAAGGATAAACCGGCTTCTAGGGCGAGTTCGTTTAAAATTCGGTTAGCAGGACAAACATCGAAGGCAATAACGGTTTCGTTTTGGTGCAGGGCAATATTGGCAATACCCCCAATATTTAAAAAAGCCTTCATTTGAGGCCAAAGCAAGTGTTCGGCCATGGGCACTATGGGTGCTCCTTGTCCACCCAAGGCCACATCCATATTTCGCAAATCGCTTACTACGGGTAATTGTAAGCGGGTGGCCATAGCGGCGCCGTCGCCCAATTGAAAGGTCATGTTGTTTTCGGGTTCATGAAACACGGTATGTCCATGCGAAGCCACCAAATGAATTTTATGGTGCAGGCCGTGGCGTTCAATGAATTGGTCAATTTCGTTTGCCATCCAAGTCCCGAAGGCGGTATGGGCACGCAGTAATTCTCGTCCCGATATTAAGTTGACATGGGTCAAGGTTTCTTTCCATGACTTTGGAAAAGGAATACATTCGGTATGTGGCATGGTATATGTCCACTGCCCGCGAATTTCTTCGAAAATACAATAAGCGATATCGAGTCCATCCATCGAACTACCGCTCATGGTGCCAATTGCATGATAAACCATGGCGCAAAGGTAATTGATCACCCCCGCTCGAAGGCGTCGATTTTAGGGCGTGAAAGCCAGAAACCAAATAATAAAGCGAGTATGTAAGCGAAAGCGAGGTTTGTAGAGACAGGGCATGCCTTGTCTTTACACGCATAAAAAAAGCGGCCTCCCTAAGGAGACCGCCCATTTAAATCAAAAAACAAAAAAACAATTATTGTTTAATTAAGCGAACATGTTCGGTGTGGCCATCGGCGAAGAGCACACGCACTACATACACTTGAGGCATTAAAGAAGCAATTGAAATACTTTCTTTGGCGTTGATGTTTTTATCGAGTACCACGGCACCGCTCAAGGTTTGAATTTGAACGCGGGCGTTTTGCGTTAAGCCTTCCAACTGAATGCTGTTATTCGCAGGGTTAGGGAATAAACGCACCGATGTTTTACGTACATCGTTTACACTGTTCGGATTGGCAAAGTTCACACTATACATCGCTTCGTTCTTATTGATAGTAGCATTCATACAGAAGCTATCCACGCAATTGGTATTGGGTAAGGAGATGGTTAAGCAAATGGTGTATTGACCTGCGGCCGCATACGTATGCGAAGGATATTGACCTGTTGAAGAACTACCATCGCCCCATGTCCATACATAATTCATATTAGCCACATTGCTCGATGTATTCACCCCAATATAGGTATGTGCCGGACCGTTTGAATCAGGATATACATAGAACGATGCTTGACAAGCGGGATTATTACCACCAATGGTGATGTTGTAGCAAGTGCTGTCGGTGCAATTGGTTACGTTATCGGTAATTTTCAAACAGATATTGTAATTTCCTGCGCTGTTGGTATAAACCGGGTTAGCGGCTGTACTGAACACAGTACCATTCGCTTTCCATTCGTAACTCATGGCATTGGCTGCGCTTGAGGTATTGGTTAAGGTTACATTGGTACCGTTTACGCTATAACTATAATTGGCACTACAAGGTGAAGGAACGTTGCTGCCAATAATTTGACAAGAACTATCATTGCATTGAGTTAAGGTATCGAGTACGAACAAGCAAACGGTATATTGTGAATTCGGATTGTAGGTAGCGGTTGCAATTTGTCCGTAACCGGTTGATCCGTTCCCAAAATTCCAATAATACATGGTAGATGGCGTATTGTTTGCGGCAACAAAGGTGTAAACACCATTAGGTGTGCTAGTAAACGTGAAGTTCGCGTTGCAAAGAATTTGTGCTTTAAGCCCGAACGACGCACTTACGAGCAATAAGAAAAGGAGTAATTTTTGTTTCATAATGTATGCTTTAGATTGAAAAGACGCCACAAGGTAAGTTGAAGTTGGGAATAACCTGTGAATTTATCGAAGAATCTACCTGAAGGATATCATTTTTCGAACTCTGAAAAGGTCTTACCTTTAACGCTATGATACATCATTTGGCAAAAACGCATTCTTTGGTGAATGCTTGGATGAACGAATTACGCGATGTTCAAATTCAACAAGATCGAGCGCGTTTTAGACGGAATTTAGAACGCATGGGCGAAGTGGTTGCTTATGAAATTAGTAAGACCATGCCTTATGTACCGGTGGACGTTCAAACGCCCTTGGGCATTCATAATGGGATGGCTTTGGCGCATCAGCCGGTATTGGGTACCATATTCCGTGCGGGATTCCCCTTGTATCAGGGATTATTAAATTTTTTCGATCAAGCCGATAGTGCGTTTATAGCGGCTTACCGCAAGCACGATAAGAGCGGTAGTTTTCATATTCATCAGGGGTATTTGACTTGTCCGGAAATTACCGACCGCACCTTGATTGTAGCCGACCCGATGTTGGCCACGGGGGCTTCTTTGATTACGGCCTTTGATGAGTTGTTGGATAATGGTAAGCCTTCGGCGGTGCATGTGGTTTGTGCCATTGCGAGCACGGAGGGTATTGATACTTTACGGAATCGCTATCCGGATTTTACCTTGTGGGTGGGCGATATTGATGATGAGCTCACGGCTAAGGGGTATATTGTTCCGGGTTTGGGTGATGCGGGCGATTTGTGTTTTGGTGAGAAGAAACAGTCTTAGCCGCGGATGGGTTAAACGGCCGGAACACGGATTAGGATGGGATTGAAACAGCCGGAACGCGGATTAATGTGGGATTCCAGGATTACGCGGATAAGGGTTAAACGGCCGGAACGCGGATTAATGAGGGATTGAATGATTGCGCGGATAGGATTCAAACCGTGGGTTTGCTGTTTGAGATGTTCGGCTTTGCCGGCATCTCGAACTGGAAATAAATCCATTTTGTAAATGCTTCTGTTCGCTGTAACTGTTCCCTGTTTCGCTGTAACTGCTCCCTGTTTTGTTTGGCTTCAAAAAAACTAATACACAATGAGTTCGTAGAAACGATCGGGTTGGAGGTAGGTGTTGGCGAGGGCTTGGAGTTGTTCCGCTTCGATGGTTTTGTAGATGCGGATATTGTTGTAAAAGCGTTCTTCGGTGAAGCCGTTTAGAATTAAATTTTTCCAGCGTTGCATGTTTTGGAAGGCACCGTCGAGGTCGCCCATGATACTGCCGAGCAGGTAGTTTTTAACCAGTTCGAGTTCTTCGGCGTCCACGGGTTCGCGGCGAAGGAGTTCCATTTCTTTATAAATTTCGTCGAGACAAGGTTCGCAAACATCGCGGCCGGCTTCGGTGGTAATGAGGTGAGCCCCGAGGAAGCGGTTATTGTATAAGTAGCTGTGGATGCCGTAGGTATAACCTTTTTCTTCGCGGATGTTCGACATGAGTCGAGAGCCGAAATACCCGCCAAATAAGGTATTCAAGACAATCATGGGTGTGAAATCGGCGTGGGTTTTTTCGGGGAAGGGGGCTAAAAGGCGAATGGCACCTTGCACGCTATGTTCATCGTTGGTGATGCGGCACTTTTTTTGTGGTTCCGATACAATGGAAAGTGCCGGCACTGTAATGCTTTGTGGTTTATTCCAATGTGTTTGTCCAACCAATTGGTTGATGGCTTCAATGTCCGAATCGCTGAATTCGCCGGCGAGGAAGAGTTGTCCGTTTTGTGGATTGAGGTAATTTTCGCGGTATTGGAGTAAGTCGTTACGGTTGATGGCATCGAAGTTTTCGGCCTGCATATAGCGCCCGTAGGGGTGTTGGAGTCCGAAAAGGAATTCGTCGATTTTGCGGTTGGCTACGAAATCGCCTTTTTTCAGTTGAACGCGGAGGCGTTCTTTGGCGTTTTGAATATAGAGGTCGAGTTCGTGTTGGGGGTAAATGGTTTCGGTAATGAGTTCCATCACCAAGGGAAGCAACTCGGGTAAGTGGCGTGTAAGTCCGCTGAGTTGAATAGAAGCCCAATCGGGACCGGCACCGGCTTTGAGGGAGGCACCGCGTTGTTCAATGAAGTTATTAATTTCGAAGGAAGAGCGTTTGTCGGTTCCACTTTTGAGGAGTCCAAAGGTGGCCGCTGCCACACCGAAGGCGGGTTCGTGCCAAGCGCCGGCTTGAAATACCCATTCGAGTTGGAAGACGGGTTCAATATGATCGCGCACGGCGTAGAGGGGCATGCCATTGCTGAGGGTATGGCGTTCGACGGGCAATAAATTGAAATCGAATTCAACGGGGGAGGTGATATGGGGGGCTTGGGTGCGGTTGAGCATGCTTGGAATTAATGTTTTTTAAGGGGCGAATCGGGTTCGTTCGCGAATAGTTCGTACACTTTTTTATCGACGAAGCGGGGGAAGAATTTGTTCATCCAAACGGTGAGCCAGCCTTGGCGCGACATTACCAGGGTGCGTTTGCGTTGTTCGATGGCGCGGAGAATGCGTTGGGCACATTCTTCGGGACTCATTAATTTCTTTTCGTCGAGGGGAGTTTCGGCTTGTTGGGTGCCGTTGGCGTTGAGGGCGCGGTTGCGGATATCGGAGGCTACGAAGCCCGGTGAAATCCATAATACATTCACGCCGGTGT
>JBPCSZ010000068.1:0-34886 GCA_051006655.1 Chitinophagaceae bacterium
CCTGATTTTTGTACTTTCGTTCGCATGTCTGTGTTGTTATTGTTTTAGATAAAAAAATATGTGGCAATTTATTGACCACTCAACAACACAGACATGTTTTTTTACATAGGCACTCGCACTGTTTTTGAACGCGGATTTTAAAGGGATGAATGGATTTCACGGATTGGGCTACGCCCACTGTTCTCTCGCACTGTTCTCTCGCACTGTTTTTGACGCGGATTTTAAAGGGATGAATGGATTACGCCGATTGGGCTTCGCCCACTGTTCTCTCGCACTGTTCTCTCGCACTGTCTTCTCGCACTGTCTTCTCGCACTTGATAAATTAAGGAGAAATAAAAAAGCATCGAAATGGATTCGATGCTTTTGAATTTTAAGCGAAGAAGTTAGGCTTCCTCTTCCGATTTGTTTTTATCTTTCTTATCGGACTTTTCGGGGCGCATTTGCGGGAAAAGGAGAACATCTTGAATGCTGGCATGGTTGGTCATGAGCATGGCGAGGCGGTCGATACCGATGCCGATGCCGGCCGTGGGTGGCATACCGTATTCGAGGGCGCGAAGAAAATCGTGATCGATGAACATGGCCTCGTCGTCGCCGCGTTCCATGAGTTTAACTTGTTCTTCGAAGCGTTCGCGTTGATCGATAGGGTCGTTTAATTCGGTGTAGGCATTCGCAATTTCCTTACCGTTTACAATGAGCTCGAAACGCTCTACGAGTCCGGGTTCTGAGCGGTGCTTTTTGGTAAGCGGACTCATATCGACCGGGTAATCGGTGATGAAGGTGGGTTGAATGAAATGGCCTTCGCAGGTTTCGCCGAAGAGTTCATCGATGAGTTTACCGCGGCCCATGCTTTTATCGACCTGGATATTTCGGGCAATACATTCTTTCCGAATTTCGTCTTCGTTCATGTTTGAAATATCGACGCCGGCGTATTCCTTGATGGCGTTGTAAATGGAAATGCGGCGATATGGCGCTTTGAATTCAATGGTGTTGTCGCCCATAGGCAAAGCGGTTTTTCCGTTGGTGGCTATGGCCGTGGCTTCGAGCATTTTTTCGGTGAAGTCCATCATCCAATGATAGTCTTTATACGCCACATAAAATTCTAGGATGGTGAATTCGGGGTTATGGGTACGATCCATGCCTTCGTTGCGGAAGTTGCGGCTGAATTCGAACACAAAATCGAAACCGCCCACAATGAGTCGCTTGAGGTATAACTCGTTGGCAATACGCAAGTACAAAGGCATATTGAGTGCATTGTGGTGCGTTGTGAATGGACGAGCCGCGGCCCCACCCGGAATAGGTTGCAATACCGGTGTATCGACTTCGAGGGCGCCGTGTTTCAATAAAAATTCACGGATGGTATTCACCATGGCGCTGCGCTTTACGAAGGTTTCGCGCACATTGGGATTAATAATTAAATCGGCATAGCGTTGGCGGTAACGGAATTCAGGGTCGGTTACTTCGTCGAATACATTGCCATCTTCATCGCGCTTCACCACAGGAAGTGGTTTAACCGATTTTGAGAGCAGGGTTAATTCGGCAGTATGCAAGGAATCTTCCCCGGTTTTGGTGGTAAACATATAGCCTTTGGCACCAATGATATCGCCAAGGTCGAAGCGTTTAACTACTTCGTCGAAAAAGGATTTATTCTCGTCGGGACAAATTTCATCGCGTTTGCAATACAATTGCATCATCCCTTGTACGTCTTGAATTTTGAAGAAGATTACCTTGCCTTTATCGTTGATGGACATAATACGGCCGGCCAAACAAACGTCTAACTTTTCTTCTTTGTTTTGGTTATAGGCATTTTTAGCCTCTTGGCTACCATGGGAAACAGGGTAAAGCGGGGCTGGATAAGGATCCACACCGGCTTGGCGAATGGCATCGAGTTTTTCGCGGCGTATAATTTCTTGTTCAGAGAGTTTTTCGCGTTGCGTATTTTCTTGTTCAGACAATGACATATTGTTCGTCGGATTTGATGAATGAGGGCACAAAAGTAGGCTGAAATGGGAGATTATTATACAAGAATGAGCGGATGTTTTTATTTTGAGAAAAAAGATGGAAGTAAATAAAAGATAGTATCTACGAAAAAAATTACACCATTTCTCGTGAGAATATTTTCATCGTGCAAATCTTCAAGAATCACACCCGTCTCTTAACTAACCACGTTGTTTCTTGCTCTTTGAAGCACTCTGATTCTTTAGGGATTCCACTTGTTTTTTGGCTTTGGCCAAGGTAGTGGGCAACTGTTTGGATAAGACTTCCTTTTGTAACCGGGCTAATTCCTGAAATGATAGATTGTAATTCATTTTTGGCAGGCATTTAAAACAAACGTACATAAAAACAACAATATATAAATCGATGGATATAATACGTAATGATATATATCAAAAATCAGCCGCTTTTTCTCTCCCAGTAATTCTTGCCATACGAAGTAAATATTTCTTGGTGGGCTTGAATGGTTTTTGAAGCGACTAAAACCACCGTGTTATTGTTTAGCGTGATGATGGCATTTTGCTTAAAATTGGAATTAAAAAAATCGTTGGCCATTTTGGCAAAGCCGGTTGTGTTTTTACAATCGAGGGTGAGTCCATTGGGTAGGTTCATGAAATAATCATCGTCGTTATTTTGAATTCTTTGCTGGGCTTCTTTCAGGTTTAATACTTCGCCGTTGAAGAGGGCAATGATATCGCCTTTATACAAAGGGATAGCGGTGAAAAGTCCGAAACCGGCATTGGGAATTTGGGAAGGCTTGGTATAGAGATAATCTTCTTCGGGGGTATCGAGGGCATAGAGGTCGCTCGTCATTCGCATGGATTTTTACAACAATGAATTAGGTTTTAAGGAACTAATTCATGTGATATCAAAATTAGATAAAACAAGTTTGTTTTTGTTACAGGATTGGCAGAATTATCAGGATTAAAAATCTAATTTTATTTATGGTGCTTTGTGAAGACACAAAGCACGGGAGAACAGAAACAGGGAGCAGAAACAGGGAGCAGAAACAGGAAGCAGGGAACAGGGAATACAAAGAGTAAGAGTAGGAGTAACAGTAACAGTTTCAGGGAACAGTGATTACCTCGCACCCGCTCCCTCGCACCCGCACTGATTTTTGTGGTCCCACCAAGAATCGAACTTGGATCAAAAGTTTAGGAAACTTCCGTTTTATCCATTAAACTATGGGACCCTGCATGAATGCGGGACAAAGGTAACGGATTTCGAATAAAGGTGGACTTAGGCGTAAATACGATCGACGATATCGCCGTATTTCTCCATAATTTTTTTGCGTTTGATTTTCAAGGTGGGTGTTAATTCGCCGCCGTCGATGGTCCACTCGTTGGCGAGCAATTGAAATTTCTTCACGTGTTCGTGGGCCGCGAAATAGGCATTGAATTTATCGAGTTCTTTGCGAATGAGTTTGAGCACGTCTTTATCTTGGCACAATTCACCGTCTGCAATGGTTTTATTTTCTTGCTTCGCGAAGTATTCCATTATTTTATCTTTCGCCGGTACAATGAGGGCCCCCGCAAATTTTTGATTGCTTCCCACCACCATAATTTGTTCAATGAAGGGCGATTCTTTCATTTTGTTTTCGATGGGCAATGGGGCAATGTATTTCCCGGCCGATAATTTGAAAATTTCTTTTTTACGGTCGGTGATTTTCAAAAAGCCTTGCTCGGTAATAATACCGATATCGCCGGTATGAAACCAACCGTCTTTAATGGCTTCTTGGGTTTGATCGAGGTGCTTGTAATAGCCCATCATAATATTCGGGCCTTTGCATAAAATTTCACCGTCTTCGGCAATCTTCACGTCTACCCCATCGATGGTGGCCCCTACTGAACCAAAGGCACGCCCTTCGGGTTGAAAGGTGTTTACGGTAACCACAGGCGAAGTTTCAGTTAAACCATAGCCTTCCATGATGATGATTTGGGCGGCCGTAAAAATGCGGGCCAAACGCACTTGACACGCGGCCGAACCCGTAATGATGGCCTTGATATTTCCGCCTACGGCTTCGCGCCATTTGGAATAAATGAGTTTATCGGCAATTTTCCATTGAATTTTATACGACAGCGACTGGTTATTGATTTCGAATTTCTCGGCTAAATCTAAAGCCCAGAAAAACAATTTACGTTTGATACCCGTGAGTTCTTGTCCTTTAGCTTCAATGCGCTCATACACCTTTTCGAGCAAGCGAGGCACGGTAGTGAAAACCACAGGTTGCACTTCACGCAGGTTGGGTCCGATGGTTTCCATGCCTTCGGCGAAATAAACCGACACGCCTTTTGCGATATAGATGTACATCACGGTGCGTTCGAAAATATGATTCAAGGGCAGGAAGCTGAGTACCTTTTCATCGCTGCTGCAGAAGTTAAATAAGACCACACTGGAGGTGGCATTACTGCCCACATTGCGGTGATTCAACATTACCCCTTTGGGGTTACCGGTTGTGCCTGAGGTATAAATAATAGTGAATAAAGTTTCGGGATTGATTTGGTTCCGAATGGCGTCAATTTGCGATTGTTGTTCCGGTTGTATGGGTTGCAATAACGTTTTCCAAAAGGCCACGCCCTCCACTTCTTTAAAACAAAATACATGTTCGAGGGTGGGTACATCCTGACGAATGGCCTTCACTTTTTTATACATGAATTTATCGGCAATGAATAAAATGCGTACGGCCGATTCGTTGAGGATATAGGTTAAATCGGCATTGCTGATGGAGGGATAAATGGGCACCAATACGCCACCGGTTTGTTGCACGGCAAAATCGATGACCATCCATTCGGAACAATTGTCGGAAAGGATACCTACTTTATCTTGGGTTTCGGGCGTCCAATTGCCCGGACTCACGCCCAATTCAATGAGCGACGCGGCCACTTGTTGTGACTGCTGAAATAGTTCTTCTGCCGTAAGGCCAACCCAAGAACCCGACACTTTGTTGAACAACATTTGCTTGTTGGGAAACTGTTGGCGGTATTGGTCGAGTAGATCGAACAAGCGTACAGAATTTGTCATATGCAAAAACGGTTTAATTCGTAAAAATAAGCGGAGAATTGAAACAGCCTACTATTCTATGATAGTTAATTGATTCGGCCCATAAAAACGAATGATGCCTTACCTTTAGGGCATGACGTTGAAAGCACGATACGAAGCCGTATTGACTTATTTTGAACAGCATGTACCCGAGGCCGAAACGGAACTGATGTACGATAACCCATACCAAC
Organism: Chitinophagaceae bacterium; assembly: GCA_051006655.1. Taxonomy (GTDB): domain Bacteria; phylum Bacteroidota; class Bacteroidia; order Chitinophagales; family Chitinophagaceae; genus OLB11. The sequence continues at coordinate 5,223 of JBPCSZ010000068.1, forward strand.
TATTGGTGGCGGTTATATTATCGGCGCAGTGTACCGACAAGCGCGTGAATTTAACCACCCCGGCCCTGTTTGAGGCATTTCCTGATATTGATACTTTGGCGGTGGCTACGCCGGAAACGGTCTTCCCATTGATTCGGAGTATTAGTTACCCGAACAATAAAGCCAAGCATTTGGTGGGCATGGCCCAACGGGTGCGCAATGTGTATGGGGGTGAAATTCCAATGACGGTGCCCGAATTGGTAACCCTGCCCGGGGTGGGCCGAAAAACGGCTAATGTGATTACGTCGGTGATTGACCATCAACCCAATATGGCGGTAGACACACATGTGTTTCGGGTTTCAGCGAGGTTGGGTTTAACGCGAGGCGCGAAAACGCCTTTACAAGCCGAGCAACAACTCATTAAACACATTCCGAAAGAGAAAGTGCATATTGCGCACCATTGGTTGATTTTGCACGGGCGTTATACCTGTTTGGCACGGCAACCCAAGTGCGAAAATTGCGGTATTCAAGCCTTATGTGCCCATTTTGCGAAACAAGCGAAACAAGCTACTAACAAAACAAGCCGTACCCGTGTGCGAAAAAGCGGGTAACTTTGTATTTCTTTTTAGACACTCATTTATCACTTCACAAATCGACCCAGATGAAAAATCTGCGACACTTAAGCCACGATGCCTTGCGCGATGTAGTGCTTTCATTGAATGAAAAGCCATTTCGCGTTAAGCAAATTGAAGAATGGCTATGGCAGAAAGGTGCCGATTCGATAGATGCCATGAGCAATTTATCGAAATCGTTTCGCGAACAATTAAATGCCGAATACAGTTTGAATGCTTTGAAGGTGCACCATGCGCAATACAGCGACGATGGTACCATCAAGAATCGCTTCATTACCCACGACGGGCATTTTGTAGAAGGCGTATTAATTCCCACCGAAACCCGTATGACGGCTTGTGTATCGTCGCAAGTGGGTTGTAGTTTAAGTTGTAAGTTTTGTGCTACCGGGTATTTGGAGCGCAAACGCAATTTAGAGTTCGATGAAATTGTAGACCAAGTGGTTTTATTGAACCAGCAAGCGGAAAAACATTTTGGAAAGCGACTGAGCAATATTGTGTTCATGGGTATGGGCGAACCCTTGTTGAATTACAAAGCGGTTTTGAAAGCCATTGAACGCATTACCTCGCCGGAAGGCTTGGGCATGTCGCCAACACGTATAACAGTCTCTACTGCCGGCATTGCGAAAATGATTCGTCAATTGGCCGACGATGCCGTTCGTTTCAATTTAGCCCTCTCCTTGCATGCGGCTACCGACTTGCAACGGAATGAAATTATGCCCATCAATGAAAGCAATAATTTGAAAGTATTAATTGATGCGCTGAATTATTTCTATACAAAGACCAAGAACCCGGTAACGTTTGAATATATTCTGTTCGACCAGTTTAATGATAGCGAACAAGATGCCGATCATTTGATTAAAATTTGCAGGAAGGTGCCTGCCAAAGTGAACATCATTGAATATAACCCCATTGGCATGGCCGAATATAGAAAGCCAAGCGATGAGAATGTAGACCGCTTCATGAATTACTTGGCCAAGCACAAAGTAAATGCCCGATTACGTCGTAGTCGCGGAAAGGATATTGATGCCGCCTGCGGACAATTAGCGAATGTAAATAACACAACGACTTCTGCCTTATGATAAAGAAAAAACAATTTAACCCTGCGGCCTTGGCCAAGAAAGCCGACGACATGAAACAACAACAGCGTCAGCGGCAACAAGCCAAAAACGACCGTAAGAAGGCCGAAGAGCAAGCCGAATTCTTGGAACGAAAAAAACGCAAACGTTTAGCCGCTTCTACCGAAACGAATACCGATAAAAAAGGAAGTGCCAAGGCGAGTGACGAAGACCAAGAACAAATGCCTTTGAATAAATTCGTGGCGCATTGTGGCGTGAGTTCTCGTCGCGAAGCGGTGGAATTAATTCGTAAAGGGAAAATTACCGTGAATGGCGAAGTGGTATTGGAACCCGCTACGAAAGTGAGCAAAACCGACAAGGTGGAATTCGATAAAAAACGCATTCAACCGCAAGTGGATTTTGTTTACTTCTTGTTGAACAAACCAAAAGATTATATCACCACAACCTCGGACCCTGAAGGACGGAAAACGGTATTGGATTTATTTCAAGGGTTGGAAGACAAACGCATCTACCCTGTTGGGCGTTTAGACCGCAACACCACCGGTTTATTGTTGCTGACCAACGACGGCGAATTGGCCCAGAAATTGGCTCACCCAAAACATAAAATTCGGAAGATTTATCAGGTAAAATTAGACAAGCCTTTATCTAAAAAAGATTTCGAACGCATTGTTGAAGGCGTGGTATTGGAAGATGGCAAAGCCGACATTGATGAATTAGCGTATACGAGTCCCGACGATAAATCGGAAGTAGGCATTGAATTGCATATTGGGCGTAATCGGATTGTGCGTCGCATATTCGAACACTTGGGTTATACGGTAAAACATTTGGACCGGGTTGTATATGCCGGCTTAACCAAGAAGAATTTACCCCGTGGCAAATGGCGTCCGCTTTTACCGAAAGAAATTATTTTCCTGAAACATTTTTAATTCTACATGACCAAACTGCCTGTCATTTTCGAAAACGACGATTATGTGATTGTCAATAAAGCCCCGGGCTTATTGAGTATTCCCGACCGCTTTCATCCGGAATGGCCTTCGGCCCAAGGCATGCTGAAGAAGCAATACGAAAACATTTGGGTGGTGCATCGTATTGATCGGGACACGAGTGGTTGTTTATGCTTCGCGAAAAATGCCGAGGCCCATCGTCATGCCTCCATTGAATTTGAAAAGCGTCGAGTGGTAAAAATTTACGAAGCTATTGTACACGGAACCCCATCGGAACCGAGTGGCTATATTGATGCCCCCATGATGGAACACCCCACCATCAAGGGCAAAATGATGGTGCATGCGAAGTTGGGCAAACCGGCCCAAACAAGTTACGAGGTGGTGACGTCTTATGGTTCGTTCAGTCACGTGCGTTACACCCTTCATACCGGAAGAACCCATCAAATTCGGGTACATACCAATCATATTGGTTGCCCTATTGCCTGCGACGAATTGTATGGCAATGGCGAACCCATTTATATTTCGAGTTTGAAACGCAGTTATAAATTAGCCAAATTAGAAGAAGCTGAAAAACCCATGTTGCAACGCTTGGCCTTGCATGCGGCCCAATTGCGGTTTACCGATGCGCATGGGCATACCATTGAAGCTCGTGCCGATTTACCGAAAGACATGCAAGCCTTTTTAAACCAATGTGCCAAATGGCTCAAACCCCTATAATGAATATGCGTCCATTATTTTATTTCTCCTTCTTTTTGGTTTTATTATGCCGTCTTGAAATAAAGGCGCAATCGCTGAATGCTTCGCGGAGTCGCTATTACAGCGAATACAAATCGTTAAGCTTCATGCCCTTGCAATTCATTGGGAATGTGCGCGATGAAGTAGATATTGCGGTTGGACTACGTTATGAGCAATCCTTGGTTCCGAATGAATTTAGTTTTAATGTGGCGCTTTCGCGTTCGATGGTGAATAATATGACTTATTTATCGCCCGGATTAAAAATATTTCTGCGTAATAAACAGAACACCCGTTTTTATTTAATGCCACAATTGTATACCGCTATGGGCTATGGCGAATGGGCTACCTACCGTTGGGTGAATGGCATTCAAATTACAGAATTCAAAGATGCCCTTCGATATAAAATTGGATTTTTAATGAATGTAGGGGCCGATTTTAATTTAAACAATCGTTGGGTAATGGGCTTAGATTATGGTTGGGGTTTAACGTATTTCGACAAGTTTCCTACCCTGCGAAACCAATGGGATGAACCTAAAAAAGTACGCACCTTATTTCAATTAAGTTGCGGTCTCGGCTATAAGTTTTAAGTAGCGTATATTCACGTTATGGAACGTGTTTACATCGGTTTGTTGGTGGATGTGCATCAACGCGATATCTATCCGGCAGAAATTACAGTAGCTGCCGGAAAAATTAAACAAATTCGTCGCATTGAATCTGAAGGGGCTTTGCCTTATATCATGCCCGGCTTTATAGATGCCCATGTGCATATAGAAAGCAGTATGATGTTGCCATCCGAATTTGCCCGTATAGCAGTGCAACATGGCACCGTGGCTACCGTAAGCGACCCACACGAAATTGCCAATGTTTGCGGTATTGAAGGGGTTGAATACATGATTCAGAATTCGAAAAAAGTCCCCTTTAAATTTCATTTTGGGGCTCCCTCTTGTGTGCCGGCCACGTCGTTTGAAACAGCAGGTGCTGAATTGAACAGCGAGGCTATTGGAAAATTATTGGCCTCGGAGGATATTTATTATTTAAGTGAAATGATGAATTACCCCGGCGTATTACATCAAGACCCCGAGGTGATGAAAAAAATTGCCTTCGCGAAGCAAGTCGGCAAACCGGTGGATGGACATGCGCCCGGTTTACGTGGCGAAATGATGAAGCAATATAGGCAAGCGGGCATTTCAACCGACCACGAAGCATATACGTACGAAGAAGGCTTAGAAAAAATACAAGCGGGCATGAAGATTCTCATTCGAGAAGGCAGTGCCGCTAAAAATTTCAATGCGCTTATTCCTTTGTTGGCGGAATACCCGGAACAGATTATGTTTTGTTGCGACGATAAACATCCCGATGAATTGATGTTGCATCATATCAATCACCATGTGCAACGTGCGTTGGATTTAGGGCACGACCTTTTCGATATATTGCAAGCGGCTTGTGTAAACCCGGTGAAACATTATAAACTGCCGGTGGGTTTATTGCGGGTGGGCGATCCGGCCGATTTTATTGTGTTCAACAATTTAAGCGATTGGCAATTATTGAAAACTGTTATTGATGGCAACATTGTTTTCGATGGTGAAACAAAAATTCTGTCGGTGAACGAAGACCCCATTAATCAGTTTAATGCGCGAAGGGTTGAAGCAACAGACTTCGCGATAGCCGCCCCTAATGACATAAACCATTTACGCGTTATTGAAGCCTTGGAAGGACAACTCATTACACGCACAAAGCTTATTAAACCACATATTGAAAACGGACAAATTCTTTCGGATACGCAAGAAGATGCTTTGAAAATAGCGGTAGTGAATCGGTACCGCGAAGCCCCTATTGCCTTAGGATTCATTCATGGCATTGGTTTAAAAGAAGGCGCCTTGGCCAGTACAGTAGCGCACGACAGTCACAATATTGTAGTGGTTGGTGTTGATGATGCATCGATAGCCCGTGCCGTAAATGCTTTAATGGAAGCTGAGGGTGGTGTTTGTGCTGTGCGTGATACCGAAACACATTGTTTACCCTTACCGGTTGGTGGATTAATGAGTAATGCTTCGGCCGAATGGATAGCGGAACAATATGCCTTGGTAGACGGCAAGGCGAAGCAATTAGGCACTCCGTTAAAGTCGCCTTTTATGACCTTGTCTTTCATGGCTTTATTGGTAATTCCTCAATTAAAAATGAGTGACCTTGGATTGTTTGATGGACAAGATTTTAAATTTGTATCTTGGTATGAATAATAAGAAACCGTGTATGTTACAAGCTAAAGGAATACGATTCATTTTATTTTTCAGTGTGTTGCTCAGCTTGAATGCGCAAGCCCAATTGCCACAAACCACCTTGTATATGTTCGATTTCCAAAAGAGCGTCCGAGGAATTCAACTGAGCAATCCGCAAGCCATCAAGCCGGGCAAATGGTATAATAACCAACCTTATTTTTCGCCCGATAACCGTTTATTATATTTTGTATCTTCCGATGATACCAACAATACCGACATTTATCAATTCGATATTCAAAAGAAAAAAACGAAACGATTAACGCGTACACCGGAGTGTGAATATTCGCCGAAGTTAACCACCGACATGGAACATATTTCCTGTGTTCGGGTAGAGCGCGACAAAAAAACACAACGTTTATATACCTATTCTTTGAAAGGGAAGAAACCTTATGCCATGATGCCTGAACAAAAAAATATTGGGTATTATGAGTGGCTTTCTTTGTATGAATACATTGCCTTCGAATTGCCGGAACCCTTTTCGTTGGTGCATTGCAATGCCTTGAAGAAAACCGCCTGGCGTTTGGATGATTCCATTGGACGTACTTTTTATGCACGCAAGTACAAAGGGCGTTCGATTTATGTAGACAAACAAGACACAGCCCATTGGTATATACGGGCTTTAATGCCTGAAAATTTAAGGGCTGTAAAAGGACGTGTGAATATTGAAAATCCGATAGTGACAGAAACCATCCGAGGTGAAGAAGATTATTGTGTATTAGCCGATGGTAGTTTTTTAATGGGCCATGCAGGGAAATTGTATATCAAGAAAAGTCCATGGGATAACCCCAATGCCGAATGGGAATTGGCTTACGATTTATCGCGATTCGGCATTACCTCGTTTTATCGGATTGCGGTTTCGCCTTCCTATCGAAAATTAGTGGTGGTGGTGTACGAAGGCAAAAAGCCTTGATGCTTAATTCACGAAAGCCCAATACAAAGAAAAGTGAATAGCTAAATTCGGGGCGGCGTAATTCGGATACAACATGGCATTGGTCCAAAAGGTTTGTTGCACATCGGTAATACTTAAAGAACCTCTGAAGCGTTTTACATTCAATTGGACATAAGCGGTGAAGCGTGGTTTATTCGCTACCTTTTGTTGGGTTTGCAATACGAAATCGTTCACATAAGGCACATAGCGATTCGCATAAAATCCGCTATGCCACTGGGCTTCTAAACCCGCTACAAAGCCTAATTTTTTCTGGAATAATTGATGGCGGTACGACAAATTAGAACGCCATAGCCAACGTGGTAATTTCAATGGCGCATCGGCATCAACCTGTTGAAAGGCAATATCGTTTTCCCAATAAACCGAACCCACATGATGCTGTTGCGCAATACTGACTTGCCAAACACCAAAGGTTTTTTCGGCTTGCTGTGGCTGCCACAAACTATCGCGGTACACATAATTGGCCAACAATTTATATTGGGCTTTTACGCCAATACCATACTTCCTAGACTGATATTCCAAGCCCAAGTTGGAGATAGATATTTTTTTCAAATCGACTTGTAACACGTTATAGTTCGAGCCTAAATAAGTGTAGGTATAAGGCGCCGTTTGAAGGGATTGCTGCACAAAAGCGTAGAGGGATTGTTGTTTGCTTCCTTGCCCAACCCGTGCCTGCAACAAGGTATTGCCGGCTGTATTCCCGCTTACATATTGTTTGATATTGGCTTGCCAATGCCAAGCCTTTTGCTCGTAAACTAAATTGTTCAAGGCGGCTTGCCAATAGGTGTTTGTAAACGAAGGCGAATAATCTCCATTATCGGGCGTTTCCTGATCTACCCCCAAACCACCTTTGATACGCCATAATTGATTGGCCATACGCCAAGTACCTTGAATATGAAAGGCCGTACCAACCCGACGGAATCGATAGACCCAATACATGGAATCGCCGGGCGAAAAAGAGACAATATTTAAAGGACCATAAAAACTAGAATCTGGATAATAATCGCGAAAGCGATGAACGCCTTGTTTGGCATACAATTCATGCTGAACGGCCAAACCTCGGTTAGGCATAGAATCGTTCACCGGCATTGATTTCAAGTAATAAGTTTGCGTTACTTGTCCTTCCCATTCACGCGCATAATTCTTGATGGACGAATTATTTTGTCGCCCACCAATATTTTGGGCATGCACCGGCATGAGTCGTTTGTTATTGTAAGCCGGATTCAACAAATCATCTTCATTTAAAATTCCCCCATTTTCATCTTGTTGCATTTTATTGTAAAAGAAGGTTCCTTTTACATCGTAGTGTCCATTCGTTGAACGATAATGCGAGGTGATGGCCAAGTGATCGTTATTGGATTTTTGCAATTTATAAAAACCCGGGGCACCCACTTTCATATAGCGAATAGCCACGTTCCAACGTTCATTGATATTTTGTGTATGAAATAATTCCAGCATTTGTTCTTGCTGACTTCCTAAGCGATAATACAAAGAAGTATAAGGTCGTGTTGTATTATAGAAGGGGGAATTCGTTCTACTTAAAAAATAAAAACGATTGGCCGACAATCCATCCATCATGGCAATATCGGAATCGGGTTGAAAGAAGCGTTGCTGGGCCGACAGTCCCAAATTGCCAATATCTTGAATCCAGTTACCTAGCAATGGGTTTCGGTGCAAGTAATTAATGCCGGTATCGAGGGGTGTTTTTTCAGCCAATTCTTCTCGGTATGAAAAGATGCGAATACGGTCGTCGGTATTTTTTTTCTTCTTGGTGGTATCGGAAATTATTTTACTGTCGCCACTCATGGGGTTAGCCACTTGATTAGAAAAAATTTGAGCTTGTAATGACAAAGGAACAAGAAAAAAAACAGCAAGAATACAGATACCCTTTGAAAGCATCATTAATCTATTCTGTAAGTTCAAATACCTGAAACGTTTGGTGTTCATCGAGTATCTCGACCTTTGATTCATGCAGCAAACCTACAACGAAAAGCGCTAAAACACCGCATTTACTCATGGAAAGCCTTGCATGGGTAGAATATCCTATTTTCGCAATAGCGTAGAATTGACGATGCGAAAAAACAAGATACTTGGATTGATATTATCGGAAGCTCCGTGGCAGTATTACATCAAATACGAACAGTTTCTTTATCAATTAAACCACCCCTTTCAAAGCAAGATTGATTTTCTTCGCGATACTCGCTTACAATTTCCTGAAAAGATATTTGCGCAATACAAGTCCATTGCCTTTTATTATCACGACCCATTAAAAGGACTATATCCTCAAGTTTATGCCTATGCTAAAAAATTAGAATCATTTTGTTTAGAACACCAAATTCAATTGATTCAAAAACCAGACGCCCTTTCTAATACCGGTAAATCCATGCAATTGCATTTACTGAAAGAAGCCGGTATTCGCGTAGCTGAAACTAGAACCATATCTAGCACGGCGGATATACACTTTTTTACAGAACGCCAATTGCCCTTTTATATTCGCTACGATTTGGGGCATGATAGTCAAGGACAATATGTACAAGGTCCATTTAATAATAACAAAGATTTTGAACTTCGCTTTCAAGCTAGTCAATTCCACAAACAACACCATTTAAAAAACATGGTAGGCATTGAATGGATTGATACACGTTGCAACGATGGTTTATATCGAAAATATCGCGTTTATGCTACACCCACCCATGCTATAAAAGGTTTTGTGACTCAATCGGACGCTTGGTATATTCATGGCAATAATGCCCATAAACACTCAGAAGCCCATGCAAAGCAAGCCGCTTATTTATCCACTGAATTATCATCCAACGAAGTGGAACTATTTACACGGGTATCCCAAGCCTTATCCCTCGATTTTTGCGCCATCGATTTTGCGTATTTACCTTCCGGTGAAATGGTAATTTGGGAGGCTAATCCTCATCCGGCTTTATCGGATAATGAGCCTTCGCGAACACGCTTCACTGAGTTTTTAAGTAGTTTTTATCTTCAACAATTAAATCAACAACCTTGAACAATTCAAACACAATTTTATTGCTTTTCTTATCGGAAGCCCCTTGGCAGTATTATATTCAATTTGAACAGTTCCTCCATCAACTGCAACATCCGTTTAAAGACCAAGTACATGTTATACGCGATGTTAAACGAAAATTTCCCGAAGCTATTTTCAAACAATATAAAGTCATCGCTTTTTTCTATCACGATCCTTTAGCCGCTTTATACCCCAAACAATACGCTTATGCCAAGCGCTTGGAGCAATTCTGCAAGGAAAATCACATTCATCTTATCAATCGGCCTGACCCTTTATCGCTCAGCAGTAAATCCAGTCAACTTAAACTACTTCGCCAAGCCGGGTTTCGCGTAGCCAAAACTTATCCGCTTGAATTTACCGAGGATATTCAGCGTATACCACCGAATGACTTCCCAATTTTTATTCGCTTCGACGAAGGCCATGATAGCAAAGGAGGAAATACCAAAGGCCCCTTTGCATCATACCAAGAAGCCATGTCCAATTGTAAACTTGATATGTTTAAACCCGGTCGACTTTTAAAAAAACCGGTGGCATTACAATGGATAGATACAATGTCGCCCGATGGTTTATACCGTAAATACCGTGTTTACGCCACGCCCAAACAGGTGCTTAAAGCCTTTATTGCTATTTCACCCGATTGGTATGTGCATTGGGATAACACACTTCAAAACGATATGATGCAGCAAGAAGATCAAGCCTATATTGAATCGCCTGTGAGTAGTGAAGAGCACATTTTTTTCACTCGGGTGGTGCAGGCACTCGATTTAGATTTTTGTGGCATCGACTATGCATACTTGCCATCCGGCGAAATTATAGTGTGGGAAGTGAATCCTCATCCCGGCTTGGAAGGCACCGAAGAGCCCATTCGCACGCGATTCACCCAACTATTAGTGGATTATTATACCGACATTATGAAGCAAGTTTCCAACTAGAAGTAATAAAAAAAGAGCCGTTCAATGAACGGCTCTTTGCTTTAGTTTTAAATCGATTACTCATTATCGAAGTGAAGGTCGAGACCCAAACCACGTAACTCGTGCACCAATACGTTGAACGATTCAGGCACACCGGCTTTCGGCAAGTTGTCGCCTTTAACAATGGCTTCGTATGCTTTCGCACGACCATTGATATCGTCGGATTTGATGGTGAGTAATTCCTGAAGAATATTTGAGGCACCATAAGCTTCGATAGCCCAAACTTCCATTTCCCCGAAACGCTGCCCCCCGAACTGGGCTTTACCACCCAAAGGTTGTTGCGTGATGAGCGAGTATGGTCCAATAGAACGAGCGTGCATCTTATCGTCTACCAAGTGATGGAGTTTCATCATGTAGATAACCCCTACTGTGGCTTTCTGATCGAAGCGGTCGCCGGTTTCACCATCGAACAAGTGGGTGTGACACCAGTCGGGCAAGCCGGCTTCTTTCACTTTGTTTTCGATTTCTTCTTTGGAAGCACCGTCGAAGATTGGGGTTGCAAATTTCACACCCAATTCCATACCGGCCATACCTAAGATGGTTTCGTAAATCTGACCAAGGTTCATACGAGAAGGTACCCCCAACGGATTCAATACGATATCCACCGGTGAGCCATCCGCTAAGAACGGCATATCTTCCTGACGAACGATACGAGCTACAATCCCTTTGTTACCGTGGCGTCCGGCCATCTTATCACCCACTTTCAACTTACGTTTGCTGGCGAGGTAAACCTTAGCCAATTTCAATACACCGTTTGGCAATTCATCACCAATGGTAATATTGAACTTCTCACGCTTATAACGACCTACTTCTTCGTTATAACGAATGTTGTAGTTGTGGAGCAACTGATTCACCAAGTCGTTCATTTTTTCGTCGGCGGTCCAGTTAAGTGGATTAACCGTGTTAAAATCAATCGACTTAATCACTTTCAAATTGAACTTGGCGTTTTTACCTACTACAATTTCACCATAGTGGTTAGTAACACCGGCCGACGTTTGTCCGGCCAATAATTTATCTAACTTACCAAACAAGGTTTCGTTGATAATTTCCAAGTTTTCTTGGTGCGTTTTTTCAATCTTTTCGAGCGCCGTTTTTTCGCGGAGTTTCGAGTTTTTATCTTTTTTCGCACGGGCAAAAAGTTTCTTCGAAATAACTACCCCTTCAATGGTTGGTGGCATTTTCAACGAAGCATCTTTCGCATCGCCGGCTTTATCGCCGAAGATAGCACGCAAGAGTTTTTCTTCCGGTGTTGGATCAGTTTCTCCTTTTGGTGTGATTTTACCAATCAAGATATCCCCTTCCTTCACGTGAGCGCCCAAACGAATGATCCCGTTTTCATCGAGGTCTTTCGTAGCTTCTTCGCTCACATTCGGAATATCGGGTGTCAATTCTTCTTCTCCCAATTTAGTATCGCGTACTTCCAATTCATACTCATCGATGTGAATCGAAGTGAACCAGTCTTCACGTACAACTTTTTCATTAATTACAATGGCATCCTCGAAGTTATACCCTTTCCAAGGCATGAAGGCTACGCGCAAGTTGCGTCCTAAGGCTAATTCACCATCTTTGGTAGCATAACCATCGGTCAAGAAATCGCCTTTTTTCACGTTTTGACCTTTCACCACGTGGGGCTTCAAGTTCATACACGTGCTTTGGTTCGTTTTAGCGTATTTGGTGAGTTTGTAAATCACTAAATCATCTTCAAACGAAATCAAACGTTCTGTTTCACTGCGTTTGTAACGAACATGAATTTCATTGGCATCAACGAATTCTACCACACCATCGCCTTTGGCCGTAATTTGAATACGGGCATCGCGTGCGGCTTTAGCTTCTAAACCGGTACCAACAATTGGATTTTCAGGACGTAATAAAGGCACACCCTGACGTTGCATGTTCGAACCCATCAAGGCACGGTTGGCATCATCGTGTTCCAAGAACGGAATCAACGAAGCACTCAAGCCTACAATTTGGTTCGGGGCAATATCCATGTATTCCACTTCTTGTTTTTCCAAGATCGGGAAATCGCCGGTTTGACGCGAACGAATTTTATCTTCTACGAACTGGCCTTTTTCATCCAAAGGCACATCGGCCTGGGCAATTTTAGCTTCATCTTCTTCTTCGGCACTCAAGTAAACGCTCTTCGCATCTACTTTACCCTCTTTTACTTTACGGTAAGGCGTTTCAATAAAGCCCATGTCGTTCACTTTGGCGTGTACGCAAAGGGTCGAAATCAAACCGATGTTTGGTCCTTCCGGTGTTTCAATGGTACACAAACGGCCATAGTGCGAGTAGTGTACGTCACGTACCTCGAAACCGGCACGTTCGCGACTCAAACCTCCGGGCCCGAGGGCTGAAATACGGCGTTTGTGCGTAATTTCAGACAATGGATTCGTTTGATCGAGGAATTGCGACAATTGCGATGTACCAAAGAACGAATTAATTACCGACGATAAAGTACGGGCATTAATCAAATCGATGGGCGTGAACACCTCATTATCGCGCACATTCATACGTTCGCGGATAGTACGGGCCATACGGGCCAAACCAACACCGAACTGAGCGTATAATTGTTCGCCTACGGTACGTACACGACGGTTGCTAAGGTGATCGATATCGTCAATCTCGGCTTTCGCATTCGTTAATTGTACCAAATATTTAATAATCGCAATAATATCGGCCTTGGTTAATACCTTCTTCGACGCATCGTCGGAGAAACCTAATTTGCGATTGATTTTGTAACGTCCTACTTCACCGAGGTCATAACGCTTGTCGGAGAAGAATAATTTATCGATAATACCACGAGCGGTTTCATCATCGGGGGCATCGGCACTACGTAATTGACGGTAGATATGTTGTACCGCTTCAATTTCCGAGTTCGACGTATCCTTGTTCAAGGTATTGTAGATGATCGAGAAATCGGCATTCATTTCTTCGGTTTGTAAGAACACCGAAGTAATACCCATATCCATAATCATTTCGGCGTTTTCTTCCGTCAACACCGTATCGCGTTCCAATACAATTTCGTTACGCGGAATCGTTACTACCTCTCCGGTATCTTCATCTACGAAGTCTTCCGTCCAACTGCGCAACACACGGGCGGCCAAGCGGCGGCCAATATGTTTAGCCATGGTTTTCTTATCGGCATTCACTTCATCGGCCATGCCAAAGAGTTCCAAAATGTCGTTGTCGGTTTCATAACCAATAGCACGCAACAACATCGTAACCGGGAACTTCTTCTTACGGTCGATGTAGGCGTACATTACGTTATTGATATCGGTAGCGAACTCCATCCAAGCACCCTTGAACGGAATAACACGGGCCGAGTAAATTTTCGTACCATTCGGGTGTACCGACTGTCCGAAGAATACCCCCGGCGAGCGGTGTAACTGAGAAACCACCACGCGTTCAGCGCCATTAATCACGAAAGTCCCACGTGGGGTCATATACGGAATATTGCCCAAGAATACATCTTGTACAATGGTTTCAAAATCAATATGTTCTTCATCGTTACAGCTGAGGCGCAATTTGGCTTTCAACGGAACGGAATAGGTCAAACCGCGGTCGATACACTCATCGATGGTGTAACGGGGCGGGTCAACGAAATAATCCAAGAATTCCAACACGAAAATGTTTCGGGTGTCGGTAATCGGGAAATTTTCTTTAAACACGCGGAAGAGGCCTTCATTGAGGCGTTTGTCGGGTGTGGTTTCCAACTGGAGGAACTCCGAAAAGGAAGCGAGCTGGATGTCGAGTAAGTCAGGTGCTTCGTGCGTTTGCTTAATCTTACCGAACTGGATGCGTTCAGATACTTTTGCTGGTTTTGCTGCGGCCATAGCGTAATTTAGACTTGTTTATAAACAATAAAATCCCAAATAGGAAGCCCTATTCGTTGAGTAACCGAATGTGTTAAACGATGGAATTGTGCACGTGCGTTGCCAATTTGGGGATGCGAATGTACATCGGGTTTTCCACATTATCAAAAATTATTCCAATTTAACGTATGGGTAAAAATTATATATAAAATAATCAATATATGTGGTCACTCGCACTGTTCCCTCACACCCGCACTGTTTTTGTCCCCTCACACTCGCACTGTTTTTGGCGTGCCACAAAAGGGAATTCTCGCTTTCGCTTTGTTTCACGCTTTCTGCCCTTTTGTGGCCGCGCTATCCACTCCTACTCCTCCCCCGAAGCCAATCATACTTCCTTAACCCCTTTTGTTTTTGCGGCTCGGGGTGCGGGGTATCCGTTACTATCGCTCACGCGGGGTTGGTGCTGAATTGGGTGTTGTGGTGAACGAAAATATGTACCTTTATAGCATGAAAACGGACGATATTCGTTGGGAACAACGCTTAGAAAATTACAATAAAGCGATGCAGTACTTAGCGGATGGCGTTGCCATTCAAGCCCCCGACATGTTACAGAAAGCCGGAATCATACAATTATTTGAAATTAGTTTCGAATTGGCGTGGAAATTATTAAAAGATTATTTGGAAGAACAAGGCTTTGTGGATATTAACACCCCACGTTCCGCCATTAAAAAAGCCTTTGAAATTGGCTTGATTCAAGATGGTCATGTTTGGTTGAGCTTGTTAAACGACCGCAACTTAACAACACATACCTACGATGAAGCCAAAGCAAGCGCCTTGGAAACAATTATTGCCAATACCTATTTCCCCATAATGGAAACCTTACGCCAAACCATGAATCAAAAACAACATGGAAGCTAAATTCGGATTAAGTCCACAAGACATTCACCTAATTCAACACTTAATGGCTCAATATCCTGCCATTACCCAAGCTATCATATTCGGAAGTCGCGCCAAAGGCAATTATCGTCCCGGAAGCGATGTTGATATTGCGTTGGAAGGAAACAATATCCAAGCACAAACCATAAGCCTGATTCGCGATTACTTGAATGAAGAAACCTTAATGCCTTATCATTTCGATGTACTGAATTTACAAACCTTAACCGAAGAAAAATTACGGGCACATATAACACGCGTTGGAAAAGTGATTTATTCTAAGATGGCTTAAACGCTCGTGTTTGTTAAAAGATAATTGATAGCATGGCATCAATTATCATAATGGAAGCGACATTGAATTATAGTACAAACTTGATCTACCCCTTTTGTTCCACTCACTTTATATACCAAGCGATGTTCGTCGGTAATTCGTCGAGACCAATATCCTTTGAGTCCAAATTTTAAAGGCTCTGGTTTCCCTATACCGGTAAATGGATTTTTTATGATTGCACCAATCAACACTTTAATTCTTTCAACCAATTGCGGATCAACATCTATCCAATAGGCAAAATCCTCCCAAGCAATTTCAGTAAATTCAATGCGCATATTTCAGTAGGTTTAGATTGTAATTACAAGGGAAATTCAATGGTTTTTCCTTCCGATGCTTGTTTCATCGACGCTTGTAAACGATTACGATTGGCTTCCGTTGAGAGTAAATACTCCGTTTCTTTGAGTGAATTATACTCTTGTATAGACATAATGACAATGGTGTCATCATCTTTAGTTCTTGGTACAATAATCACCTCCATCGATTCACTCACATAATCAAAATGTGCTTTCATGTCTTTACGTAAAGAAGATACCGATACCGCTTTCATATGCCTATTTTTTTGCAAATGTACATTTTAACGTACTTATTTATGTACATAAACAAGTGTTTTTTTCTAAAACCCGATTTTATACACCAATAAACGCGTGAAGGATTGAGCCGGCAGCCCCGAGGACAGGTAGCTGTGCGAGCGAACAGGGAACAGGGAATACCCGAGGGCTATAGGTGAAAGCCTGACCCTAAGGGAGGGAAAGCGTGAAACAAAGCGAAAGCGAGATTCCCTTAGGGGCACGCCAAAAAGAGTGCGAGTGTTAGGGGGCAGTGAACAGTTTACGGCATACCAAAAATTTCCCAGGCGGCTTGGGCTTGAGCTTCCAACATGATTTGTCCATTGAAAATACGGGCACCGCGGGCTTCGCAATATTCTAAAAAACGGGGTTTCGGTGGATTGTAAATTAAATCGATGGCGGTGTGTTGCGGACCGACGAACTGATACGGCAAGGGCAATACCTCATCCACCTGCGGGTACATACCTACGGGGGTGGTATTGATGAGGATGGGATGCGATTGCAAAACCGCCTCATTTAAATCGCCGTAGGTGAGTCCGTTTTGTATATCGTTGCGACTCACCACGGTGAACGAAAATCCCAATTGGTTCAATACATATTGCACGGCTTGCGAGGCCCCGCCGGTACCAAAAACCAAAACGGGGGCCTTTTCTTGCACGGCCTGTAAAAACAAGGTTTCGAACCCAATAATATCGGTATTATACCCTTTCCAAACGGGGCCATCGAGATGTATACAATTCACAGCGCCAACGGCTTTGGCCTCATCGCTGAGTTCGTGCAAATAAGGTAAAATGGCTTGCTTGTAGGGAATGGTCACGTTGAGTCCAAGGGGTTGCTCACGCGCAATCAAACTGGGCAATTGCTCAATAGATTCCAATTCAAACAACTGGTATTCGGCCTCGATATGTTCTTGTTTGAACTTCCGATTGAAATACGTGGCCGAAAAGGAATGCGACAGGTGTTTTCCAATTAAGCCATAGGTTTTCATGGTGCTTATTTATCGAGATAGAACATGAAGGTATCGCCACGCAAGCCCACGCGGGTTGCTTCGAGGGCAATCACTTCGTTGGGGGCAATGTTGCCGAGATTCACATTGCAACCGCAAAGCTCCATGAAATACACTTGTTGTGCCTTTTGCGGGGCTTCCCAAATAATACGTTCTTTCGGAATTTGAGTAAGGATTTCTTGCACCAAGCCTTCGCGTACTTCCCCGCTACTGCGGTAGATACCTACATTCCCGGCTTCGCGGGCTTCGGCAATAACAAAACTGCTTCCGGCTTCGAGTTCGGCCTTCATGAGTTCAATCCATTTGTAGGGCGGAATAATATGGGCGGCATCTTTACTTCCTACCTCACTGAACACGGTAACATGCTTTGCGAGTTTTTCAATATACCCGCATTTTTCGCTGTGGGGAATGCTGATGGAACCATCGGAAACTTCCACGTGGGTTAAGCCAAAATCTTGAATCATGGCGAGGTATTCATCCACGCAATTCCGAATTAAAAAGGCCTCAAACAAAGTGCCCCCTAAATAAACCGGTATATTATGATCGGCAAATACTTTCAATTTTTCGCGTAAGTTGGGGGTTACCATCGAGGTTCCGAAACCTAGCTTAACGATATCAACATATGGACCGGCAACCGACAAAAAGTTTTTCACTTCATCGATGCTGAGTCCTTTATCCATAACCATGGTTAAGCCCTCTTTACGAGGCTTAGCGGTGCGCTCCGGCATTTGAGGCAAGTGGTAATTCATGGCGCAAAGGTAGTTAAACTCGGAAAACCTACACGATGATTCTACACATAAACGCTATAGTTCGGTTTATGCGGACTTTTTATCGGCTAGGCGATGGGAAGGATAGTATAAATCTAATGCAATTAAGGTGGCTAAGGCCATAAAGAAAAGGCTTCCAATTTTATCGGCTTCCAATAATTCGCTGAAGAAATTATTAATGAAGGTGGCCGAAACGACGCCCAGGGCGGTTAGCACCATGATTTGCTTTTTATTATGTTCCTTGAATTTACGGTAAAGGCGCTGTCCATAGGCATAAATCATCACCATCAACACAGCGTATAAGATCATAGCGGGGTAACCTTGTTCCACCAACATATAGAGAAAATAGTTGTGGGTGGTTGATTTTTCAGGATTGCGACTCACCCATGTTTTGAAGGAGTTGACCACATAGGCTTTGTAATAATCGTAAAAATTATTGGGACCAACACCGGTAATGGGGCGTTCGGTGCTCATGCGTACGGCGGCAATCCAACGAAAATAACGTTCAGCCGAGGAGATATCGGTTCCCTGCAAGGTGGCCATGATATGGTCTTCGAGGGTTTCGTGCATGATGGTTTTTTCGAACTTGGGTTTGTAGTTCAAAAAGCGATTATGTTGCGACAAGTACAAAACCCCACTCAACAATACCGCATAAAACGCCAACATAGCCCAATGCATGAGCCGAAACCGTACCAAAACCACAGCACCCAAGGCAAAAAACACCGCTGCCCATGCCGCCCGCGAATAGGCTAAATAAACCGCCGTAATCAATATGGCGGTGGCAGCCAAGGCCAAGAACCAACGCCATGTAAAACGCTTGCTTAAAAAAATGCTCCCTACCGCAATGGGCAAGGCAATTGACACCATGGAACCGTACATCACATGATTCATGAAGAAAGGCTGTAATGGATTATGCACCGCTTCGAAACGAAAGCCATAAGCACTGAAACGCCAGGTAATGAGCAAGACCACCAAACACAAGGGCCATAACAATAAACGGGCGGTTTGTTGAATGGCTTTTTCGCTATTGAAAACGAAGACCGGAAAAATGAAAAAGGGAATGAGGTACCAGATTTTCTTCAGTAAAAATTTGATGGACAATCCCGGATTTTCGGAATACAATACCGTGATGACTGTCCAAACAAACGACAGCAACACCAACACCAACAAGGGATTTCGCAAGTATTGACGCCAAGGAATTTTGGGGATTTGAAACCCGGCCCAAAACACAAAGCTCAAGGTAATGAGCAACATAAGGGGCTCCGACGGAAAATCGACCCCGATGTGCAAGAGCTCTTCGAGGTTGAATGACCAGGGAATTAAAGCCACCAAGGCCCAAAAAGCAAAACGAATATCGAAGAGGAACATGGCGCCCAAGGCCAAGGCAAAGGGTAAAGCTAAAAGCAACCATTGGTCTAAAATGAGCGCACTAATTAAACACAGCAAGAATAAGCCTAAGCCCCCCAACCAAAGGGTTTTCATATTGAATGGCAAAGGCAGGCTCGAATTCATGCAGTTTAGAGGCGGTGTTTGTATTGCTTAAACAATTCTAATGCAATAGCCCAAAGCATGGCAAAGGCAAACGAAATCAGGGCTACACTGAGAACACCCAAAGTGCGGTATGGACCGGCTTTTGGACCATAAGGGGTTGCCCATTGGGTCACATGAATCATGGTAAAATCGTCGAAGGTGGCGGTTTTAAATTCGTTGGCCAAGGATTTGTATTTAGCCCGATCGATAGCCACTTTGTTTTTTAATTCTTCTAAATTCTGAATGCGTTCCAAACCTTGCGCATAGGCTAATCCGCTAGAGCGCGGTGTAAAGCCGGATGCGTTTTCGCGGCCGGGGGCAATTAAATCGTAAATGCCGTAAGTGACCCGCATGTTGGCCAAGGAATCGCTCAGCACCGTTAATTCACGTTGCAAAGAATCGGAGCGAACATCCAACGATTGAGCCAGTTGGGTATTGATGCGCGCATACATTTTTCGCAATTGGTCTTCAATGCGGTTCATGGATTCATTCACCAATTTATAGGCCAATTCATGGTCTTCATCTTTGAATTTAATTTCGATGTGTTTATACCCCGAGCGACTGATACTGAAGTTTTTCGTGAAGCGCTTATATACTTTTTGATTTCCGTTACGGTCGTTCTTTACATCAATCTTGTAATGATCGGCAATATGAAAGGTATCGATGAGGTAGGAAATCACGGCGGCTGAATTGCCAATAACCGCGGCACGATCGAGTTCATTTTCGCCCCCAAAGAAATCGATCCAATCTTGATTTTCTTCACGAAACAAGTTGATACGTCCACTCATAACAGCCGAAGAAGGGAAGAAAGAACCATAGGCTTCGTAGGTATTTTTTTGCATTACGAAATACACGGCCGCCAATAGGGAGCAGATGGCGGTAAAGGCCAGAATAATTTTTTTGCGGGCAGAAAACACGCGAATAATATCGAACAAGTCGAATTGCACCTTATTGGAATCCATAAGCACTTAAAAAATAATGCACAAATATATAGTTAATCGCCCATCCGGCCGGAACGAAAGGCCTGTAGATAAGCCAAGAGCGTGTCCTTTTGCCAAAGTTTGATGGCATACACCATCAAGAAAAAGACGGGGATATTCAAACCGGCGGCCAAGGTCCACGCTAAACCTAAACGTAAAAAAACGGCATTCAGTATGCCCATGCTCACAAGAAGTGCTAATAATTTATACACCCAATAGGCAGGGAACTGCAGGTTCGACTTCGCGTGAGCAAAATAAATATACGCCAAAGCCATCCCCCACTCAATGAGGAGTGAGGCCCATGCGGCTCCCGTGGCTTGCCATTGCGAAATGAAAATCCACTGCAACACAAAAGCGGCTAAAGCGCCAATACCGGCGAGTTTAAGCAAGCGTTGAATATCGCCTCGGGCCGTGAGTACACTGGCAAACAAATACATTAAACTAAAGGCCGGGAACATAGCAAAGGTGATGCGAAATAAAGCCCCTAACGAAACAGCATCGGCGGGGTAAAGCCAGGCCATGAGGGCATCGGCATAGACCCACGCAAAAGCCAATACCGACAAGGATAAGGCCATTAAAATATTGGCACTTTGAAACAAAATGACTTGAAACGATTTGTTTTCTTGCATCAATCGGCTGAGCATGGGCAATAAAATGCCGGCCATTAAGTAGCCCAGCATATTGGCCATATCGAGCAGGCGATACGCCGCCGCATACCAACCCGCTTGCTCTCCGCCTTGTAAACGTTCCAATAAAACACTATCGATGCGCATATAAACCGCCATAGCCAAAATGAGCAAGGCATAAGGCAAACTGGATTGAATAATACGGCGTATTCCTTGTGCCCCTTGAGGTGTAAGTTGGAATGGACCGTAACGTACCGCAATCCAAACCAAGGCTACCAGCACAGCCAAACCATAGGCGGCGGCTTGCGCGTATAAAAACAAAGGGATAAGTTCATCGGATTGGATAGAGGGCATATACCAAAAAAACAAGGCTAATACAATCACCAAGCCTTTATCGAGTACCGATAAAAACCCATCCATTAAAAAATCGTGATGGGCGGCAATACAGCTTCGTAAAAAAAGCAACATGGAATTCAGGGCCTGAATAAGTACCACCCAAGTAAGCCAATGCAAGGCTTGTTCGGTATACCCTAATTGATAACCCAACCCCAATAAGAACAAGGTATAAACCCCGCTCAATAGGATTTTCGCGAGAAGCATATTCGGCAAATCGGTTCGAATACGTTCCGGATGAGCCGCCATTTCGCGTTGGTTATAATTGGTTAAGCCAATATCGAGCAGGATGTTTAACATCAGGGCCATGCTCATGAGAGCCGCATATTGGCCGTATTGTGCATGTCCCGCTTGCAACTGCACTTGGCGGTCGATGAGCAAAACCCATATGGGTTTTACCAGCACATTGAGCACCAGGGTAAACATGAAATTGACTATAAACGAAGGTTTAGCCATGTATAAAACGTGAAAATAGGATAATATGGTTCAATCGGGAAAAATATGTCGATAGCCGTTACCTTTGCCACCCTCATGCGTATTGCCGTCAACACTCGCTTTTTATTGAAAGGAAAACTGGAAGGTATCGGTTGGTTCACCCGCGAAATACTTCGTCGTATGGTATTGAACCATCCCGAACATGAGTTTATCTTTTTGTTCGATCGGGAATACGATGAGCAATTCATTTTTGCGCCCAATGTAAAACCGGTTGTTATTCCGCCCCCGGCCAGGCATCCCATTTTATGGTATTTGTGGTTCGAATGGGCTGTTCCCTTTGCCTTACGAAAGCACAAGGCCGATGTATTCATTTCAACCGACGGTTTTTTATCGCTTTCCACGAAAGTGCCTACTTTATTGGTGGTGCACGATTTAGCCTTTGAACATTTCCCGGAACATTTGCCCTTTAAATTCCGTTTTTATTTACGCCAATTCACGCCCAAATTTGTGCGCAAGGCCAAGCATATTGTAACGGTTTCAACCTTTTCGAAAAACGATTTAATTGAAACTTACCATACGCCTACCGAAAAAATTAGCGTGGTATTTAATGGGGCCAACGATTTGTACAAGCCATTGCCCTTCTCGGAAAAACAAGCCATTAAAGACCAATACGCCCAAGGCTGTGAATACTTTGTATTTGCCGGAGCCCTGCACCCACGCAAGAATATTGTGCATTTAATGAAAGCCTTTGCCTTGTTCAAACGCAAGCAACGCAGTAATATGAAGTTGCTGATTATTGGGCGATATGCGTGGGAAGCCGACGATATTAAATCGACTTACGAAAACCACCCTTACCGCGAAGACGTCATTATGTACAATTACATGAATGTAGACGAACTTTCGCGGGTAATGGGAGCCGCCTACGCCTTGGCCTTTGTTTCTTTGTTTGAAGGATTTGGCATCCCCATTTTGGAAGCTATGCAATGTGGGGTGCCGGGTATTGTTTCGAATACGTCGTCGATGCCGGAAGTGGCCGGGGAATCGGCCATTTTGGTGGATCCGAATTCGGTGGAAGAAATTGCCGAAGCCATGCGGACCTTGTACAAAGACGAAGGGCTTCGCAACCGGCTCAAATTGGCCGCCTTAGAACAAGCCAAACGCTTCAGTTGGGATCAAAGCGCCCGCGATTTTTACGCCGTACTCGAAAAAATGTGCCAATCCTAACGTGTAAAAAGGCTAAATTTGACCCATATGGCAACGAATACCACATCGTACAGCATTAAAATCGATCAGTTTGAAGGCCCCTTCGACTTATTGTTGTTCTTCATTGAACGCGATGAAATTGATATTCAGAACATTCCCATTTTCAAAATCACCAACGATTTCCTCGATTATATTCATCACTTGGAAGAATTGAATATTGAGTTGGCCAGCGAATTTATTTTATTCGCTTCCACCCTAATTCGAATCAAAGCCAAAATGTTGATTCCACGCAAAGAGCTGGATGCTTCAGGACAAGAAATAGATCCACGTAAGGAACTCATCGACAAGATTCTTGAGTACAAACGCTTTAAGGAAGCATCGGAGCAAATGAAATTTATGGAAGCCGACCGTGCCCTTCAGGAAAAGCGGGGCAATGTTATGCAAGAGTTGGCGAGTATTGGTGAAACCATGAGCGAAGGCACCGAAATTCAATCGGTTACTTTATTCAAACTTTTTCAAACCTATGAAAAAGTAATGAAGAAAATGAAGGGCCGTTTAGACAAGCCCGAGCACGTGGTAGTGAAATACAACTATACCATGGAAGGCCAACGTTCGTTCTTACTCGATTGGACTGAACGCGATAAACGCGTAGCCTTCGACCGTATTTTTCAAGCTTGCGAAACCCGGATTCATGCCATCTTCAACTTTTTGGCCTTGTTGGAATTGGTGCAACAAAAATATTTAACCTTATTGGTGGGCGAAGGACGTAATAATTTCATTTTAGAATGGAATGAAAACCGCGATGAAGATGAAGTAACTGAATTCAACAGCGGCTTCTAAAAAACCATCGAGAGGATTCCTAACAAAGTATAGACTTTAACCCAAGTGCTTACTTGGTGATAATCGCGACTCGTTTTGGCGCGGTGCATACTATACATTAGCCATGGAATAGGAATAAGCAACATCGGGTAAACCCAGGCATGAGGACTTGTTTCGAATGGGAACAAACGAATTGAAACCAAGAGCCCCATCAATAAAAGCCAAAAGCCATCTACCAGGTAACGCGCCACATTAATACCCCATACCAAAGGTATAGTTTGACATGCTTGGGAAGCATCGCCTTTAATGTCTTCGATGTCTTTAATAATTTCTCGAATGAAGGTGATAAGAAATGCGAAGGCAACGTATAAACCTAAATGAAAACGCGACGAGGCCTCCGCTTTTTGAAAATGCGTCCAAGTAAAAATTGCCGGCATAGCTACGGTTAAAGCCGTCATACATGCCACCACTAAATTGCCAATCACTAATTTCCGTTTGAAGGTGGTGGAATAAAACCACAATAAAAGTATAGATACTGCAGGCCAAGCCAATACCCAGCGCGAGGTGTTCGTTTCGATAGCCGAATAAGCAAAGCATAAGGCCAAGGCATTGAAGAAAAAGTGCAGTAAAATAATGGAGCGGCGTTGAACACTTTTCCCTATCACCACGCGCTCGGGCTTATTGATGGTATCAATTTGCCAATCGAAATAATCGTTAATCATATAACCGGCCGCGGCAATCAACACCGTACAAAACAATAAATACAATTGCTTCGGCGAGAAGGGGTTTTCGTAACCCAAAGCCGGGTGCACCAAACACAACCACGATAGGCCTTGGGTTAAAGCAATAAACAACAAATTCGGCCAGCGAATTAAAATGCTTATGGCTTTCCAAACCGACATGCGCTTAGGCGATATGTTTCAATTGACGAATGGCATCTTCCGGATTCGGTGCCGAGAACACGGTATTTCCGGCCACCAATACATCGGCGCCGGCGGCTATAATAGAAGCCGCATTTTCTAAGGTAACCCCACCGTCAATTTCAATTAAAGTCGATAATCCACGGGCTTGAATTTCGGCTTTCAAGGCTTTGATTTTATCGAGGGTGCGTGGAATAAATTGTTGTCCACCAAAACCCGGATTCACACTCATCATACAAACCACATCCACATCGTGCAATACATCGAACATCATGGAAACAGGGGTATGCGGATTAATAGCCACACCCGTTTTCATACCCAAGGAACGAATTTGTTGGAGGTTGCGGTGTAAGTGTGGACAAGCTTCAATATGCACACTCAACACATCGGCCCCGGCTTTTTTGAAGGCTTCAGCATAACGCCCGGGTTCTTCAATCATTAAGTGAACATCCAATACTTTCTTTGCTTCGCGTTTGATGGCTGAAATGACCGGCAAACCAAAACTAATATTCGGTACAAAGCAACCATCCATCACATCTAAGTGAAACCAATCGGCTTCGGAACGGTTAATCATGGCAATATCGCGACTCAGCTGAAGGAAGTCGGCAGACAATAAAGAAGGGGCTATAATGGGCATAAAATTATTTTTTAACTTGGAGGCGTTGTTTGGCATTCACGCAAGCCGTAAGGGCCGGATTAAACACCAAGGCTTGATCGTAATCGTCGGAGGCTTTTTTTACATCACCTTGAATTTCGTAACACAAACCACGGTTATAATAAGCCTCGGCATAATCGGGTTTTTCTTGAATGGCCATCGAGAAGAAACGGGCTGCTTTTTCGGTAGAATCTTCTTGCAATAACATCCATCCAATATTGTAGTAGGAAGTTGGGTAAGTTCTATCGAGGCTTATGATGCGTTGAAATACTTTTTTGGCTTCGGTGTATTTTTCCTGATTTTGCCAAAACATACCTTGTCCGTAAAGCGGTTCTAAATTCGACGAATCGGCGCGATACGCATTTTCAAAATAGTTCAAGGCCAAAGGGTCGCGACGGGCTTCGAACAATAAAGCCAGTTGCATATGGGCTTCCGCCATTTTAGGTTCTGTTTGCACGGCCGTTTGAAAACTAGAAATGGCTTTGTTCGTGTCTTTCATGCCTTTATAACACATGCCTTTCAAGAAGTAGGCTTCCGCATTATACACATTACCCCGCAATACGGTATTAATTTCAGCAAAGGCCTTGGGATAATCTTCGGTATAAAAAAACATCTTGGCCATTTTCAAATGGGCAACTTCGTCGTTGGGGTTCAGGGCAATGGCGCGTTGAATCCACGGAATACTGCCTGAAATATCTTTGTGCTCAAACATTAAATCGCCAATGGCACTATAATATTTGGCTTGCATGGAATCGCGTTGAACGGCATTGTTAAAATCGCTCAGGGCTAAGGAGTCGTTTCCGGCCTTATGCCAAGCGATACCCCGTTTAAAATACAATTCGGCTTGATTCGGATTTTTCTCAATGGCTTCATCGAGCGAAACAATTTCTTCCGGTTTGGCCACAGCGACCTTCTCATTCGATGTTTCGGGTTTATTTTGACATGCGGTCAAGCCCCAAAAAGCCAAGAACAGCAAGCCGTATATCCACCTGATTTTCATGGTGCAAACCTACGAAAAAAGGGCGTGTTACGTTTATCGGATTCGAATAAAGACGATGAACTTATTTCCTTCGGGGGCAATGGCCAAGCGCACCGTGGGCGAAGCCGGATTATTCGCATCGCTTAATTCAACATCTTTCACATCAAATTCCACATTATCGTAGGCCGGATCGTCGCTTTTGTCTTCATTTTCCCAACTATCCCCCAAACAATCTTCCAACATACTTTGCAAATCGCATAAGGCTTCGATGGCCAATTCATTGTCCGGATACGATTTCATTTCGGCAATAAAACAACGTTTCCCTTCAAATTGCGACAAATACGAACGACGGGCACCCTTCACCTTTAAGGTGCTTTCATTACTGCCTTGTTGCGCATTAATTACTTTCCCTTCCAAATCTTTAAAGCGTGCTTTCATACCCGATTGTACGATGCGCAAAATTTGTTTACAGAACAAGTCCACCGGTTCGGCGGCAGGCTCTCTATCCTCTTGTTCTACCGGCGCGGTAGCTCTTGGTGCAAGTCCTTTGGTAACCGGTTTAGGGGCGTCTTCCTCATCGCCGTCATCGTTATTACCTGCTGTTTGTAAGGGATTGGCTTTAGGAGCAGGCGCTGGTGTTGCTTTGGGTGTTGGCGTAGTATTCGCATTAGGCGAAGTGGCTACCGGAGAGGAACCGGAGGCCGGCAATAAGGGCATTTTGCCATCGGGCGTTTTGAATGGATTCAGCGTTACCGGACTTGGTGTTTTTTGTAAGCCAACAATGAGGTTTTTAGCCGAAGATGCAAACGTATTGGCCGCGGCAGGACTGTTAAAAAAGAATTGCGTTTCACTTAAATTCATTACACTCATATCTTCTTTCACCAAGGTAATGCACGACATTTCCGATTGACACATCAGGGTAACACTATACCCGGCGGCGGTTTGCGCTACATGAATGGCATTAATATCGGGCATAGCAATGCGTTGCGTTCTACCTTCAATAGCTTGTTCCAAAGTTCCCGATACTTGAAACAATTGCAATGGACGGGGATTGTCGGACGAAAAAGCCACCACACATTGATTCATACGTTGCAAGGCATCTTTAATGCTTTGTTGTGCCTGAAGCAGGAATGAACTGAAAAGCAAGGCCATTAGTCCAACACCAAATTTCTTCATAGGAATGTAATTTACTTACAATAATACAGCCTAATTGCCAATACGCCTTTCACGGCCTTATCTTTGCACCCATGCAACTCAGCCATTCGCCTTATTTATTGTATGCCGACGACGAAGGCAATATTTATGAAGACACTAGTTTATACGCCTTAGGCCGAACCGGCTGGGATGCGGTGGAAGTGGATTTAGCCGATTGGATACCCTTGCCCGACGGAGGAAATTTATACCACTTACCCGGCCGCCGTGGTATTGGCGTTGATGTTGAAACCGGCGACATGCGTTTGTGCGAAAAAGGATGGGCTACGGCCGCTTATATTCCACCGGCGCATACAGGACTTTATTTATCGGCCTACGAAACCGGACCGGATGCCCCTACCCTTCCCCTATTTTGTTATACCGCCGTGGGTTGGTACGATGGACAACATTATGTAACCGCCTTACGCATTGAACGCGATATTCGCCAAGAATGCAGTGGTTTCGATCGGGATAAAATCAACGAAGGATTAGAAAAATTTCTCGATGCCTATCCGCATAACCGCTTGGTGAATCACCTCGCCGAAAATTGTTGCCAAACCTACGATTGTCCTGCGGCACGTAATTTCTTCATGGGCCGTTGGGAATGTCCCATCCCCATTTCACCGGCTTGTAATGCGAATTGTTTAGGTTGTATTTCATTTCAACCCGAAGAAGAAAGTATTGTTTCGCCCCAAGACCGTTTAACCTTTAAACCCACCGCGGCCGAAGTGGTGGAATACACGGTACCGCATTTAGAAACGGCCCCTTTTCCCATTGTTAGTTTTGGACAAGGGTGCGAAGGTGAACCACTCTTAATGTGGGAAACCATTCGCGAAGCCATTATCGATATTCGCAAACACACCAATAAAGGAAGCATTAATATCAACACCAACGGCTCCAATCCGAAAGCCGTGAAAGCCTTGATGCAAGCCGGCTTGAATAGTATTCGCGTGAGTACGAACAGTGCCCGCGAATCGATTTACAATGCCTATTACCGTCCAAACAATTATACCTTCAGCGATATTGTTGAAAGCTTGCGCATTGTGCACGAAGAAGGCGGTTGGTCGTCCATCAACTATTTTGTTTTCCCCGGCATGACCGACAACGAAGCCGAATTAGATGCCCTTCGCCACTTAATTGAAACCACGAAATTGAGTATGATTCAATGGCGGAATTTCAATATTGACCCCGATTGGTATTTAGGTAAAATTGGCGTAACCGATACCGGTGCCAGTTATGGCTTACGTCAGTTCATGGATATCATTCACGAGGAATTCCCTGCCGTAAAATTCGGGTATTATAATCCGCCCATTGAACGTATGGCGCATTACGATACCGACTTTGCGCACTAATTAAAATGTAAGCGAGGCCGTTAGCGTTTCACCATTTCGTATAAAGGTGACTGTTGTTTGATCGCCTTTATTGAATTGGCTCAACACGCCCATGTATTCTTTTACCGATGTAATGGGAGTATCGCCCAAGCGAACAATAATATCGCCTTGTTGCAAACCCGCTTTGGCAGCAGGCTTAGCATCCGTAACGCCATCCAAGCGCATGCCTTGTCCTTCAAACGCATAATCGGGCATTACACCTAAGGTTACTTTGAAGGCCATTTTTCCACCTTGGGGTGCGGCCGTTTTATAAAAAGGCAAGGTTTCTTTATCGTCGAGCTGATAAATTAAATCGGCAATCAATTCTAAAATTCGAGTTTCGCCTTCGTAATTAATTTTATCCATATCGTCGGAAGGCTTATGGTAATCGTGGTGTTGCCCGGTGAAGAAATGCAATACCGGAATATCTTTCAAGTAAAACGAAGTTTGATCGGAAGGACCAATACCGGCACTGTCGTACTTCATTACAAAATGACGATTCACTTGTTCCAAAGCAGGTAACCAAGCATCGGATGTACCAATGCCGTAAACCAT
>JBPCSZ010000069.1:0-12243 GCA_051006655.1 Chitinophagaceae bacterium
TGGCAATCGATGGTAGCAGTGAATGAACGAAATTCGCCGGCAACATGACTAATCATCAAGTGCTTAATTTTAAATATAAGTTCGCTATGGGTGGGGTCGGTAATCCAATGTGTCAACATCTACTAGATCTTTTTCGTTTGAATTGCAAATATCTAAAACGCAGACGGCTGTAGCGTTCACACAAGTTAAGATTTTAAAGGAAATGTAGAATTAACGGTGATGCGTTAATTCTTTGCGTATTCGGCTCAACGATTGAGGTTTAATTCCCAAATAACTGGCAATTAAATACTGCGGAATGCGTTGAATAAATTGCGGGTAGGTATCTGAAAATTCCGTGTATCGATGCAGGGCATCGGCACTGGTGGTTTTAGCCAAACGGTATTGTAAGCTCACAAAGGCCCGTTGAATGGATACCCGAAAGAAATGTTCGAACTTATGGTTACTGGCACACAATTTTTCAAATTGAGGCAAGCTCAGCAGCAGCGCGGTAGTAGGCTCGAGGGTTTCAACGGTATAAATGCCCGATTTGCCTGAGAAATAACTGTAATGGTCGGTAATCCAATGCCCTTCCAAGGCGAATTGGATGGCATGGGGTTCATTGTTCTCGTCGGTGAGCGATGAAAAAGCCGAACCATTGGTAATGAAATATACATACTTACAATATTCCCCGGGCTTCGCTAAAATAGCTTTTTTAGGGAAAGTTCTTGTAAAGAAAAAGCTCTCGAACAAGGCATATTCTTCGTTGGAAATAGGTTCGGCTAAAACTTGTTCAATATGGGTTCTCAAAAAGTTCGTCATAACTTACAATCGGTCTGCATGCGTTGTTCTTGCGAACAATGTTGACTTAGGCGATAAAGATAATACGCAAAAAAGTACAATTCATCATAATTTGATACAATTTTTCTTGCAAAGTGTTAATGAGTTCAGCATTTCTGTTTTACTTTAGACGGATAATTATCAGCATTTATGGAAAATACACCAACAACTCAAGGGCACCCGAAAGGCTTGTACCTGCTTTTCTTCACCGAAATGTGGGAACGTTTCAGTTATTACGGGATGCGCGGCATCTTAATTCTTTATCTAACGAAAAGTTTAATGGAAGGTGGACTCGCCATCGACCCGCAATCGGCCTCCTTAATTTATGGTTATTTCACCGGCTTCGTTTATTTCACGCCCTTAATTGGTGGTTGGATTGCCGACCGTTTCATTGGGCAACGCATGGCCATTACCATTGGCGGTATCACCATGATGCTCGGGCAATTTACCCTCTTTGCCATCAATACCCATACAGGAATGTACCTCGGGCTCTTCCTTCTCATTCTCGGTAACGGGTTCTTTAAACCCAATATCTCCACCATCGTAGGTCGACTCTATGCCGCCGACGATCCGCGTCGCGATTCTGCGTTTTCCATCTTCTACATGGGCATCAACTTGGGTGCCTTTATTGCACCTTTAGTGGTTGGACTCTTTTCAGATAAATTATTTGCCACCCGCAACGAAGCCGGCGATATTGTGACCTATGGTTACAAATACGGTTTCTTAGTGGCCGGTTTGGGTATGTTACTCGGACAAGTCATTTTCAATTCCATGGCCGCCAAGTTCTTAGGCAATGTGGGCTTGTCTCCCGCCGCTACCAAAGCCACCGGCGAATCCACCGTAGCCGCCGACCGCCCGGTTACACCTGAAGACAAACAACGCATGACGGTCATCTTCATTTTAACCGCCTTTGTAATTTTCTTCTGGGCAGGTTTCGAACAAGCCGGTTCATCGCTCAGTTTATACACCGATAAATTCATCGATCGCTCCGTAAGCGGATTCATCATCCCAACCTCTTGGTTCCAATCCGTAAACCCCTTATTCATTGTTGCCTTGGCGCCTTTGTTCAGTATTTTCTGGACCTCTTCCTTAGGTAAAAAATTAACCACCCCGGTTAAAATGGGCTTAGGTATGATTTTACTCGGTATCGGCTTCTTCTTCATGTTGGGCGCTGTGGCTGAACGGGGTGGCGATGTTCAAGACGAAACCATCAAAGCCAGTTTAATTTGGTTAATTATGACCTACCTCATCCACACCATCGGTGAATTGTGTTTATCGCCGGTTGGGCTTTCCGTGGTTACCAAATTGGCCCACCCTAAATTCGCCTCCCTCATGATGGGGGTTTGGATGTTGTCTACTTTCGTAGCCAATATCGTGGGTGGTTACTTGGCCTCGTATGTAGAAAGCCTCGGTGCTCAAATGGTATTCACCTATATTTCGGGGTTTGTTATCGTTCTCGGACTTGTTCTCATTTTATTGAATAAAGCCATCATGAAAATGATGCACGGTATTCGATAATACCAACTAAAAACAAATTCAAAAACCGCTCCGTTATGGGGTGGTTTTTTTTATTTGAAGCGCATCGGAATCGCTTTCGTCATCACCCTTCGTTCTACCAGAGGGTGATTGCGCGGTGCATGGCATCGCAGTAAAGAGTTTCTGCGAAACGATGCCAACCCGTTCCATCCATTTCATTTTCCTATCATAGGTCATGCTCTTTAGCAAATACCCAAATTAGTTTTGTCCTCCTTCCCCATTCGCTCATGGGGGTTTAACTAAAACGTCAACCATACTATGAAGGAATTATTACATTGTATTCGAACGCATTGTTGCTTATTGGGTTTGCTCCTTATAACTTTATTACAACCTCAAACCCATTTCGCCCAAACCTTAACACTTTATGTTATTCCGCCCAATCGCCCCATGAATTGGAGCTCGCCTAAAAAACTCTTATTCAGTTATATCAACAGTTGTGTAGCCAAATCAAACTATAAAGATTTCAAGCATCCCTTAGGGCATGTTATGGTTGAATTGAACGATTCAACAAGGCATGTAATTACTGGTATGGTAGCTCAATCGACCAAAGCCCAAATGCAAATGGTTAAGAATAAGGGTTATGGCTTAGGCGTATTAACAGCCATTGCCCCCGGTAAGTTGCGCGAAAATACACCCAACGCAAACGACTTATTATTACGCTACCCCAAAGGCGATGTGGCCTTCATTCGTTATCAATTAAGTCCTGAAAATTTTAATCGATTATGGACATACCTCGAAGAGTATAAAAACCAGGGTTTTGATTCGATGTATAATGGTGACAACAAACCCCGTGAAGGTAAAGGCGCCGGTTGTTCGGCCTTTGGTGTAAGCTTCTTGGAATTGGCGAAATTGCTAACGCCCGAACAAGAACAAGCATGGCAAATGGAAGTGCCTATTCAGGCATCCTTGTTGGGTGGGCCCAAACATGAACATCGTTTTGTACGATGGTATAAAATTGCCTTCACAAATCATTGGGCTAAATCGACCGATTCAAATACATATACAATTCGTTTTTTTGAACCAAAATTGATGTATGCATGGATTCAAAAGCAACATGATGATTTATTGCAGGCTAAACATGGTTTAGCCCAATCGGTGAACAACTTAAAAGCGAAAGGTTTTGTGATAGATTGTACCTATCATTCAACAATTAACGAGCCTATTTGGTTATTGTATCATACCGAAGAGGCAAGGCGTAATTGGGAAAATAAAACCAAGTTGGAATAATGCGATCTCCTTTTGGCTTAATAGTATGGCTTTTGCTTGGGTTCAATAGCGGGTATACACAACCCTATTCTCGGAATACAACCCGGGATGCACTTGCCTATTTGTTTCAACAGCAATCCATAACGAAGAAGGGGGTTTATACGCATATTAATTACGATACATTTTGCGCTCAATTGGCCAATCGAATTCAAAATCCCGATTGTTTGCATCAAGGCCGAACGCATTTTTGTTGGGCCACTATCCCCATGGCTTATTTGTATCAGAACGAGCCCAAAGCCATGATTGATGCTACGTTGAGCTTATATCGTCGAGGCGATTTTGCCTTGGTACTTCAACAAGATACCCTGCATTGGAAGGCCGATACCCCCATTATTCGTGCCGTGGGTAATACGTCGTTTAATCAAAAGAATGATCGTTTGTCGGGACAGTATCTCGATCAAATGGTGTTGTTATTAATGGCTTCGCAATATGCATCTTGGTTAAATGTTGATAGAACCTATTCGCCCGGTAATCAAATTAGTCCATTTTGGGCCGGCGCCTTATTGAAAAAAGAAGCTCGTGTTTGGCGCGATTTAGGATTTGAAACAAAGCAAGTGGGTCACGATGCACGATGGATTAAACGCCATAAACATGAACTCATCCAACGCTTTTTGCAAAGCCACGATGGGGTGGTATTGTATATTAATCGCTATGCCTTTGAAAACGAATGGATAGGTCCGAAATCCTTCAAATGGATTCCGCCTGTGCCACTTATTCCATCTCATTTTATATGGCTTAAATCAATTCAAGCGATGAATAGAACGTTATGGATTAGTTTTTGGGATCGCAATGGAAATCAAGTGATTAAAATGCCTAAACATCGCTTTCAATCGACTGTATTTGGGGCGGTGGCGTTTAAGAAAAAAGAGAATAAGTTGAATTAATGGGTACGGCTTTTTAAGTCAAATCGTGTATTGAAAATCAATCCCATGCCTAAACCAATGAAACTGCCCAATACCATTCCCGCCAATAAATCGGACGGATAATGCACCGCCACATACAACTGCGCAAAACACACCAATAAAGCCCAAACTAAGGCTAGCCATACTTGTTTGGGAAAATGCCGATGCAAGGTAAATATAATAAACACTGCAAAGGCACTGTGGTTGGTGGCATGGGTGGATGGAAAACTAAAACCAACCCCACACCGCACCGGTAAGTTGTACAAATACGGCAATAAAGCCTCGTTGTTACAAGGGCGCACCCGTTGAAAGATTGGCTTTAAAATTTGCGCACTGAAGGAATCGCCTATGGCAAAAATGAGGAGAAAAAATACACACCAAATAATACCCGATTTACCATAACCGCTCACCATGAAATACAAAAAAAACAAATACACGGGCAACCAAAACCAAGCCTGCCGTAACCATGGAATGATGGCATCGTTCACGTCCGATCTTAGATGGGTTTGTACCCACAAAAGAATATCAGTATCTATATGTTGAATCCAATCAATCATGCGGGCGTTGGAAAATAAAAATCATGCGGGGTGAGCTGTTTGCCTCAAAGGGTTCGCAACGATAATTGCCTAAACAATGAAGCACTTGTAATCCTTCTTGTATAAAATAAGCCGAGAGTTGTTCGGGGGTAAAACAAGAAACCCGTTCAAAAAAGGTTTGATGTTTTTCGCCATCATACACATCAATTTGTTTAATATAATGTTGTGCATTGTACGAACGATGCAATTCAAAACGAATCCCTTCACGTTCAATGGTTTCGTGTTGATGAGCCTCAATGTGTTGGCAAGCGGGAATACGATTCACAAAATCGACCACCAATAAACCACCCGGTACTACGGCGCGCGCCATGGCGCGCGCGGCCAAGGTATTATCGTGTACGGAATTGAAATACCCAAAGCTGGTAAACAAATTGGTGACCACCTGGTAATAATTCACCCGAAACAATTGGCGCATATCGTGCACAAAAAATTCCAAGTGATCGTTGGCTAAGGTATTTGCTTGTCGAATACTGTCGGGCGATAAATCAATACCACATACATCATGTCCCGCATCACACATAGCTTTGGCATGTCGGCCTTTGCCACAAGCCACATCGAGTATACGTTGTGCTTTAGGTAAGTTCAAAAACTGCAACAGTTCTTGAATAAAGGCTTGTGCTTCATCGTCGCTGCGATGCTGATACAATACATGATAATAAGGCGAATCGAACCATTCGGCAAACCAATTGGCTTGTATCTTGTTTTCCGACATCATAATGCGAAGGTACTTCGAAGGAATTGAGTAAGGGGCATTCGACTTAATTTTTGTAATTTTGCGCCCACTTAAATTAATAATTTGGCACTCATTAAATCTATATCCGGCATTCGTGGCACCTTAGGTGGTCGCCCCGATGAAGCCTTAACTCCTATTGATATTGTAAAATACACCGCCGCCTTTGGTTCGTGGGTCATGGAAAGCACCGGCAATCATAAGATGGTTATTGGTCGCGATGGCCGTATTAGCGGTGCCATGGTGCGCGATTTAGTTTGCAGTACCTTACAAGCCTTGGGCATGGACGTGGTTGATTTAGGATTGAGCACTACACCCACGGTTGAAATGACCGTAGTCATGGAAGAAGCCGGTGGTGGTATTATTCTCACCGCCAGTCACAATCCAAAAGAATGGAATGCCTTGAAATTATTGAACCAAAAAGGCGAATTCATTTCGGGGGCTGAAGGCGAAGAAATTTTACGTCGCGGAAATGCCGCTGAATTTACGTTTGCCGATATCAATAAATTGGGTTCGGTTCGTACCGACGATTCGTTTCAACAAAAGCACATCGATGCCATTTTAGCCCATCCCTTGGTGGATGTGGCCGCCATCACCGCCCGCAACTTTAATATTGTGGTTGATGGTATTAACAGTACCGGGGCTACTTATGTACCGGCCTTATTACATGCCTTGGGTGTGCAACGCATTACGGTGATTAATGAAACCGTGAACGGACATTTCAATCACAATCCGGAACCTTTACCGGAAAACTTAAATGAAATTAGCACCACTGTAAATAAGTTGGGGGCCGATTTAGGTATTGTGGTTGACCCCGATGTAGACCGCTTGTGTTTTGTAAACGAAGACGGTTCGATGTTTGGCGAAGAATATACCTTGGTAGCCATTGCCGATTATGTATTGACCCATAAACCGGGCAATACCGTTTCGAATATGAGCAGTACACGGGCTTTGCGCGATGTTACTGAAAAGCACGGTGGACAATACTTTGCCAGTGCCGTGGGTGAAGTGAATGTAGTAGCCAAAATGAAAGCCGAGAACGCTGTAATTGGCGGAGAAGGCAATGGGGGCATTATTGTGCCTGAGTTGCATTATGGCCGCGATGCCTTAATTGGTATTGCCTTGTTCTTGTCGCACTTGGCCCGCTTTGGCAAATCGATTGGTGAATTGCGTCGCATTTATCCGGTGTATGTGATGTCTAAAAATAAAATTGAGTTAGACCGTGATGTTGATTTGCAACAAATTTTTGAAGGGATTAAAGAGAAATACAAGAAGCAACCCATTCATACCGAAGATGGGGTGAAAATTGAATTCGATAATGAGTGGGTGCATTTACGCGCATCGAATACCGAGCCTATCATTCGCATTTATTCGGAAAGTACCTCGGAAACCATGGCGAATAATATTGCCAAACGCATTATGGCCGATATCAGCGAATTGATGAAAGGTCGTCGATAGTCGGCTGTTTACATAGCTGAAGAAAGAAGAAGACGATGCCCGATAGCCGTGATTGAAGCAGGGTGCCATGCACCGCGGAAAGCACGAATTAGTTGAATAAAGTTAGGCCGATGCGCTTCAAGAAATAAAAAAAATCAACCCAATTTCGGGTTGATTTTTTTATCGCTTTCGCTTTAACGCATTCGCATTGATATTTTATCCGTTCAAACGGATAAAATAATTATACGTGCCTTGGTAGTTGGGGTAGATGCCTTCGAGTTGGAATTCGTTTTCACCGGAGGCCATGAGTTTTTCCAAATCGAGTTGCGATTTAATGGGTTTGTCGTTCACACGCGTAATCACAAAGCCTTTGCGCATGCGGGTTTGCTTGGCTAATACGCCATTGCCGTCGATGCGACTCACATACAAACCGCCATTGATGCGGAGGGTTTCGCAATCGGCTTTGCTGAGTTCGGTGAAGCCGGCGCCCAGTAAGGGCAGGGCATCGGCTTTTACGATATCGGTGGTGCCGAGTTTGTTTTTGAAACTGATGCTTTTGGTCATTTCTTTTCCGTTGCGCAATAAGGTCACCGTGGTTTGGTCGCCGGGACGGAATTGGGCAATTTGTTCGGTCATTTCGGGACCGGTTTTAATGGCGCGGTTGCCAATCTTCGTAATGAAATCGCCCACTTTGATACCCGCTAAATCGGCACTACTTCCTTCGAATACTTGGTTCACATAAACACCATCGGTTTTATCGAGGTTCCAGGCACTAATTTGTTCGGGTGTGGCACTGCGGCGGTCTACATACGAAACACCCAAATAGGCCCGTTGTACGTTACCGTATTTCACCATATCGGCCACTACTTTACGTACAATATTCGAGGGGATGGCGAAGGAATAACCGGCATAAGAACCGGTGGGTGAGGCGATGGCGGCATTGATACCAATAAGTTCGCCACGGGCATTCACAAGGGCACCGCCACTATTCCCGGGGTTCACGGCCGCATCGGTTTGAATGAAACTTTCAATGGCATTGTTGCCGCTTTTGGTTTGGTTAATGCCGATGTTACGGTATTTGGCACTCACAATACCCGCGGTAACAGTGGTTTCGAGGGTTAAGGGATAACCCACGGCCAATACCCATTGCCCCAATTTTACATCATCGGAATTGCCGTACGGAAGAATGGGTAAGTTGTTTTCTTCGATTTTCAATAAGGCCAAATCGGTGGCGGGATCTTTCCCAATCACTTTGGCGGTATAGCTTTTCTTGTTGTTGAGAATCACGGTTACTTGATCGGCTTGATCAACCACGTGGTTATTGGTTACAATATAGCCGTCGGTGCTAACAATGACGCCCGAGCCGCTCGATTGTTGGGGTTGGGAATACATACCCCCGCCTTGTCCACCAAAAAATTGATCGAAGAAATCGTCGAAGAAGGGATGGCGGTATTGTCCGGCACGGGCCCGAATTTCGGTTTTGATATGCACTACAGCTTTACTAGAACGTTCTGCGGCATCTTCGAGGTTAATATAAGTGCCACCATCGCTGCCCGGCGAATACACGGCCGGAATAATGGGTGTTTCATTATCGGTGCTGTTGATGCCCAAACTCAAAGGGTGGGGCGCGAAATAATTTTTGGTCAAGGCCAAGGTGGCGAGGGTTGTTCCCATGGCGAGGACCATAATGCCAAGAATCTTTTTCATAAACCAAATTTTTATTGTGGCTTACAAAAATATTGCCAAGCCCCCTTTTGTGTAGGGGCATTTTAGATTTTTTAACAGCCAATAAAAGGTGAAAATCAGGCGAGGCTCAATAAGAAATCGAGGGTATTTACGCCGTCGGCATATTGGTTGAGTGCCGGACACTGGGCCGACCCGAATGGGAGTCCGCCATGCCCTACAATGGCCTGAATATCAGCATTTTCTTGCCATTGGTTTCGTAAGGTTTCGGCATCAGAATAGAAGGAATAATGCAATACAGACACGGGAGAAAACAGGGCGGCATTTTCAACCAGTAACACACTTTCATTGCTCATGTAAAATTGTCCGTTTAAAATATACAAGGCCAATTGATAGTCGTAATTATTACGGTATTTGTTATGGTCTTTGAGCGCATCGTATTTACGGAAGGCATGAAGCAAGGGTTCGAAATTATAATTTTCAGGCACAGCAATATGGGTAATATTCCGGCACCCGAGTCCGAAGTATAAATACACATCATCGGCCAAGGCGGCTAATTCTTCGGGCGTTTCATTCCCTTCCAGGATGGCCACCGAAGTGCGGTTACGCCGAATGATATTCGGTTGTTTGCCAAAATAGTATTCGAAATGTCCGGCACTTTGATTACTGCCTGTGGCAATATAAGCATCGCACCCGTTGAGGCGTTCGGCCAATTGAATTTGTGTTATTGCATTGGGGTCGAAGTGGTGTAAGGTGTCAATTACAAAGCGCATCAACACGGTATCGGCTTCGGCGGCTTTGAACTTGCCCTGATGCCCGCTGAGGTACACACACAATACATCGTGGAAGCCAACCAAGGGAATATTGCCGGCCATCACCACACCAATGGTTTTGGGGTGGCTTAAGGTTTCGGGAATGGCACTACTAAAATTTTTCAGTAATTCGTGGTCCAAGTATTCATTAACAATGGTTTGAATGGCTTGTTGCAGAAAAGCACGGGTAAACCAAGGGTTACGGTTTTCGGCTTTTTGGAGAATTTCTTCCGGAATATCGAGTAAGGATTGGCGGAGTTGGTGGAGTGCTTGGAGTCGTTGAGAAAGCATGTTGCCGTGATGGATTTTTTGTACCTTTGCCTGCGAAATTCCGAGATAAAACTCGAACAAAAAACAAAAGACTAAATTATTCTGCTATGGCGATTAAAATAACAGACGAATGTATTAATTGTGGGGCTTGCGAACCTGAATGTCCCAACAATGCAATTTACGAAGGTGGTGTAAATTGGGCTATTGCCGATGGTACTTCGGTGAGTGGTATGTACACCTTAATGAATGGTTCATCGGTGGATGCCGGGGCGAAGCAATCGCCTTTGGCAGAAGATACCTATTACATTACGGCCGATAAGTGTACCGAATGTCAAGGTTTCCACGAAGAACCACAATGCGCTGCCGTTTGTCCGGTAGATTGTTGCGTTCCCGACGAATTATATCGTGAAACCGTTGAAGCCTTATTGGCGAAGAAGTCTCGTTTACACCTGTAAGAGCACATGCGTCAACTGCTTTTGATTTTGCTTTTGTGCACCGCGGTACACGATATTCAGGCGCAACAAGTGGTTGATTCGGTTGTGAGCACCGTCGACGATAAAGTGTTTGTTCAATACCGCGATATTAAAGGGCGGGTATTAGAAGAAGGTTATCGGAAGCGGGGTGTGAAAGACGGTGTTTGGACGCGTTTTTCGTATTCGGGTTTTCCCGAAGAAATGGTGTCGTGGAAAGACGGCATGAAAGACGGAACCCAATTGCAAATTGGCTTAGACGGTTATGTAGAGCAAATGGCCGTTTGGCGGAAAGACCAGTATAATGGACCCGTTCGAGTTTTTTATAAGGCCGCTCGTATCAACAAAGAATTATATTATCGCGACGGTGCCGAAGATGGGTACCGTCGTATTTTTTATCCCGAAGGTGGTTTGCAAGAAGAAGGATTGATGCAGGCCGGGCGACGGGAAGGCTTGAGTACTTGGTTTTACCCAAATGGACAAAAAGCAGTGGAGTATTATTATCATCGGGGCGAATTAGACGGAGAGGCCGTGCTGTATAATGAAGACGGGAAGGTAAGCCAAGTCGGCAAATACGTGCAAGGCAAAGAAGATGGGGTTTGGAAAACCTTTCACCCTACGGGTTGGATAGCCGAGGAAGGAACCTATAAAATGGGCGAAAAGAAAGGCGTTTGGAAGCGTTACGATACCCAAGGAAAATTACTAGAAACCAAAACCATTAAATAGTTCAATATGCTACCCAATTTTAAGGCGGTTCAACATTTTGTGTTCGATATTGATGGGGTATTAACCGATGGCCAATTAATAATTAGCGAAACCGGCTTGCCGCTTCGTACCATGAATATCCGCGATGGTTATGCCTTGCAACGCGCCGTAAATATGGGGTACAAGGTTTCTATTCTTTCGGGCGCCACGGGCGAAGGCTTGATGGTGCGTTTAAATCGTTTGGGTATTCAACATATTGCCTTAGGCATACAAGATAAAGCGGCTTGTTTCAAGCAATGGCAAGAAGCCGGTGAGGTTAACCCAGCTGAGGTATTATACATGGGCGACGATATGCCCGATATTCCCGTACTGAAACAAGTAGCCTTGGCGTGTGCGCCACACGATGCCTGTGCCGATGTATTGGCGGTGGCTGAGTATGTGTCGCCCAAAGCAGGTGGACAAGGTTGTGTGCGCGATGTGATTGAAAAAGTGCTTCGACTGAATGAACACTGGGGCTAAACCATAAGCCGGGAAATAACGGACTTAGTCGTCGCGGCGGTTCATGAAAATCAAAATATAATACATCAAGGTGGCTACCGAACTAATGGCGGCTACCACATAGGTGCGGGCAGCCCATTTCAAGGCGTCGGCGGCTTGATCGTGCTCGGTAGGGGTTGTTAAGTTGTGGTTTTCTAACCATTTCAAGGCGCGGTTGCTCGCGTCGAATTCCACGGGTAAGGTAACCAACGAGAAAATGGTGGTTAAGGAGAATAAAAGAATACCCACCAATAAAATGGTTTGGTTTCCTCCGCCAAAGCCTAAGCCCAAACCGGCTAAAATGACCCATTGCGATAAGCTGGAACCAATTTTAACAGCAGGCACCATACGGCTACGCATCATTAGCATGCTGTATTGGGTGGCGTGTTGCACGGCGTGGCCACATTCGTGAGCGGCAACGGCGGCGGCACTTACGCTACGGCCTTCGTAAACATCCGGACTTAAATTCACGGTTTTGTCGAG
>JBPCSZ010000070.1:0-6711 GCA_051006655.1 Chitinophagaceae bacterium
TATAAACAGAGAAACCGAAACGTTATGCCCATAGCCCTTTACCTTTGTCTTGTTCAATTGCAAGTATATTTAATTTTTACCGAATGAAGAAAATAGTTGTAGGTATTACGGGTGCTTCGGGTTCAATTTATGCCAAGGTTTTGCTCGATACCTTGTTTAAAATGCCCGATGTGGAAGTTGGTTTGGTGATGTCGGCCCAAGCCGAAGGCGTTTGGGAATACGAGTTGGGCAATACCGATTTTAATCAGTATCCGTTTCAGCGATATGCTTTGCAGAATTTTCATGCGCCATTTGCCAGTGGCAGTAGTTCGTTTGAAAGTATGATTATTTGTCCTTGCAGTATGGGTACTTTAGGCCGAATTGCCCATGGACTCAGCGATAGTTTGTTGACAAGAACCGCGGATGTGATGTTGAAGGAACGCCGCAAACTCATATTGGTGGCCCGCGAAGCACCGTATAATTTGGTGCATATCAACAACATGAAAGCCATTACTGAAGCGGGGGGTATTATTTGTCCGGCCACCCCCTCGTTTTACAGTCGCCCGGCCACCTTCGAAGCCTTGGCCGCCACGGTGGTGCATAGGGCCTTGCATTTGGTGGGTATTCCCGTGGCTTCCTACCGTTGGAATGAGCCCATGGCGGACTAACCTGTCCTTGAATTTTCCATTTCCGATTTTCCCGAATTAAAACTACATTTGTGAACGTCTAAACCATTGTTCATGAACAAGTTGCTGTTTTTATTGGCCGGAGTATTGTTAACGGCTGTTGCCTGTAAACGTCCGGGAGAACCTTTTCCGCGTATTTGTACCGATAAGGGTTCGTATAAAGTAAACGATACCATTCAGTTGAGCAATTGTTCCGACCGTTCGCAAGCCCAGCGTTGGGTATTGCCCGATGGTACCACCACTACTCAGGCTACATTCTATTTTGTGCCAACCAGCTCGAAAGGCTATACCTTCGATTTGTATGTAACCAACGACGAATTTGTGAACGAGTACAAAGCCACGCGCACGGTATACGTTAATCCGTAATTGACTATTTTATT
This sequence comes from Chitinophagaceae bacterium, assembly GCA_051006655.1. Lineage (GTDB taxonomy): Bacteria > Bacteroidota > Bacteroidia > Chitinophagales > Chitinophagaceae > OLB11. The sequence goes on from JBPCSZ010000070.1 coordinate 1,046, forward strand.
TTACACATTGCCTTAAACGACATTCGGCTTTTTGCGCACCACGGTTTACATGCCGAGGAACGCATTTGGGGCAACGAATTTGTGGTGCAGGTTCGGGTGAGTTTGCCGGAAAATGGCCTGATTACCGAGTTAGACCAAACGGTAGATTATGCAGCCATTCATGCCTTGGTATGCACCCACATGAATACGCCCAAACCTTTATTGGAAGAAGTAGCGGGCTTGATTCTGCGCGATATTTTTGACGGCTTCCCGTTGGTGGAACACGCCATGGTGCGCATTCAAAAAATGAATCCGCCCTTGGGTGGACGGGTTGGAAGCAGTGAAGTGATGTTGGAGCGCTAACGCAAATAGTATTTGAAGCGCATCGGCATCGCCTTGTTCAGCTATCGTCCCGTGTTCCGCTTATACTCCTCATTCCGCTTCGCTGCATTGCGGGGTACCGCTTCACCCGGGGCTATTTTTCATCGGCTGAATCGTGGTTCGGCGATGGGGATTTATACCGTGTAAATAGGTTGTATTTACTTCAATGTCTATATTTGTTGTATGAAGCTTGACCAAAGTGCCATCGATGCCATCGGTTATTATTTCAAAACTCGTCCGGTTTTGAAGGCCTATTTATTTGGTTCCTTTGCTCGGGGACAAGCGGATAACCAAAGTGATATTGATATTTTAGTTGATTTAGATTATTCGCAACCCATTGGATTACATTTTATTCAAATGCAACTTGATTTAGAGCGAATACTTAAACGAAAAGTAGATTTAGTGTCGTCGAATGGCTTGTCGAAATATATTAAGCCTTATGTTGATTCTGAAAAAGAATTGATTTATGCGCGGTAAGTTGGGCGATAAAGTTCGATTGCTTCATATTCTTGATGCCATTCAAGAGATTGAGGTTTATTTTCAAGATGTTGAATACAAGTCATTTTTGTCGAACTCCATGCTTCGATTTGCTTGTATAAAACAAATGGAAATTATTGGTGAAGCCAGTAATCATAAATCCGATGAAATTAAAAATAAATTCACATCAATTCAATGGGCTCAAATAATTGGCATGCGCAATGTGTTTGTACATGAGTATTTTGGTATAGATTCCACCTTAGTTTGGGACATTATAAAAAATGATTTGCCTGAATTGAAATCCAACATTCAGTTGGTCTATGATTCATTGCATGAATGAATTATAAGTTGATGTAGGTAGAGTAGGTTAGTTCATCGATGCGATGCAGCTGACGTGTGCGACGCAATTGCGATGAGTTCGGCGATGCTGCCGGTCCCAAAAGAAAAAAACAAATTAATTTGAGAACTTAATGTTGTTATGCGCGTTTCGCTTCCTCTTCAATTTCGGAAGGAATGATGCCGTTGTGACTGGCATCGAGAATGCACTCGCCGTTACGAATGAGTAAAATTTGGGGTGATTCATGGTGAACCTGAAAACGTTCGGCGATGGCTTGTGAAATGGGGCGGTAGGCAATTAAATCGAGGTAGTAGGCGTCCATCGTATCCGATAAATTACTACGGTCTAAACGAGCTTTGGCCATATCGCTGATGGAACAACGGGTGCTGTGTTTGAATAATAATACCGGTTTGCGGGTGCTATCTTCCACTACGCGGTCCAATTGGGCGATGTCGGTTAAATTAATCCAGTGCATGGGGACTTAGAAATTAAAAATCCATGCCATGGAAATATGTCCAGGGCAACCGTATTTCTTTTTAGTAGCACAAGAGGAAACCGTCATAGCGGCGAGGGCTAAGACTACCAATGCGGTTAATTTACGATTTTTCATTCGGGCAGTGTTTTTTAAAATACCTTTGCAAATGTAATTTTTTTCATCGCATTATTGAATAAAAAATGGCCAATATCCTGATTTTTGGAGCCGGAAAGTCGTCTTCCTTCTTAATTCGTTATCTTTTAGACCATGCCGAGGCTGAAAATTGGCAAATAAACGTGGCCGATGCCCATTTGGCGGCGGCTCAAGCCCGCGTTAATAACCATGCACGCGGTACGGCCATAGAATCGGATATTCACGATGCGAATCAACGGATGGAATTGGTGGAAGAGGCCGATTTGGTGATTTCCTTATTGCCTCCCGATTTGCATTTTTTATTGGCGGCCGATTGTTTGGCTTCGGGTAAGCATTTAATAACGGCTTCCTATGTGTCCGACCAATTGCGATCCTTGGACGCTGCAGCGCGCAATGGCAATTTATTGTTCATGAACGAGTTGGGTTTAGATCCCGGGATCGACCATATGAGCGCCATGAAAATGATTAAAACCTTGCAAGATGAAGGGGCGAGCATTACCTCGTTTAAATCGTATTGTGGGGGCTTGGTGGCACCGGCTTCCGATACCAACCCGTGGCATTATAAATTTTCGTGGAACCCGCGCAATGTGGTATTGGCCGGAAAGGCCGGGGCGCATTTTTTGCAAGACGGCGAAGCGAAGCATATTGATTATACGCACTTGTTTCGTGAAACGGAATTGGTGGCTATTCCTGCTTTAGGCAATTTGGCCGCTTATGCCAATCGCGATAGTTTGAGTTACCAAACGGTTTATGGCTTAAACGAGGTGAAAACCTTGTTGCGGGCTACTTTTCGTTATCCTGAATTTTGTACGGCTTGGGACAAACTCATTCAGTTGGGATTAACCCGCGAAGACGATAAACAAGATATTGAAGGCATGACTTACCGCTATTGGTTTATGCAGGCCAGTAAGGGCGTTGCGGGTAACACGCCGGAAGAACGCATTGCCACCGTTTGTGGCGATGATGTACAAGCCCTTAAATTAGTTCGTTGGCTCGATTTGCACGATGATGATTTAATTCAACACGAAGGCGATGCCAGTTCGGCCGAAATTTTACAAAGCATTTTGGAAACTCGATGGGCCATGGAGGAAACCGACCGCGATATGATTGTGATGCATCATGCGTTTGAATATACCCAAGGCGATAAGCGTGGCGTTTGGACGAGTTCCTTGATTGTAGAAGGCGACGATAAAGAATATACCGCTATGGCGAAAACGGTGGGATTACCCATGGCGATTTTTGCTCGTTTATGGTTGCGGGGGGATATTCAAGGCTTACGTGGGGTTCAAATTCCAATTATGCCCGAGGTTTACGAACCGGTATTGAAAGAATTAGAACAATACGGTATTATTTTCAACGAAAGTCGCACCACGCTTTAATCCTGCGCCAAGAGTTCCGCTTGTAATAAGGGGAGTCCCAAAGTAGCCGGTAAGGCATAGGTTTTTATTTTCGGATTGAGTCCTTCGGGAATTTGTGGGTCTACAAGAAAAACTTGGCACGTATTTGGAACATAATGCAATAACGATGCGGCGGGGTAAACTTGCAAACTACTTCCTACTACCACTAAATAATCGGCGGCTTCGGCGAGGGCAATGGCATATTCCATATTGGGAACGGCTTCGCCAAACCATACAATATCGGGACGAAGGCGTTCGCCGTGTTCATTCACGGTGTTCAAATCCATATCGTGTTCAATGCGATACCGTTTATAGGGTTCTTGTTCGGTGCGCATTGAGTTGAGTTCGCCGTGTAGGTGCAGTACGCGACTCGAACCGGCTCGTTCATGCAAATCGTCAACATTTTGGGTTATCACATCCACTGAAAAATGGTTCTCCAATTCGGCAATGATGCGATGGGCTTGATTGGGTTGGGCTTGGGCGGCTTGTTGGCGTCGTTCGTTGTAAAAGCGCAATACGCGTTCGGGGTTTTGTTTCCAAGCTTCGGGTGTGGCCACCTCTTCTATTCGAAAATTCTCCCATAATCCACCACTGTCGCGAAAGGTTTTTAAGCCACTTTCAGCACTGATGCCGGCGCCTGAAAAAATAATCAGCTTTTTCATGCGGTAAAATTACAAGCAATTTTAACGTGATTCTTTGGGGCGGAACATGTACATTTGATTTCCTCATCATGTTGCGCATTTTTCTATTTTTATTGTTTGGTTTTTTAGGTTTGAATTCAGTCGTGGCTCAGCCCATGTTGCCTCCGGCGCCTTTGGAACCCAGTTTTCCCGATGTGAATTTTCAACAAACCCAAATGAGTTACGAGCGGGTACGTAATGCCAATGCGCGTTATGAAGCGGGTATTAAAAAAATGTTTGCCGATAAAGGCATTAATTATCCTTGTTCGAATATTTATTACCGTGGCATCAAGGCCCTCAACGATTTGGAATTATGGGCCCGCAATTCGCCGAGCGATACTTTCACGTTGGTAAAAACGTATAAAATTTGTGCTTTGTCGGGCATTTTAGGTCCCAAGCGTTACGAAGGCGATCGCCAAGTGCCTGAAGGATTTTATTTTATTGCTGAATTCAAACCCAATAGCGATTACCATTTATCGATGTTGGTGAATTACCCGAATTATTCCGATTTAATGCATGGCAATCGGAGCAAACCAGGGGGCGATATCTATATTCACGGGGCTTGTATGACCGTAGGTTGTATGCCGATGACCAATGAGTGGATTGAGGAAATGTATATTATTGCGTTGCAAGCGCGTATCAATGGACAATTAAACATTCCGGTGCATATTTACCCGATTCGTTATACCAAACAAGCCATCGATTATGTGCAACGGGAGTATAAAAATGCCCCCGAAAAGCAATCGTTTTGGATGAATTTGAAAAGGGCTTACGATTACTTCGAAGCCACGCACCGCATATTACCGGTGATGTATGATGCCGAAGGGCATTATACTTTCTAAGACTTATACCAATTCGGGGAGGATGATGTTCGAAAAATCGCGGAGTCCCAAACTTTGATTGCAAATTAGGAACCCTTCGGCATAGTCTGTGCCAATACGTTTCCCCATTAAGGCATTCCGTCCGCGTTGCCGGGTAAGGAAGGATTCGGATGAGATATACGTTTCAGGACCAACGCCATCGTTTTCTCGGCTGTTGAATTGGGTTTTATAGGCTTGAATAGAGGCCATTTTTTCTTCCATTACCTCACTGATATCGATGATGAAATCGGGTTCAATTTCTTGGTCTTGAATATAGTTGAATACACGTTTCGGGCGCCATGCCGCTTGGTTTTCGCCTTCGTATTGGGTTTCAATTTTAATGAGTCCCGATAAAAAACAAGCATCTTTTATTAACGCCGAACTGCGTCCATGATCGGGGTGACGGTCGTAAGGGGCGGTGGCTAATACGATATCGGGACGAAAACGGCGTAATACTTGAATGATGGGTAAAATATGGGCTTCATCGTGGGTGAAGAAGCCATCGCGGAAGCCTAAATTCAAGCGTACATCCAATTGCATGATGTTGGAGGCATGGCGACTTTCTTCCCGGCGGGTTTCTTTGGTACCACGACTTCCCAATTCCCCTTCGGTTAAATCGAGGATGCCGGTTTTATACCCTTTGCGTTTGTGCACCATCAAGGTACCACTGCAAGAAAGTTCAACATCGTCGGGGTGGGCGCCAATAGCCAGGATATCCAATTTCATAAGTTGCAAAGTTAGTAGTAGTTAATCGGCAAAAAATTAACCTAAAATAGGTTATTTGTAAACGTTCCGCGATTTTATTTCCAAAACCACCTGCTCTATATCAGCATCTCGGTCAATAGGATCGTAATCGCGTTTTAGGTTATTGCTGAATAAAAGGGCCACGGCTTGCCAAATGGCTGCATTGAATCCGCCTTTCATTTC
>JBPCSZ010000071.1:0-9976 GCA_051006655.1 Chitinophagaceae bacterium
CTTTGCGTCCAACGAACCGGTCCGGTTAATTGGGTAATCAAATTGGCTTGAATGGTTTTAGGGTCGGTTACCGCTTGGGCGTTTACATTTTGGTAAACAGCGCAAATAGGGGTGGCAAAAGGAGTTGCTTCAATGGCGGCTTGTAATTCAATGCGGGCCGGTTCCATTAAGGGCGAGTGGAATGCGCCTCCAACAGGCAAGGGCAAGGCGCGTTTGGCCCCGGCTGCTTTCAATTGTTCGCAGGCAATTTCAATGCCTTTCAAACTCCCTGAAATAACTAGCTGTCCGGGACAATTATAATTGGCTGCAACCACCACTTCTTCGGTAATGCCGGCACAAATTTCTTCCACTTTGGCATCGTCTAAGCCCAATACGGCCGCCATACCTGATGGATTTAATTCGCAGGCTTTTTGCATGGCATTGGCTCGGGTGGAAACCAAACGCAAGGCATCGGCAAATTGCAAGGTGCGGTTGGCTACCAAGGCTGAAAATTCACCCAAGGAATGCCCTGCTACCATATTCGGTGTTTCTTGATTGTTGTGTAAGAAAGCAATTACAGAATGTAGAAATATAGCAGGCTGTGTTACTTTCGTTTGCTTCAAATCGTCGGCACTGCCTTCGAACATGATTTGGGCAATATTGAAACCCAAAATATCGTTGGCTTCCTCAAAAAGGGCTTTGGCTTGAGGAATAGTATCGTATAAATTTTTTCCCATACCGGTGAACTGTGCGCCTTGGCCGGGGAATACAAATGCATGTGCCATACTTGTTTTCAATTTAGGCGGTGAAGTTACATGTAGAATAGGAGTTGAACAACAAGCGAAGCGATATTAAACGCTTATTTTCGAATTTGTCCTGCGGCTTGTTTGGCCTGTAATTCACGGAGGGCATCGCGGGCAATCCAACGCGAACTTGGCGTGTCTTGGGCAATGAGTCGTTCACACGAAGCCATCGCTAAAGGATATAAGGTTTGATTTCGCTTGCCTATGGTGCGCAATAACCAATTCAAGGCCTTCTTTACAAAATTCCGATTATCGTGGGACTCTTCTTCCAATCGTTCAAGGAAACGGGCTATCATGGCCGGGTCTTTTACTTTATCGTGTTGCACATACATCAGCATCAACACAAAGCCGGTGCGCTTTACAAACTCTTCTTCACGAAAAGAATATTCAAAGGCTTTATCGAGATAAAATGGTGTTTTGTAAAATAAATTCGCACAAAGTTGGTCGCATAAATCCCACGAACGAATGGCTTCTGTCCAAGCATCCATTTGCGCTTCATCCACTTGTTTCGGGTCATCAATAAAGGCCGATAATAATCGGGCTTCATGAATTTCACTGGCCCATAAATCGAGGGCGATTTCATGTCGATTCGGTTCTTTTTTTAAATCTTTGGCCATAGCCCGTAAAACAGGCACATTAATACCTAAGGTATCACCGTGACCAACGGCAAAGCGTTTCATGCCTTCTTGATTGGCTTTGTTTTCAAGCTGTTTTAAGGCTTGCAAAACCGATTGGCTATTGACACTCATGTTTATTGGATGTAGGAACTCATGGCGCTTTGCAATTCCTGCGCTTGTTCGCGTGCTTTTTCGGCAAAGTCGGTACCGGAAGACGCAAACAAAATTTGACGGGAGGCATTCACCAAAATACCAATGTCTTGGTTCATGGCTCGGCGACTCACTTCGTCTAAACTACCGCCTTGCGCACCAACGCCGGGAATAAGGAAGAAATGTTCGGGTAAGGCAGACCGAATATCGGCGAGTTGCTCAATTTTAGTGGCTCCTACTACAAACATCGTGTTTTGCGGAGTTCCCCATTGGGCTACCGTTTCCATTACGTGCCGGTACAAGGGTTTGTTGTTTTGGGTATAATATTGAAAATCGTAGGCGCCTTCATTCGAGGTTAATCCTAATACAATGGTCCATTTATTTTCAAAATCCAAAAATGGTTGAATACTGTCTTTGCCCATATAAGGCGCAACGGTAATGCTGTCGAACGACATCGCCTCGAAAAATGCTTTGGCATATTGGGTACTGGTATTTCCAATATCGCCCCGTTTGGCATCGGCAATGGTGAAAATATTTTTGGGAATATAGTGCAAGGTTTTTTGCAAGCTTTCCCAGCCGGCTAAGCCACGCGATTCATAAAATGCGGTATTGATTTTATAACTCACACACAAATCGTGGGTGGCATCAATAATGGCTTGATTGAATGCGAATACCGGATCGGGTTCTTGCAATAAGTGTTTCGGTATTTTCGTAATGTCGGAATCGAGTCCCACACATAAATACGATTTCTTTTCCCGAATTTGGGCAATCAGTTCACTGCGCTGCATACCTTATTTTCCTTGAATTGAAGAGCCATCGTAGCCCCATTTAATATAGGTGCTTCCCCAAGTAAAACCACCACCGAAGGCTGCCAATACAATATTGTCGCCTTTACGCAATTGGTTTTCCCATTCCCACAAACACAGGGGTAGGGTGCCATTGGTGGTATTGCCGTACTTCTGAATATTAATCATCACTTTCTCTTCTGGTAAGCCCATGCGTTCGCGGGTGGCATCAATTATGCGTTTGTTCGCCTGATGCGGCACTAACCAAGTTACATCCTCGGACGTTAAGTGGTTGCGTTCCATAATTTGATAGGCTACATCGGCCATATTGGTCACGGCAAATTTGAATACCGTTTGTCCTTCTTGATAAACGAAATGTTCTTTGTTGGTTACAGTTTCTATACTGGCCGGACGAACAGAACCACCGGCCTTTTGATGCAAATGCACGCGACCGGCCCCATCCGATTTTAATACGCTGTCAATAATACCATAGCCCTCTTCGCCGGGTTCTAACATCACGGCACCACAACCATCGCCAAAAATGATGCACGTGGCACGGTCTTCAAAATCGAGGATAGAACTCATTTTATCGCCACCCACAACAATAACCTTTTTGTGGGTGCCATTCATAATAAACTGCGAGGCGGTGGTTAAGGCATAAAGAAATCCACTGCAAGCGGCATTGATATCGAAGCTCCAGGCGTTTTTCAGGCCGGTTTTATCGGTAATTACATTGGCCGTGGCCGGAAATTGCATGTCGGGCGTGGTGGTGGCACAAATCAATAATTCGACATCCATTGGGTCGGTACCGGTTTTGCGCAACAATTCTTTTACCGCTTCGGCGCCCATATCGGAAGTGCCTAAGCCGGCTCCTTTTAAAATTCGACGCTCCTTAATGCCGGTGCGGGAGGTAATCCATTCGTCGGTAGTATCCACTAATTTTTCTAACTCGGCATTGGTGAGGCGATCTTCGGGAACATACCCGCCAACTCCGGTAATAACTGCGTAACGTTTCGACATATAAAGGGTTTAAGCAAAAAATGAGAGCAAATGTAGTGTTTTCTGTGGGGTAGTTTTCCTCTTTTTATACACGAAATCGCCCACGGTATAAGTAAAATTGATATGACCCATGGAAATGTCATAAAGGAAACTTTTTAAGTTTGAAAAGTTTTCATAGTTTTGCGCCCGCATGTCGGAACAACGCCAACATATTGTAGAACAAGCTTTCGCCACGTTTAAACAACGTGGGTTTAAGTTGGTTACCATGGATGATATTTCGCGTCAGGTGGGTATTTCCAAGAAAACCTTGTACGATGTGTTTGTTCACAAAGACGATTTAGTGCAAGCGGTTATTGAATTCATTATCAAGGAAAATACCTGCCAATTGGGGATGTCGATGCAACCCGGCAAAAATGCCTTGGAGCAAAACATTGTCATGATGCAATATTTAGAACGTTTTGTTCGCGGTATGAATCCGGTTTGCTTTTTCGATTTACAGCGCTACTACCCCAAAGCCTTCCAATTATTATTGCAACATCGGACCCAATTTGTGGAACAATCCATTTTAGCCAATTTACGTCAAGGCATTGAAGAAGGCTTATACCGCTCCGATATTGATGTGGCCATTATTGCTCGCTATCGCACCGAATCGGTGTTTTTGGTGTTCCAACAAAATCTCTTCCCCGATGCGTCTCAAGATGCATCACGGGTGAATTTTCAAATTTTTATTCATTATCTCTATGGACTTTGCACCTTGAAAGGCCATGAGGTACTTACCCAATACATTCGTCAATTTCTCACCGCATAATAGTTTCTATGAGTTCATTTTATCGTCTCTTGTTCATGGCCCTCTTGCTCATTACAGCAAGTACTTCGCAGGCGCAACAAAAATTAAATTTTACGCTGAACGATTGTATTCGTTTCGCACTCGATAATCAATTGAGTTTGAAAAAAGCCAATCTCGATTATCAATTACGGCTCGAAAACAATAAAGAAATTTTGGGTATCGCGAAGCCGCAAATTAAAGCGAACGGACAATTTCAGTATTTGTTTGTAATTCCCAAGCAACGGGCCGATGCCAATGCCTTTAACTTCGGTTCCGCCTTCAGTTTTTTTAAAATTGATACCGCCAAATATTTAGAGTATTTAGCCCAACCAAAAGAGAAATACACCGAATTGAAATTTGGATTGCCATTTACGGCATCGGCCGGAGTGCAAGCCACCCAAATTTTATTCGATGCCGGTGTTTTCATTGCCTTACAAGCCCGCCGCGATTTAGAACAATTGGCCGTATTGAATACCCGCCGTACCGAAGAGGAATTGAAAGTAACTGTGGCCAAAGCCTATTATAATTGTTTAATTGCCGATAAACGCATTGGTTTATTGAATGAAAATATCAAATTGATTGAGTCGCTCGAAACCATGACACGCAAATTGTATAAAGAAGGCTTCGCTGAAAAAATTGATGCCGACCGCTTGCAAGTGCAACTCAATAATCTCTTAACCGAAAAAGACAAAATCGATAACTTGTATGAATTGAGTTATATGATGTTGAAATTCCAAATGGGGATGCCTTTGGAACAACCCTTGGCCTTACAAGGTGAGTTGAGTCGCGAAGAAATTAGCAAAGACATCGACGTAGATCAAGTCATCGATTACAACAACCGCGTTGAAATGAGTTTGTTGCAAACCGGTAAACGATTGAACCAATACGACTTGGAACGCTATAAGAAAGGATATTTACCCACCGTGGTAGCGGCAGTTAACGGCAGTGTGGCTTCGCAAGTGAAAGACTTTAAAGAAATTTTCACTTTGCCTTATTTCCCTACCGGGGCCTTTGTGTTGAATGCTTCTATGCCCATTTGGGATGGTGGTTCACGTCGTGCTAAAATCAATCAAGCCAAACTCAATTTATTGAAAAGCGAAAACGATATTGCTTCGTTTAAACAAGCCGTCGATTTGGAAACCACCAATGCCCGTATTCAATTAAAAAACAGTTTGATGTCGCTCGAAACCCAAGAGAAAAACATTGAACTCTCGCGCAATGTGTACAATATTTCGCAGAAAAAATACCGCGAAGGTCTTGGTTCCAATATTGAAATTCTGCAAGCCGAAACAGCCTACAAAGAAGCCCAAGTGAATTATTTCAATTCCTTGTACACCGCCGCTTTGGCCAAAATTGATTACCAAAAAGCCATGGGCTTCATTAAATAATTTCTATCATTTCAAAATCTCACATTCCACTATATGAAATTTCTTTCATTTTCATTTTCAATCTTAAGCCTGGCCGTATTGTTGAACGCTTGCGGAGGTTCCGATGACACCAAAGGCGATGCCAACCAATTGGCTAAACTGAAGGCCGAACAAAAAGCCCTTCAAGATAAAATTAAAGCCATTGAAGCGAAAGCCGGTCCAAGTAAAGGTCCCGCCCGCAAAGTGCCTGTTTTTACAACATCAATGACGCCCTCGTTCTTTGCCACCTACGTGGATGTGCAAGGTAAAGTGGATGTTGAAGAAGTGGTGAATGCTATTCCTGAAACGCCGGGTATTATTTCGGCTATTTTGGTAAAACCCGGTCAATCGGTACGTAAAGGACAAGTCGTAGCCACCCTTCGTTCCGAACAAGTAGATCGCGGTATGGCTGAACTCGATCAACAACTCGAATTCGCTAAAACCTTATACGAAAAACAACAACGCCTGTGGGCCCAAGAAATTGGTACCGAAGTGCAATTGCTTTCGGCTAAAAATCAATACGAAAGTTTAGTGAAAAAGAAAGCCTCGGTGCAATCGCAACGCAATACCTTCAATGTGGTATCGCCCATCGATGGGGTAGTGGATGCCGTTACGGCTTCTGTTGGACAATCATTTGCTTCACCTATGAATCCGCCCGTTATCCGTATTATCAATACGTCGAAATTGAAAGTGATTGCCAATGTGGCCGAAAACTATTCGGGTATTGTTCGCACCGGTTCGCCTGCTATGTTGGTATTCCCCGATTTGCGCGATTCCTTGATGACCAAAATTACGTATGCCGAACGTTTCATTAATCCTACTTCACGCACCTTCAGCGCTTATGTAAGTTTGCCCCACAATCATCGCTATCAACCGAACATGATTGCCAAAGTAAAAATTGTTTCTTATCAAAACAATCGCGCTTTCGTTTTGCCCGCCGCCTTAATTCAAAAAACAGAACAAGGTGAATTTGTTTACGTGGCCGGCGAAGACGGGAAAGCCCGCTTAGCGCCTATTCAAAGCGGAAACGCCTATGAAGGTAAAGTGGAAATTGTAAGTGGTTTAACCCTCGGCGATAAAGTAATTACCAATGGTTACGAGGAATTAAACGAAGGCGACGTATTGCAAATTGAAAATAATCAATAAGTCTACCGAACCGCCCAATAACAACCCAAAACGTTTCTTCTTTTATGAAAATAAATCCATCCAACTGGCCCATCAACAACCGCACCAGTATTTATGTAATGACCATCATCATTACATTATTGGGCTTGGTCAGTTATTTAAACTTGCCCAAAGAGCAATTTCCCGAAGTGAAGTTGCCTCAAATTATTGTGCAAACCATCTACCCGGGAACTTCACCCGAGAACATGGAAAACTTGGTATCGAAGCCCATCGAAAAACAATTGAAAAACATTTCGGGCATCAAGAAAGTAACCAGCAATTCGTTTCAAGATTTCTCTATCGTGATTGCTGAATTCAACACCGATGTAAAGGTTGAAAAAGCCAAACGCGATGTGAAGGACGCCGTAGATAAAGCAAAAGCCGACCCGAACGGCTTGCCCAAAAACTTACCCAACGAACCCGAAGTGAACGATATCGATGTATCGGAATTTCCCATTCGCTTCGTAAATATTTCGGGTAACTACGATGTAAACCGCCTTGAAAAATACGCCGACCGTATTAAAGACCGCATTGAAGGCTTGAAGGAAATTAAACGCGTAGATAAAGTGGGCGGACTTGATCGGGAAATTCAAATAAATGTGGACTTGTACAAAATGCAAGCCGCGATGCTCAGCTTCCGCGATATTCAAAATGCCGTGGCTTACGAAAATGTGGAAGCCACACCGGGTTTGGTGAAAGTAGATGGCGAACAACGCATCATCAGTTTGAAAAAAGTATTTAAATCGGCCGAAGAAATTGGGAATGTGGTGGTGAAAAACCCCATGGGCTCAACCATCTACTTGAAAGATGTAGCCGATATTAAAGATACCTACAAAGAACAAGAAAGCTTCGCCCGCTTGAACGGGAAGAATGTAATTACCTTGAACGTAATTAAATCGAGCGGACAAAACCTCATTGATGCTTCCGATAAAATTGATGCCATCATTGCTGAAATGAAACAAGGGGAATTGCCCAAAGAACTTGATGTGGTGGTAACCGGCGACCAATCGGAAACTACCCGCACCACCCTGCACGATTTAATTAATACCATCATCATTGGCTTCGTTTTAGTAACCTTTATCCTCATGTTTTTCATGGGTACCACCAATGCCATTTTTGTGGCCTTGTCGGTACCTTTATCGTGTGCCATCGCCTTTATGGTGCTTCCCGGCATTGGCTTTACCCTCAACATGATTGTATTATTCTCCTTCCTCTTAGCCTTAGGTATTGTAGTGGATGATGCCATTGTGGTTATCGAAAATTCGCACCGCATTTTCCACGAAGAAAAAATACCGGCCAAAGAAGCGGTACAAAAGGCCACCAGCGAAGTGTTCCTGCCTGTATTAACCGGTACCATTACCACCTTATTGCCTTTCGTGCCATTGGCGTTCTGGAAAGGGGTAGTAGGTAGCTTCATGTTCTATTTGCCCATCACCCTCATCATCACCTTATTGGCTTCCTTGTTGGTGGCCTATATCATCAATCCGGTATTTGCGGTCGATTTTATGAAAGATGAAGAATACGATGGCAAAGAAAAAATTCGTTGGACGCGCGGCACCAGCATCACCGCTATCGTATTTGGCGTTATAGCCATTATCTCGTACATCGGTGGTGGCTTAGGCTTGGGCAATTTCGCGGTGTTCATGTTCTTGTTGTATTTATTGAACAAGTTCGTTTTGGTGAAATGGATTCATGCCTTCCAAACCCGCATCTGGCCTCGCGTACAAAATGCCTATGTAAAAGCCCTTACTTGGGCCATCGACCATTCGGCTATTGCGCTCGGATCGGTGGTTATGTTGCTCGTACTTTCCGTGTTCCTTGTTAAGTTACGTCAACCCAAAGTGGTTTTCTTTCCATCGGCCGAACCCAACTTTGCTTATGTGTATTTAACCATGCCTGAAGGTACCGATCAACGAAGAACCAATGCCGTCTTGGAGCAACTCGAAAAGAAGGTGTACGAAACCCTCGACATCGATGTGGCTAAAAACAAATACAATCCCTTGGTAAGCTCGGTGATTTCGAATGTGAAAGTTGGAGCCACCGACCGTAACAGCGGCGAAATTGGCGATTATCCCAACCGCGGAAAAATTACCGTGGCCTTTGTGAAATTCGCCGAGCGCGACGGCAAAAGTACCCAAGCCTTGCTCGATAAAATTCGCAATAATGTAAAAGGCATTCCGGGTGCTAAAGTAACCGTTGAAAAGGAAAGCAGTGGTCCGCCCACCGCCAAGCCGATTGTAATTGAAATTACCGGCGAAAACCTCGATTCGCTCATTACCACATCCAAACGCTTGAAGCGTTATTTGGATGCCAAACAAATTGGCGGGGTAGAGGAATTGAAAAGCGACTTTCAGGCCAACAAACCCGAAATTGTGTTCGATGTTTCGCGCGCGCGCTTGAACATCGAAGGCATCAGTACCGGACAAATTGCCGGCGATTTACGTACCGCCATGTTTGGTATGGAAATCTCGCGCTTCAAAGATGCCAACGACGATTATCCAATTACCTTACGCCTCAACGAAACCCAACGCAATAATATCGATGTCATCAAAAACTTGAATATTACGTATCGCGATATGGGTATGGGCGGCATGGTGCGTCAAGTGCCTTTGAGCGGCTTTGTTGATTTGCGTTACGGCAATACCTACGGTGGTATCAAGCGCAAAGATCAAGAACGTATCATCACCTTATCATCGAACGTGCTGAATGGCTTCAACGGTAACGAAGTGGTAGCTGAAATTCAACGCGAAATCAATGAGTTCAATCCGCCAACCGGTGTGCAAATTGTGATGGGCGGTGAACAAGAAGAACAAAAAGAAACCGGGGCCTTCTTAGGTGGCGCTATGGGTATTTCCATTCTCCTCATCTTCATGATTTTGATGGCCCAATTCAACTCCTTCGGTCGCACCATCATCATCCTCAGCGAAATTATTTTGAGCGTAATCGGGGTATTACTCGGTATCGGAATTTTCAACATGGATTTTGTGATTGTAATGACCGGTATCGGTATCGTGGCCCTCGCCGGTATTGTGGTCCGAAACGGTATTCTACTCATCGAGTTTGCCGATATCAAACTCAAAGAAGGACTGCCACCGCGCGAAGCCCTCATTGAAGCCGGTCGTACCCGTATGACGCCCGTATTGCTCACGGCAACCGCTACCATGTTAGGGTTGGTGCCACTGGCGGTTGGACTCAATATGGATTTCGTAACGCTGTTCACCGAATTTAATCCGCACATTTTCTTCGG
>JBPCSZ010000072.1:0-13995 GCA_051006655.1 Chitinophagaceae bacterium
CCGAAAATTCGATAGCGGTAACGCGCGATAATGCGATACAAGGGGTTTCGTATTATTTTGGGTATAAAACGGCCAAGAGAAAGAGTATTCCAAGGACTATCCACATAGCGTAACGCACGAAAAACGGCATCGCTGTAAGTATACCATGTTTGTTGGTCTAATACCATTAAACTATCGCCTGAAGGGCGGGTTAAGTGCCTTTCTTTTAATAGGAAATCAAATTGCGGGTCTTCTTGCGAAAGAAATTGGAGTTGCCGTTTTGAATCATGTTGTATGAGCCAACGCACCGAGCGATTACACAAGGCACAATGTCCGTCGAAAAGGACAAGGGGTTTCATGTTAGTAAGCCGCTAAGTATTGTTTGATTTTAGCTTGAACGCCTTCGCTCACGGGCACAACGGGTAAACGGAAATGATTGCCGCAATGCCCCATTTCGGCCATAAACGCTTTAACACCGGGAGGATTCCCTTCTGTAAACAATAAACCAATACCATCGAGGAGCTTATAATGCAATGCTTGCGCTTCGTTCATGTTATAATTCAACGCGAATTGAATCATTTTACAAAAATCGGTGGTGAAACAATTCGCCGCTACCGAAATAACACCATCAAAGCCACAGGCAATTTGGGCCATGGCTAAATCGTCGTCGCCGCTCAATACCACAAAGCCTTCAGGGCGATGTTGAATCAAACTCATCGATTGCGTCATATTACCGGCCGCTTCTTTAATACCAATGATATTGTTACATTCTTTGGCCAATTGCAACGAAGTTTCAGCCAGCATATTACTGCCCGTTCGGCCGGGCACATTGTACATAATGATTGGCTTCGGGGTGTATTGGTTCAAGGCCTTGTAATGGGCTATTATGCCATTTTGGGAAGGCTTATTGTAATAAGGAGAAACACTCAAATACGCATCGATGGCGTGATTCGGATAATGTTCGAATTGATCGATGATGGCTTGGGTATTGTTTCCACCTAAACCGGCTACCAAGGGAACACGTCCGGCATTGGTTTCAATAACACAACGCAGGATATCCATTTTTTCTTGCGTGCTCAAGGTAGGTGTTTCGGCGGTTGTTCCTAAGGCTACTAAATAATTCACCCCTTGTGCTATCACGCGATCCACCAATTGTTCCAAGGACTTAAAATCGATACTGCCATTGGCTTGAAACGGAGTAATTAGGGCAACTCCGGTGCCACGAAATTTATGGGCGTACATAGGGTTTCAGTTGAAGGGTGGTGTTAATTAGATCAATGATTTGTTGCAAATTGTCGTTCGGTTGGCAAGGCACCATTAGGTCCGAAACGGCCACCAAATGGGGGAGGTGAGGGGCTACTCGGCAACGGGCAACCGCATGATGGGCAATATGTTCTAATTCTTTGCTCGGTTGAAGAAATAAATTAATGAGGAGGTCGAATTTTTTAACGCGGAAGGAATCCGTTTTGGGCGAATCGGGGAGTCCGGTTTTTTTATTTAAGGCCGAGGTGTCGAAATGGGGTAAAAGCAATTGCGGGTCGTGTTCCTTCTTGTCGAAGAAAACCACGATATCGCAATCGTAACCTAAACTTTCCAGTTTTTTATGGTAATCCATCAAAACGGCTTGTTCTGCCGGACCGGTATAATAACCTAAAATCCCCACCCGATAGGTGGTGCTGAAATTCACAAATTCGCGTTTGATGGCATGCAACTCGGTATAAACCGGCACGGCATGCGTCATGTCGGGTTCAGGGAAAAGTCGCTCTTTTATTTTTTGAAGGAAGGACAAGGTACGCCGTATTATTTAGCCAACTCTTCGTAGAAGCCCATGTTGGAGAACTTCTCAATACGTTCTTCAATGCGTTGTTCGGGTGAAAGCGGTTTTAGTGCCGCTAAGGTAGTTTCAATATAGGCTTTTAGGGTAATGGCCATATCGTCGGGATTGCTATGGGCACCACCGGCGGGTTCTGGAATGATATCATCCACCAAGCCGAATTTCTTCATGTGTTTGGGGGTAAGTTTCAGTTCTTCGGCGGCCTTCTCTTTGAAATCCCAGGTGCGCCATAAAATACTGGAGCAACTTTCGGGCGAAATAACCGAGTACCACGTGTTTTCGAGCATCACAACACGGTCGCCAATGCCAATGCCCAATGCCCCACCGCTAGCGCCTTCACCAATAATGATACAAATAACCGGCACCTTCAAATTAATCATTTCAAACAAGTTGCGGGCAATGGCTTCCCCTTGTCCGCGCTCTTCAGCTTCTAGTCCCGGATAAGCCCCGGGTGTATCGATGAAGGTAATGATGGGTTTATTGAATTTTTCAGCCAATTTCATCAAGCGCAAGGCTTTACGGTATCCCTCAGGATTGGCCATGCCGAAATTACGCAGTTGACGCATTTTGGTATTGGCACCCTTTTGGTGTCCAATCACCATTACACTATCCTGGTCGTTCAGCATAGCAAAGCCACCCACAATGGCCTTATCGTCATTCACATTCCGGTCGCCATGAAGCTCTTCGAATTTAGAGAAAATCTTTTCAATATAATCGAGGGTATACGGGCGATTGGGATGACGACTTAATTGAACGCGTTGCCAATCGCTGAGGTTGGCATATAAATCTTTCTTGGTGGTGGCTATTTTCTTCAGTAACTCTTTTTCGGTAGAACTGATATCAATATGGCTTTTTTGGCCTACTTCACGGAGTTTTTCTAGCTCTTGATATAAGGCTTCGAGGGGTTTTTCGAATTCCAAAAAATGCATGTACTCAATTTTAGGCGGTAAAGATAGTGAGAAAGCCCAAGTTCGTGTTCTTGAATCGCTTGGCCTGCCTAATTTTTTTATATCCGTGAACATGAATTGACCAATTCCATTCGATGTTTTTGTTTAAATCCATATTTTTTTAACAATTGTTAATTGAAAAAAGCCCGTTTTTTTCGAAATAAATATATAAAAAATATATATATGTAAAATATAAATATGATTCAAAATACGTTCTAAACAATTGATAATCAATTATTTTAATGAGTATTTTCGCTTTAGTAGTATTTTTAGATTACCCACATTTCAATGTTATTATTAATAAATAATGGTGCAAGATTAACATAAGTGAACATTTGCAACACTACATTTGCATGTCTTAATTCGTGTAACATATGTTGCATTTCAAGTATTTTATGTACGATGAAATGCAAAAATGTTGCGGTAAAGATAATAAAAACTACTTAAAATGATTATGATGAAAAACAAATTATTTTCTAATCAGACCAACTCGTTTTGGATTAATTACAATTCGTTGAATTGGGTAAAATTTGGAATTGTTTTTTTACTTATTTTCAATAGTGCCTTTATAAAAGCCCAAACTGCCAATGGCCGTTTCTTTTCGTTCGACTTTTCCCCGGTAACTGCAACACAGTTTAATACGGTTACTACATACAAGTCTTATTTCGGTAATACCACCTATATTGATACGGCCGGAATTTTAATTTCACGTGGTGCCGGTACCGCGCTCTCACAAACGGCCGGTTCCTATGGTTTTTCCGGCGTGAATGCAGGCTCAGAAGCTACTGCCATTACCAATAATGAATACGTAGAGTTCCAAGTAAAGCCCAAAGCGGGAAATGAGGTTCGTTTGGATTCTATCATTATGCGTTGGCAATTTTCAACAGCATCAATTGCTATCATTCATTCCGTTCGTTCATCAACCAACGGCTATGCCTCCACTTTAGGAACTACCACAACTACGGCAAGTGGCACCGCTAATGCAAACAATATCACTAAAATTGTTTTAACTGAACCTTTATACGAAAAAGACACCTTTACCTTGCGTATTTACATTGCCGGTCCAAGTGGTGGTGGTACCAATGGACGTATTTATCGCTTTACCGATGGAACATCCTCTACCTCATTTAATCACGATATTTCCTTGTGGGGACGTGTGAGTGTGACTCAGCCATTTATGCAAGCCTTCGATTTTTCAACTTCACTCGGTTCGGAAGCTACCCGTCCTACCTACAATGCGAATACAACCTTTATCGATACCGCCGGTATTACCATTTCAAGCGGCGCCGGTTTCTCGGCGCCTACCACATTGGCCGGTTCTTATGGTGTGGCCGGAATCAATACTGCCAATCAAGGCAACGCTATTACCGCCAACGATTATGTTGAGTTTACATTAAACCCGAAACCCGGTTATGAATATGCCTTAGATCATATTATGTTCCGTTACAGACAAACTACTACCGGTACCGGTTATGCGTTGCGTTCATCGCAAAACAATTATGCCAGTAATATTGCTTCGGGCACCTTGGTTCAAACCGCTAATACAAATGGTATTGAATACATTACCTTGTTGACGGCCGGTTCTACTGCGGTTTCGCCCTTATCGTCCGATTCGTCCATAACCTTCCGTTTGTATTTTTGGGGTACCACAACAGCCCGTTCTTTGTATTTTACCGATGGAACGAGTACAAGTACATTAAACAACGATATCGCATTTTATGGTACGATGACCACGGCTACGATTCCGCAAGCTACTTTAAGTGCTGTAGGTTCCACATCCACTTGTTTAGGCGGTGGTATTAGTTTGAAAGTGGCTACCTTGGGAGGAACGGCTCCATTCACGGTGTTCTTAAAAGATAATTTAGGTACGCAGCGCACCCATGTTCAATACGGTGCCGATACCACCTTTACCATTTTCCCGCAAACAGATCGTACTTATACCCTCGATTCTGTGCTCGATGTGATGAATCATAAAGCATCTTCAAGTACAGGAACGGTGAATGTTACAGTAACGGCTTCGCCTGTAATTACTTCGGTGGGAACTATTGCTCGTACTTTAAACCATTTAGATGGTTATACCTTGACGTATGCCAATGGTGATTCTTGTAAATCGTGGGTGCGTATTACCGATTCTATTGGTGGTACTAATCCAGGCTCAACTAATTGTTTGGCTGAAGTATTGGCGGCAACGCCTATGAATAACACGGCCCGTGCTTATGTGGCTCGTCGTGTGAATATTACACCCACTACCAATGGCGTAGCCCGTGTTACCTTGTTCTATTCGCAAGCTGAATTTACAGCCTTTAATTCCGTTGTGACCTACCAACAAAAGTTACCAATCAGCGAAAGTGATACGGTGGGTATTAAATCGAAATTTCTCATCCGTCGTACGTCGAGCAGTTTAGAAACGGCCAGTACCGCTTCTTTCACGCCCGATTCTGTAAGCTGGAATTCTGCTACATCGGCTTGGGAGGTGAACTTCCGTGTTAATGATGGTATTTTAGGTGGAAACTATTATTTATCGCCCAATTTTACTTCCAGCAAATTGGTGACGGGCTTAACCCATACGGCGGCAACTCCGGTGAGTGGACAAATTTCGGCCAATGTTACTGTCGATTGGGATGATGTGCCGGGCGTAACGCAATACCGTTTGCGTATTCGCCCGCAGGGTGGTACTTGGAACGCGAGTACAATTACCGGCTCACAACGTATTATGAACTTAGCTTTCAATACCACCTACGAGGTGCAAGCCCGTGTGTATGAAAGTCAACAAGTTCAAGGGGAATACACTACCACTTATACATTCACCACGCCCGTTGAAGGGAATAAATTGCCCGATTGTCTTACACCGCCCACTAGTGTAACGGTAAATAATCCATCTTCGGTTACAATTTCTTGGCCTTCGGCAGTGAATGCCACAAGTTATATTGTTCAAGTTCGTCCTAAAAATTCATTGGTATGGGGTGGTAGTAGCACATCCGGTAATTCAATTACTTTCAATTCTCTTTCCTCGAACA
The DNA here is from genome assembly GCA_051006655.1 of Chitinophagaceae bacterium. Lineage (GTDB taxonomy): Bacteria > Bacteroidota > Bacteroidia > Chitinophagales > Chitinophagaceae > OLB11. The sequence goes on from JBPCSZ010000072.1 coordinate 5,778, forward strand.
CCGTGTATGAATACCGTATTCGTACTACTTGTACCCCCGGTTATACATCCAATGGAACAAGCAGCTTCTCTGCCGTCGATTCATTTACTACAACGCCATTAGCGAATTGTGGGACTATCAACAATTTAACCGTAAACAATGTAGGTATAAACAATGCGACAATTAGATGGTCTCCTACCTTATATGCATCGGCTTATCAGGTAGAAATGCGCTTGAAAAACACGGCGGTATGGGGCGGTACTACAACAGTTGATACCTCTTTCACATTCAATAACTTATCGGCCAATAGCCAGTATGAATATCGTGTTCGTACGTTTTGTAATAATCCCTTATTAACCAATACTACATCCGGTACTTTCTCCGCTATTGGTGAATTCACAACCAATGCCCAAACATTAACTACCTGCTTGCCACCTACTAATATTCAAACCACACCCACCGCTAATTCAGTAGGTATCACTTGGAATACCGCCTTGAATGGGATGCAGTACTTTGTCAACTTGAAAACTCAAAATGCAGGTTCATGGGGAGGTACCACCGTATCAACCAATAATATCACCTTCTCGAGTTTGAGTCCAAGCACCAACTACCAAGTGCGTATCCGCACGGTATGTACCCCCGGTACCACGTTCTCGGCGAATAGTGTTTTCTCCGATACTGTACTTTTCGTAACTACATCGTTAGCCAATAAGTTTGATATAGGAACAGGTGCTGAAAGCATTCGGGTTTATCCAAACCCAATACGCGATTGGTTGCACATTGATTATACTAGCCAAACGGAAGATCCTGTGGTAGTATATGTTCGTGATATGTCGGGGCGGGTAATTAATACCATTCAGGTGGCTCCGATGATAGGTGAAAATCCCATTGAGATTGATTTTCGCAATGCGGCCAATGGATTATATGTGGTTCAAATTGTACAATCCGGTACGCTGAAGTTCACAAGCAAAATAACAAAATAAGTATGCATTTAAACCCGAGATAGCCGGTTGAAAGCAAAAGTATTCGTAGAGATTTGCATATGGGCTTGTTGTTTTGGGTTTGAATTTGGTAAACAAGTCTTCTTTTTACTTGGTTTTACTGAAATAGGGTGAACGTTAAAAATGTGTAGGGCAAGAAGTTCACATCTTGATGTGGTTTTAGTAAAAAGTTAAAAAGATTCACACATGTGAACATTTTAGATATTACTTTCGTTGTTTCGAATAATTCTTCGTTGTTTCGAATAATTCGCGTATTGCAACGTCGAAGGATTTTTTAACAAAAACTAATTCTGTTATCAATGAAAAAGCCGTTTTTATTTACTGAAAGCAAGTGTTTTAAATACGTTGTTGCGTTAACCTTGTTCTTGTTTTCATTTACTATCAATATAGATGCCCAGATATTAACATTCGAATTTAATGCGGGGGGTAGTTTGACTTCAAATACAAACAGTGCAAACATTACTTCATCCACTATTAGTTATACAACGGGAACTTTAACACAAACAGCTGTACCCCCTAATGGTTTCACGGTAAGCAACTGGGTGAATGGGGCCGCTATCGACTTGACCGAGTATTTCCAATTTACAATCACGCCTGTAACCAATGGTAGTTTTTCTATCACCACGATGGTTGTAAACTATTCTCGTGCCACGAATGGACCACAGACAATAGCTATTCGAAGTAGCATTAACAATTATGCATCTGATTTGGCTACTGCTACCGTAACAAACAATGGTACCACAGCCCAAGTATTAACTTTTAATGTTAACCAAGCTACATCAAGCACAGCTGTAACTTACAGATTATACGGCTACCTAGGTGCGGGTAATAATACTGGTTCGGGTGGTTTCTCAGGAACCGGGAATGATATTGTAGTTAATGGTACTGCAACTTCATCGAATTTTACAGGTTCTGCTGCCATCAGTCGTCCCGGTCGTAGTTCAATTTGTTTGGGAGATAGCTCGAGCATTGGTTTTACTATTACAGGTGGAACACCACCATTTACAATTCAGACAATTGATGATTTAGGATTGCTTAGAACTTTCACGGGGGTTAGAAATAATACGCCTATCTATGTCTATCCACAAGAAAGTAAAACATATTCAATCAGCACATTAACTGATAGCAATGGCCAATCTTTGTTGCCGGCTAATTTTTCAGGTTCAGCTAGTATTACAGTAACGAATTCGCCTGTAGTAAGTACTGTTGGGTCATTCAACCGTACCTTGCTGCATAATGATGGTTTAACTTTAACATATGCCGATGGTAGTCTTTGTCGATCATTTGCACGAATCAAAGATGCCTTGGGTGGTACTTCGCCCGGCTCAACCAACGTTTCTGCACAAGTTTACAGCATTAAAGCACTTAGTAATAGTACAGCACGTCATTTTGTTTCTCGTCGCGTTAATATCAATCCTACTAATAATATAGGATCAAGTGTAACCTTGTTTTTTACGCAAAGCGAATTAGACAGTTTTAATAGCACTGTGACTTACCAACAAAAGTTACCTCAATCATCCAGCGATACTTCGGGTGTTCTTCAGAAAATGTTAGTTCGTCGTACGAGTAGTTCTACTGAAACAAGTAGTCTTTTAAATACGTTTACTCCTGATTCTGTGCGATGGAATGCCACCAACTCTCAATGGGAAGTAAGTTTTACTGTAGCTGACAATCAGTTGTCTGGCGATTTTTATGTATCACCCCCATTTACGTCTTCGCATTTGGTTTCTAATCTTACACATATTGCGAGTACACCTGCTGTTGGTGCCACAGGGGCTTCAGTAACAGTTGATTGGGATAGTATTCCCGGTGTAACGCAATACCGTTTTCGTATTCGCCCACAAGGGGGGAACTGGAATACAAGTACAATAACAGGTTCGCAACGTACTGTCAGTTTAGCCTTCAATACAACTTATGAAGTCCAAGTTCGTGCATACATTAATTCAACAACCCAAGGAGAATATACAACAGTTTATACATTTACAACTCCTTTAGAAGGGGGTAAATTACAAGATTGTTTAACCCCTACTACAAGTGTAACCGTAAATAGTCCATCTTCGGCTACAGTTTCTTGGTCATCTGCAACTAATGGCGCAAGTTATGTTGTTCAAGTTCGTCCTAAAAACTCATTGGTATGGGGTGGAAGCAGCACATCCGGTAATTCAATTACCTTCAATGCCCTTTCCTCAAATACCATATATGAGTACCGCATTCGCACTACTTGCACCCCCGGTACTACAGTCAATGGAACAAGCAACTTCTCTGCCGTCGATTCATTTACAACATTAACTTTGGGTTCTTGCGGTACGGTAAATAATATTTCGGTAACGAATGTGGGGATCAATAGCGCCACCATTCGCTGGTCGCCTACATTGTATGCTTCCTCTTACCAAGTTCAAATGCGTTTAAAAAATTCGGCATCTTGGGGTGGAACTACCTTGACGGATACTTCATTTACATTCAATAATTTATCGGCAAATAGTCAATATGAATTCCGTGTGCGTGCATTTTGTAATAATCCATCTTTGACTAATACTCCTTCCGGATTGTTCTCATCGATTGGTGAATTCACAACCAATGCCCAAACATTAACTGCCTGCTTACCGCCTACCAATATCCAAACCACACCCACCGCTAATTCAGTAGGTATCACTTGGAATACCGCCTTGAATGGGATGCAGTACTTTGTAAACTTGAAAACTCAAAATGCAGGTTCATGGGGAGGTACCACCGTATCAACCAACAATATCACCTTCTCGAGTTTGAGTCCAAGCACCAACTACCAAGTGCGTATCCGTACGGTATGTACCCCCGGTACCACATTCTCGGCGAATAGTGTGTTCTCCGATACCGTGCTATTCGTTACTACTTCTTTGGCGAATCTGTTTGAAACCGGTATTGAAGCCTCTGCTGTTCGTGTTTATCCAAACCCGGCACAACACCTACTTCATATCGATTATAGTAGTTTAAATACAGAACCTGTTCACGTTGCTTTACACGATATGGCCGGTCGTTTGATTTATGAAAATAAGATGACGCCATTGGTTGGAGATAACAACATTGAAATAGACCTTTCATCGGTATCTAGCGGATTGTATATGCTCTCTGTAATTCAACAAGGTAAACGCCTGTTCATGAACAAAGTGCAGAAATCTAACTAGATAATCATACTACAAAAAAGGGCTGTCGGTTTCGGCAGCCTTTTTTTTATTGAATTTTTGCCAAGGGCGTGCCCGGGGTCCTGAATTGGTGTGGTTTCTTCCGTTATTGGTTTAATTAATCAAGTTGTGGCATCCTCGCTTACTTTGCCCGGTCAGGCTGTTTCGGGGTTTCGTGCTCGCCACGGGCGAAGCACCGGCATCCCCGCTGTGGCGGGTGCCGCCCTGCACATCCTTCACGCAGTGGATGTAAAATAAATCAATCCGTGATAAGCCTATTGAATAAATTATTTAAGGCAAAATAATTTTGACGTATTCTTTTTTATCAAAAAATAACCTCAATTAAGCGAAGTGAAATACTTAAATCCACTTCTTTAACATTTAATTTCAAGCGGCATTTTCGTTGCAATGGCTTGTGTGTAATTCGTTAAACAATTATAAATTCACTTTGGGTATGCTGCTGATTCAAAATAAATAAAATTAATGAAACTAAAGCCTATAAAGGGTTTTAATATTTTTTTTTGTTGAATATAGTGGTGCGTTTAAAATTCATTAAGAAGTAAGGCTTATTCTATTTTGTCGACTTCTGTTATTAAAACAACATCATTGTGTTAGTACATGCTTTGACATTTGCATGTGGTGATGATTTACATCAACTTTTTTTCACCCAACACGTATATACATTTGCTCCGATTTGATGGGACGATTCGTGAAAATAGCGATACGTTTTTATCAATAGTTTAAATAAAAATTGTTTTTTATGAATATATCTTGTAATGCATTTTTGGCTCAAAGCAAATTCGCTAGGTTTTCTTACTTTGCTTTCTTTGTCTTGTTGATGTTGTGCCACATCCCGCAGGCTTCAGCACAAACCACCTATGGTCGAATTGTTGGATTTGATTTTTCAAATACAAGCGGTTTTTTAAATAGTAAAGGATCGTCGTTTAACAATGCGACCTATGTCGATACTTCCTTAGTGGTTAAAAGTGGCACATTGTCTAGTCCGCTTAATAGTACTGTAAATGGTAATTTTATTGTCAATAATTATTTTATAGCCTCCGGTTTTACGGCAAACAGTGAAGCTTTAGCCATTACAATGAATAGCTTCGTACAATTCACCATTACGCCTAAAGCCGGCTATGAATTTCGTTTAGATAGTTTGTTGTTGCGTTGGCGCAATGCCACTTCTGGTGTCACTGCCGTATTCGTGCGTACATCACAAAATAACTTTGCAACTACAGTAGCCGCCGATACCGTAACGCGAGGTAGTGCCGGTTTATTACGATTAGGTTTAACATCACCCATCACATCCGATTCCAATATTGTTGTACGCATCTATGCCTACGGATCAGCGGCTTCGCAAAATTTTGGATTTGGTGAGAGACCCATCAGCACCATTAACCCCGATATTGAAGCTCGTGGTCGTATGAGTGCTAAAACACCGATTAGTAACTTAATGGCTGGCGTTGGTACTTACAATATTTGTCAAGGTAGCCCCGTTTGGTTAAAACATATTGCTACCGATGGAACGCCACCTTATACCATTTATTTTCGTGATGCCGGTAATCATCGTTATCAAACGGTTTTGAATAAGGAAACTGATTCCGTGCAAATTTATCCGGAAGGCAATTGGAATTATACCCTTGATTCTGTGATTGACGTTAACGGACATAAAGCCACGTCCCTCTTAGGGAATGTGAATGTTAATGTACAAGCAGGTTCAAGTATGCAAAATGTGGGTACATGGTCTTATTCTCATCCCATGACGGATGCTTCATTCAGAACTTTTGCCGATGGGGCTTCATGTGGGGCGTGGATGAAAATCAGTGATACATCAGATGGTATTGCCTTAGGTACAGTCAATGCGGGTCTTCAGACCTATGCCAATTTGTTGTTCAATCAAACATCGCGTTATTTCGTGCCTCGTAAATTCAGTATTTCTGCTTCCCAACCGGCCACAGCTACTGTTACTTTTTATTTAACACAAGCCGATTTTAATGCATTCAATGCTCAAACAAGTTATCAATTAAAAATGCCCATCGATTCTTCCGATGTGCTCAACAATCGTTCTAATATTCGTGTTGTTCAAAGTATCGGTAACAATGAATCGAATGAATTGAATTGGATTCAACCTGAATCCATTACTTGGAATTCGAGTCAGCAATATTGGGAAGTGGTGTGTCGTGTTGTTGATTCCGTGATGAATGGTAATTATTACATCACTTCCCATTTTACTTCATCTAAAATGGTTGGTGCTATTTCACATACGGCTCAAACGCCACAAACAGGAAATGCCAATGCCGTTGTTACGATCGATTGGGCTGATGTACCTGGGGTTACACAGTATCGCTTCCGTTTCCGTCCGAAAGGAACGTTGAGTTGGAATGTTTCTACCATTACAGGTTCGGAACGTACCTACAGTTACCTCTCGTTCAATACAACCTACGAATTGCAAGTGCGTGTGTATGAAAATGCAACAACGCAAGGTGAATACTCCGGTATCTATGAGTTTACTACACCTATAGCTCCTAACAAATCGCCCGATTGTATTTCACCTACTGCAAGTGTATTGTCTGTAACTGCCACCTCTGTTAATATTCAGTGGGTCAGCGTGGCTTATGCTGAAACCTATCAAGTGCAAATGCGCCCTAAAAATTCATTGAATTGGGGAGGAACAAGCACGGCATCAACTTCATGGAGCTTCAATTCGTTGTCGCCCTCTACCACATACGAATACCGCATTCGTACACAATGTGCTGCCGGACAAACAGCACAAGATTTCAGTGCATTCAACGCAATTGATACCTTCAGAACAGCCGATGCCGTTTATTGTGAAACACCATTAAACATTGCGTTGCAGAGTGTTAATTCGAATAGTGCGGTTTTGGTTTGGGATAATTCGTTGTACGCTCAGCAATACACCATTCAATCGAGAGTAAAAAATACCTTGGTTTGGGGTGGAACAACCGTTGTTGATAATAGCGTAATGCTCGATGAATTATCGCCCAACACAACCTACGAATTCCGCGTTCGTTCGGTGTGCGATGGTAGTCCAACACAAAATTCCAATAGTGTATTTTCTGCATCCTTTGAATTTACAACAGCCCCTCAGGAACTAGGTGTTTGCTTGGCACCTCAAATTAATAATATTTCATCGGGTACCAATAGCATCAGTATTTCTTGGGATAATGTTGCCAATGGCGCTTTGTATTTCGTTCAGTTTAAACCGCAATCCGCTTCAACTTGGGGAGGGTCATCAACTACAGGGAATCAACTTTCTTGGTCTAATTTAAGTGCAAACACAGCCTACGATGTTCGCATTCGTACAACGTGTAATGCAGGTACCACACTCACGCCAACGAGTATGTTCAGTTCAATTCAAACAATCAGTACGAATGCCGCAAAAGCAGCTATGCCTCAACGTATTTCGGTGTATCCGAACCCAACCGATAATTGGATTCATATTACAAGGTCAAATACACAAGCCGAACAAATAGAAGTACGTTTGGTCGACTTAAGTGGTCGTATTTTGGCCAATACCCCAATTGAATTATCGGAAGGACAAACCGTATGGACATACTCCTTGGCCAATTACGTGCCTGGTTTCTATTTCTTGCACATTAACGATGGACAAGGTGGAGCACAGGTATTGAAAATTCAACGGAAGTAACTTTAAGTTAATATCGAAAACAATTAAAAATCTATCCTTCAATGGATAGATTTTTTTTTATGCCAACTGCCAATCATCTTTGTACTATGCTTAATATACCCATTGAAGCGTCGTGGAAAAAAGTATTGGCTCAAAATTTTGAAGCCCCATATTTTATACAATTGCTTCAATTTTTGAATGAAGAAAAAAAGCAGGGTAAGGTGATTTATCCTGCCGAAAACAATATCTTCAAAGCGTTCGAGCTAACGCCCTTCGATGAGGTGAATGTACTGATATTAGGACAAGATCCTTATCATGGTCCCAATCAAGCACATGGACTGAGTTTTAGCGTACCCGATGGTATTCCCAATCCCCCTTCATTACAAAATATGTATAAAGAATTGGCTACCGACTTAGGAATTCAGCCACCC
>JBPCSZ010000073.1:0-12276 GCA_051006655.1 Chitinophagaceae bacterium
CCCAGCGTTACAATTTCAGGGTTGTAGGAATTGCTCGATACATCGTAGGCCGGTTTCGGAAAATCGGTCGGGAAAATAGTCCACCCATACGGATTCCAAATCAATCCAAAACTCGATAGGAGTATCGTTAATCCAATCAATGAGATGCGTTTCATGGGTGTACAACCTGCCATAATTTGGCCCATTGCTTGGCTAATTCAAGCGCATCAGGGCCTGGTTTCATGATTTTTGAAAATGGGGTATTTCGGGCACAACGCATCCACGCTTGCATGGGGCATATCAAATGCACGGCATCGCCTTGCACTTGAACCCGAAACGATTGGAGGGTATTGAACGGGGCGCGATAGCCACCGATGTGCAAGGTGTATTGACGTTTTGGAATACGCGATTCCGCTTCCAATTTGGTATGAATATAGCCACTTTGCCAACTCCAATACATGTCTTGCTCCGGGTCTAAATCTTCCCCTTGCACGCCTTGCATTTGGAGCATAGAATCTACCCCTACTTCAAATTCAAGTTGGTTGTATTGTAAGTCAGCGGGTATAGATACTGTCCACATTAATGTATTGGTATTCGCGGCATCCAGTAAATGGGTGTTTGTTGGAAAGGTGTAAACACATTGTTCATTGAAATACAAGGCCTTGGCCCTGATATAACATTTCCATTGTTGGATGCTGATGGTATCGTTTTCAAATGCATACGCCTGATTCAATACCAAGGTGTTTCCGTACCACTGTGGGGAAACCTTCACGTCTAAGTTCTTCGATGTGAGCAGTGAAAACAATAAAATTAATCCGCTTATCATTCAGGGCGAGGAGGGTGTTGAGGGGGCGAAAATAGGCGCGCCATATTGGATTGCAAGGTGTTGAAATCGCCTTTTTGTTCAGGTTTGCAAAGCATTTCAATGGCTTTGAAATGATGCCAATGGATGTATTCAATATTTTTTTGAATGCGATTAAAGGCTTGTATTATGGAGTCGCGTTGCAAGGTGTCTATCACTGTTATTTGTGCGTACAAGGTTTCTTTTAATTGACGCAAGCTATCATCGGCTTCGCGAATATCAAATCGATGTTGTTCAATTAGTTTATCGTAAGCTTCAATTTGTTGTGCATCGAAATGAAGCGAGGCAATAATTACTTCACGGGGCGATTGCTTAGGACCATGATGCCAATGGGGTTTTAGTACTAGGTAAAATAGAAAGGCATTGCTCAGTAGGAGTACCCCCATTAAGCCCAATATAAAATTCGATTTAGTCATGATACCATTGATTATTTTGTTCAAACACGTTTTGGTATGCGTTATGTTGGTGTGTAGGACGGCTCAAGTAATAACTCGATACAATTTCACCCAACAAGGCCATGGCTAAAAGGGCGGCGGCAATTCGCCATGCCATGCTTATTTCCGGTTGTTTTCTACGGGCAATTTCTTGTTGTATGCTTTGCCAAACCGAATCCGGTACCGGTTCCGATTTTACATAACGCAAGGTGTTCAGGGTACGTTCATTCATAGCGTATAGATTAGACGATTTATTTTTTAAATTCATTCGTTTTTTGCCAACAAGCTTTTAGCGCTTGTTTAGCCCGATGCAAAAGCGATTCAACGGCTTTGGGACTTCGTTTTAATATTTCAGCGGTTTCTTCCATCGAACAAGCTTCTATTTTTAATAAAAGAATTACATCGCGTTGGTCGGGTGGTAAATGGTGAATACAGCCCAGGAGTTGATTCAGGGCTTCTTTATTTTCTAAAAGGTGTGCCGGACTTTCTTCGGTTTGAAACAGTTCGGCCGGTATCTGTTCCATATCCATTCGGAACTGCCAAGGGGCTTGTTTCTTGCTTTTTCTCGATTTTAATACATCGAGTGAACGATTGATCGTGATTCGGTAGATCCAGGTTTTAATTTCTGCATCGCCCCTGAAATTAGATAAATGGTCGTTGACTTTTAAAAATACATCTTGCGTAATTTCTTGGGCATCTTCCATTTGACGCGTGTAATGCAAGGCCAAATTGTAGACCATTTGGCTGTAACGACGATATAATGTGGCTAAATCTTGCAAAGCACCAATGAAAAATAGGGAATTGGACTTCAAACATAACTGAAAATGATTAAATGAAAATCCTAAAATGGATTCACCGCACCATGTATCTTTACAATTCTGCATGAAAGACATATTCGCACGCTTGTTTTTTTTCTACGGCATGTTGCTGTTTGCCCTCACGATGTTACCGGTAGCCTTGGTTTTTTGGATTGCTCGCAAAACGCTTCCGGAAGAAAAGTCGGCGCCTATTATTCAGCGTGGATTTCAAGTGTGGATGGGCATTTATTTGCCCTTGGTATTTTGTTCCGTAAAACATCGAGGCCGTAGTCATTTTAAGAAAGGAAAAAATTATGTAGTTACCATCAATCACAATTCCTTGGCCGATGTGCCGGTAAGTTCGCCCGGAATTCCCGGTATCAATAAAACCTTGGCTAAAATTGAAATGGCTAAAATTCCTATTTTCGGATATATCTATAGTTCGGGTTCAATTTTAGTGGATCGGAGTAATAACCGAAGTAAGGCTGAAAGTTTTTTTGCAATGGTGGATGCCTTAAAGAAAGGGTATCATTTGTGTTTATTCCCTGAAGGAACCCGCAATAAAACCAATGCGCCTTTGGGCCCTTTTTTCGATGGGGCTTTTAAGGTGGCCATCAAAGCACAAAAGCCGATTATTCCGGCTTTGATTTTTGGCACGAAACATATTTTACATCCCACTAAAAAGTTTTGGGCTTGGCCGCATCGCATTGAATTTCATTTTTTACCTGAAGTGTCGGTAGAAGGCTTGAAAAGCAGTGATAGCGAGGGCTTACAAAGTAAAGTGTATGCCATGATGCACGATTATTATGTGCAACATAGCCATTTAATTTAATACATACCAAAGGCGAAACCTCCCCGAATAATAGGTAAGCCATAATAAGGCGATTGCGGATTTTGCAATACATCGTACATGCCATAAATTACAAAGGCCGCACTGCCACCTAATGGAATGGCAAAGCCCGCGCCGGTTAATACGGATGGAATGATATCACGTTGCGTTTGTTCAAGTAATTTGCCGGTGCTTTGGTCGTATACAAAATCGGGATTCTTGAAGGTTTTATAAAAGTTCAAACCGGGTTCAAGATGAACAAACAAAGGACCCGCAATAAACAAACGCATAAATAAGGAGGTGTTGTAATGGTTCGCTCGGTAACGATAGGTTTCTTCGTTAAAATACTTGCTATTGGTATAGGTGAACTTCTCCTGATAAAATAAATAACTCAAATTACTGCCCATATGAAATCGATTGGTAAACCGATAACCAATGGTGGGAGCAATGTAAAATGAATAGCCTTTCTTCAGAAAATTCATGCCCATATTGCCACCCAAAATCAAACGCTCCGGTTCAAACCCGCGTTGATAGCCATAATATGGTGTGGACTTGGGGCGGATAGAAATTTTGGCGTTCGTGGTGAACGTTGAAATTATAATACTGAGCAGAACTAATATTGTACGCATGTTGCCTGAATTGCAGAATGAGTTAATAGGCCATGACTTTACCTTGGTAGGTTGTAGACTGTTCTTGATTGAACCAATGCCACAGGTATAATCCTTCGGATGGAAGTGATATGGATAATTTTTGTCCATTCATTACATTGACCTGTGCAACGCATTGCCCCAACAGGGTATAAACCATTAAGCTTCCCGCACTCGTGGTGTTTACCATCAATTGGCGGTTGTTGGTATATACTTCCGGTATGCTTGGTTCGTGCGAAATGGAGCCTATCCCCGTAGCAACCTGAATTTGTAAGGTGTCTGTTTTTTCTGCACTTTGGCAAGTAATGCCCGTAGCAGTTAAACGAACTACATAGGTGCCGGAAGTTGAATAAGTATGCGATGGAGAAGGCGTTGTAACCGGGGCCGAGCCATCGCCAAAATTCCACGTGTATTGATTGGCGCGTAAGGATGTATTGCTGAAATTGACTTGCGCTCCGTTGATGCTTTTGCTGAAGGTAGCACGGGGTAAATTTCCGTTCGATTGCCAATGTTCTAAACTATCCAATACAAGCGCATCGCATACTTGGCGTATAAAAAAAGCATCGGAATTGCCTATACCCGCCGGTAAATATTGACTACTTAAAACGGGTTTGCGAAACAAGCTTGAATAGAAAGTGCAAGCCGCTAAATAGGTGCCATTCAGGGATGGGTGCGATTCGTCGGGGGAATACAATTCAATATTCGGGTATTGATTGCGAAACATGCGCCATGCAGCTCCAACAGGGGCACATGTGGCATTGTTGCTATCGCACAACATCTGGTAAGAATCGTACAATCCTTGTTGCATACCGGCATAGGTACAAATGGGGGGATAGTTGGCACAGTTCGAAGCGTCGCCGTTTTTTCTACCCCAAGTCATATAAAATACAATCTCGGCACATGGATTGTAGTGTTTAATCGAATCGCTTAATTTCTTAGCAAATGGCACACAATCGCTTTGGACTTGAGCCGGCGAAAAGGCCGGTATTTGACTTTGTTCTTGAAGAATAACAAAGTCCCAATTACCGGATTGAATGGCACTCAGTGTAGTGGCATTCATACTATGCTGATTGAAGGTAAACCCACCGGGAGTCACACTACTTACCACAAGCGTGTCGCCTAACGACAGGGCCACTTCGCGTAAGGTGTTCGGTAAATCGTTTACCTGGGTATAACTGTTTCCAATAAAAAGTACGCGTTTCGTTATCGCGTTCGATACTTGGAAGAAACAGCATAATATCACAAATAAGAAAAATCGTTGCATAGGGCAAAGGTAAATGGATTCATGTTGAAAGACTGACCCCTTGAATTATTGGTTTGTCAATTCGTGTTCTAAATAATAAGCAACTTCTTTTTCATAGCCGGATGCCGACATGAATGAAAGGAATTCATCGAAATTACTGATGCGTTCACGATCAGTGCGAATATCGGTTTTTAACATCTTGGTTTGCATGGGGGCGAGTTCTACCCCTAGATATGGACAAACCAAGGCTGCGGCCCGGTTAAACATAGCCGTGTTTAATAAATGGTCTTCGTAATACAACATTAAACCGGGGTATTGTTGGCTCAGTTTATTGAGCGTAATGCTTCGTTGCGCAATCTGGCTCATTTTTTCAGAAGCCAAATTGAGGTCTAAGGCAATAGGAGGCTGATTATAATCCTCTTCTGAATTCACTACCCAACGCTTTTGTTGATTGGCAAGGGTTGTTGAAATTAATTGACTGATGGTGTTTTTTCGAAACAAGTAGATGGGCAGGAATTGGCGGTCAATTAAAGATTGTACCCCATGCTCGATGGGTTGGGGCCATTGCTCAACCAATAACTTGAACCCATAAACTGTTTTTTGGTTCTTGAGTAGTTTGTTGCACCTCGATTGAATATACTGATGGGGGAATAGTCGAATCCATTTCACCCGCCATGGATGAAAGGTTTTCAGTTGTTCTTTTTTGTTCATGATTTCACCATCGGCGGCAATTTGCGGATGAGAATTCAGCAAAGAACAAAGTAAGTTACTACCGGTTCGGCCTTGAGTAAGAATAAAAAATCGCTTTTCGGGCATTTTTTGGACAAAGATAACTTGATATGCTTTTCATTTTTCTTTTTTTAATTGCCATGGAAGTCTTTGAAGCGCTCGGTATGACTTACTTTTGCGTTTTATTCTAACTTTTTAACTACATGCAGACAGCTACGCTCGAACAGGCCCTGAAGTTAGGCTTGACTGAACCCGAATTTGAACAAATCAAACAAGTGCTCGGACGAACTCCGAATTTCACGGAAACCGCTATGTACAGTGTGATGTGGAGCGAACATTGCAGTTATAAAAATTCAATTAAATGGTTGAAAACCTTACCTAAAGATGGTTCGAAGGTATTGGCCAAAGCCGGCGAAGAAAATGCCGGTTTAATTGATATTGGCGATGGTTGGGCTTGCAGTTTCAAAATTGAATCGCATAATCACCCTTCTGCTATTGAACCATTCCAAGGCGCCGCTACCGGGGTTGGTGGAATTCACCGTGATATTTTCACCATGGGGGCTCGTCCTATTGCCTCATTAAACTCCTTGCGTTTTGGTCGTTTAGACGATCCGAAAACACAACATTTGTTAAAAGGGGTGGTGAAAGGGATTGGTCATTATGGCAATTGTTTTGGGGTGCCCACTGTTGCCGGTGAAACCTATTTTGAATCGTGTTACCACACCAATCCATTGGTGAATGCCATGAGCGTTGGGGTGATGCGTACGGGTAAAACCATTTCGGCTACTTCGTATGGTGTTGGGAACCCGGTGTTTATTGTTGGAAGTGATACCGGGAAAGATGGTATTGGCGGTGCCAGTTTCGCCAGTGCCGATATCAATGAAGACAGTGCCAAAGATTTGCCCGCAGTTCAAGTGGGCGATCCGTTTCAAGAAAAGAAATTATTGGAAGCCTGTATGGAATTGGTGGAAACCGATGCCGTAATTGGTATGCAAGATATGGGCGCAGCGGGTATTACCTGCTCCACCTCCGAAATGAGTGCCAAGGGCGAACATGGCATGAACATTTGGTTGCATAAAGTACCTACGCGTCAAAAGAACATGAAGCCATGGGAAATGTTGCTCAGCGAAAGTCAAGAGCGCATGTTGGTGGTGGTGAAGAAAGGCCACGAAGCTGAAGTAATGGCCATCTTCGATAAATGGGATATTCATTGCGAACAAATTGGCGAAGTGACTGAAGGTCCGAATTTGCGTTTTTATATGCACGATGAATTGGTAGCCGATGTGCCTGCGGAAAGTATGGTATTAGGTGGCGGCGCTCCTGTTTACGAACGTGAATACACCACACCCACTTACTTCGAAAAACGCGATGCGTTTAATATGAATGATGTGGCTATACCCAACGATTTAAAATCGACCGCCCATCAAATCAGTACTCTTCCCAATATTGCAGGAAAGCGTTGGATTTATAATCAATACGATAGTATGGTAGGTACGGCCAACTCGAGCACCAATGCGCCCAGCGATGCCGCGGTGGTTTGGGTTCGTGGTACCGAAAAGAAAGGGATTGCGATGACGGTGGATTGCAATAGCCGTTATGTACATGCCGATCCGTACAGTGGTGGACTCATTGCTGTTTGTGAAGCCGCCCGCAATATTGTTTGCTCCGGTGGTGTGCCGTCGGCCATTACCAATTGTTTGAATTTTGGTAATCCCTACAATCCGGAAGTGTATTATCAATTTGTATATGCTTTGAAAGGCATGAGTGATGCTTGCCGTAAACTCGATACCCCTGTAACCGGTGGGAATGTGAGTTTCTATAATCAATCGCCCGATGGGCCGGTTTACCCAACCCCAACCATTGGGATGGTGGGTATGCTCAACGATGTTACCCGCCGTATGACGCTCGATTTCAAAAACGCGGGCGATATTATTTTAATGATTGGTCAAAGTCGCAACGACATTGGCAGTAGCGAATACTTGCATAAAATTGTAGGTATGGAATTATCGCCGGCCCCTAGCATAGACCTCGAAGAAGAATTTGCGGTTCAACAAGCCGTTATGCAATTGATTGACGCCAATTTAATTCAATCGGCACACGATATTGCCGAAGGTGGTTTATGGGTGAACTTAATAGAAAGCGGGTTTAATCGCGGATTAGGTTTCTCAATAGACGCATTACCTGAAGGTTTGCGTGCCGATGCTTATTTATTTGGTGAAGCTCAAAGTCGCATTGTGGTGAGCGTGAAACCAGAACAAATGGAAGCCGTAAAACAGGCCTTGAACGGTGTTCGTTTTGAACAAGTTGGGACTGTAACCAAGGGCGATATTCATGTATTGGGTGAAGCTTGGGGGGCTATTGAAGCATGGCATCAATCTTACGAAACCGCCATCGAAAACACTTTGCGTTAATTCAACGCATTTAAAATAAAACGTGGTTGGATACTTTCCAACCACGTTTTTTTATGTCCGTAACGAACCATAGGCACAAAAAAATACCGACCGCTTGGGTCGGTATTTTTATTATGGTGTTAGACTCAATTAAGCGCCTTTATTACCTTTAGAACGAGCAATAACCTCTTCGGCAATATTGTTCGGAGCCGGAGCGTAGTGGCTAAATTCCATTACGTTGCTGGCGCGACCTGATGATAATGAACGCAATTGCGTTACATAACCAAACATTTCCGATAATGGTACTTTGGCTTTAATAACCTGAGCACCGGCTTTGCTATCCATACCTTCAAGGATACCACGACGACGGTTTAAATCGCCGGTAACATCACCCATGTATTGTTCAGGGGTAATAACCTCTACTTTCATGATAGGCTCAAGCAATACGGGCTTGGCTTTGCGGCCTGCTTCACGGAAACCGGAACGAGCACACAATTCAAAGCTCATCGAATCGGAATCCACATCATGGTAGCTACCGTCGAATACACGAACTTTCATATTGTCTAATGGGTAGCCGGCCAATACACCGTTACTCATTGCTTGTTCGAAGCCTTTTTGAATGGCAGGCAAGAATTCCTTCGGAATCGATCCCCCGAAGAGGTCGTTTACGAATTGGAAGTTTTTACCTTCGTTTTCTTTCATCCAATCTTCATCGGCAGGTCCAATTTCGAATTGGATATCGGCAAACTTACCACGACCACCCGATTGTTTTTTCAACACTTCACGGTGTTCAACTTTCGCTTGGAAAGCTTCTTTGTAAGCAACCATCGGAGCACCTTGGTTTACTTCCACTTTGAACTCACGCTTCATACGATCTACGATGATTTCCAAGTGCAATTCACCCATACCGCTAAGGATGGTTTGACCGGTTTCTTCGTCGGTTTTAACGCGTAAGGTAGGATCTTCTTCAACCAATTTCGCAATCGCCATACCCATTTTATCAACGTCGGCTTGCGTTTTAGGTTCAACCGCCAAGGAGATTACAGGCTCAGGGAAAGTCATCGATTCCAAGATGATTGGATTCTTCTCATCGCAAAGGGTATCTCCCGTTTTGATGTCTTTAAACCCTACAGCCGCTCCAATATCACCGGCTTCAATGAAGTCAACCGGATTTTGTTTGTTGGCGTGCATCTGCATGATACGGCTAATACGTTCGTTTTTGCCGGTGCGGGTATTCAATACATACGAACCTGAATCTAAACGTCCGCTATAAGCACGGAAGAAGGCCAAGCGACCTACGTAAGGATCGGTCATGATTTTGAAGGCCAAGGCAGAGAATGGTTCTTTTGGATCGGCATGACGTACTAATTCAGCCCCTGTATTAGGATCGGTTCCGTTAACGGCTTCGATATCGCCGGGACCCGGTAAGTAGCGGCAAATAGCGTCTAAGGCCGTTTGTACTCCTTTGTTTTTGAACGAAGAACCACACATCATCGGAATGATGCTGATATCGATTACCGCTTTACGAATCGCTTCGTGCATTTCGGCTTCGGTGATGCTGTTCGGATCGTCGAAGAATTTTTCCAACAAGTTGTCGTCGTATTCGGCTACGGCTTCCACCAAGTGTTGGCGCCATTCGTTTACTTCGTCTACCATATCGTCAGGAATAGGTACTTCTTTAAAGGTCATACCCTGTGTAGCGTCGTCCCACACCATTCCTTTCATGGTAATCAAATCTACCACGCCTTTGAAATTATCTTCAGCACCGATCGGTAATTGTAAGGGTACGGCTTTAGCACCCAACATTTCTTTTACTTGTTTTACCACGTTCAAGAAATCGGCACCGGAGCGGTCCATTTTGTTTACGAAACCAATACGGGGAACCTTGTAACGGTTGGCTTGGCGCCAAACAGTTTCCGATTGTGGTTCTACACCCGATACTGCGCAGAATAAGGCTAATAAACCATCCAATACACGGAGAGAACGTTCTACCTCAACGGTAAAATCCACGTGGCCCGGCGTATCAATGATGTTGAATTTATATTGTTTAGTATCCGCTGTTTTTTGTCCTTGTACAGTAGGGAAGTTCCAAAAACAAGTGGTAGCCGCTGAGGTAATGGTAATACCGCGTTCTTGTTCTTGAGCCATCCAGTCCATGGTGGCGGCGCCGTCGTGTACTTCACCAATCTTGTGGTTAACCCCGGTGTAGTACAGGATGCGTTCTGTGGTCGTGGTCTTACCCGCATCGATGTGCGCGGCAATCCCGAAATTGCGTTGGTAGCGTAAATCTGCCATGAGTGAAAAAATATTTTTTGTTTAAAAGTCCGAAACCTCACACGATTTCGGAGCGCAAAGGTAGTATTATTTCGGTAAATACAAAACCGGGGCGGTTAATAATATGTTTCGTTTTAAGGACATTCCCTGTTCCCTGTTCGCTCACACAGCTCCCTGTCTTGGGCGTGCCCTCGGGTTTCCCCTGTTCCCTGTTTGCTGTTCCTGCTCCCTGTCCTCGGTCAGGCTTTCACCTATAGCCCTCGGGTTTCCCCTGTTCCCTGTTTGCTGTTCCTGCTCCCTGTCCTCGGGGCTGCCGGCTCAATCCTTCACGCAAAACAGTAAACAGATACAGCGAACAGGGAGACAGGGTTCTTAGAGAGTCCATTGTTTGGAGGTGGCTGTTTGAGATTCCGTATGAACGGAACTAGATGTTCGGCGCTGCCGGCATCTCGAACGAGGAATAAAACCCGTTCTGTGAACTGAATTTTGCTGTGTTTTTTTATCACAGAGATGTGGAGGTGTTTTCACAGAGGTTTCGAGGTAAGGAGGCTAGCCACTCGCTTACGCTTCGTTACTCGCACTGTATTTTTTATCGGAAATAAAAAAGCTATGCATCGGCATCAAATCATTTGGCTTCGGTAGATAGAACCCAACGAATGAACATAACCTATCGGATTAATTATGTTTTTATTTCTGTCGATAAATATCGTCATTTTCTTCACGCTATTTTTCTCAGGCCGAACCGAGATTTTATGTCTATGCAATTTCGCTGAGTCCCTTGCAGGAGACTCAGCGAGGAAGGGGAGAATTTGAGATTTTTCTCGTGTCGAACCTAGATTTATGTTGTCATTTCTGTTCGCTGTTCGCTGAAACTGTTTGCTGTTTTGTTCGCTGTTCGCTGAAACTGTTTACTGTTTTGATTTATGTTTTTTCTCGCCGAAGAATGATTCAGACGATGACGGATAGCCCCGGGTGGAGCAAGGTGCCATGCACCGCGGAACACGGGAAGGGTGATGAATAAAGAGAAAGGCGATGCGCTTCAAAAGAAACCCAATGAATTTTTATGGGTTTTTTTATTGTTTGAAGGCGAAATAAACGGCGCCCAGGATGAGTGTAAAGCTAACGGCGTAGTTCCATTTGAAGGGTTCGCGTAAATAAAATACCGCGAACAAGGTGAAGATGATGAGGGTGATGATTTCTTGTAAAATTTTGAGTTGAAAGCCGCTCATGCCATTGGTATAGCCGTGGCGGTTGGCGGGTATCATTAAACAATATTCGAAGAAGGCGATGCCCCAGCTGAGGAGGATGGCCTTCCAGAGTGGAATGTTTTTTTCTTTCAGAAAGCCATACCAAGCGAGGGTCATGAAGAGGTTGGAACCTAGTAAGAGGAGTGCGGTTCTAAGCATGTTTAATTTGGGGGTATTGGTGAAGGTATGTTTGGCAAGCGGCTTCGAGTTCGGGGAATAGGGTATTGAAATGTTCGTCCATTTCGGTATAATGTTGGTGGAATAATTCGATGACGGTTTCGGCTTTGCCTAAGCGGGGATAGCGATGGCACATGCCTTTGAGCGATTTTTCGGTGCCTTCGGTAAAGCGGTAATGGTAGAGCCAATTGTGT
Organism: Chitinophagaceae bacterium; assembly: GCA_051006655.1. Classification (GTDB taxonomy): domain Bacteria; phylum Bacteroidota; class Bacteroidia; order Chitinophagales; family Chitinophagaceae; genus OLB11. The sequence goes on from JBPCSZ010000073.1 coordinate 11,803, forward strand.
TCTTGCATGGCTTTAAAGAAAACCAAGGCACGGGGTGGTGTATGCGGATGCGAAAGTGGTAATACTTGATACACGGCTTGAGAAAAAGCGAGGAGTTCGGTTTCGCTGAAATAGGTTTCGTGTTTGGCCAACATGTGGTCGAAAATGATATCGACAAAAACGCCGGCACCCATGATTCCTGCGGGGCGCATGCGTTGCCGGGCTTCTTGGAAAGCGTGGTGTTGATCGGTAAATTGATCGATGAAGCGGTGGAGGGCGAGACCCACGCGTTCTTCTTCGGTAAAGGCTTGGCGCAGATCGCCTTTTACGAAATCGCCTAGAAGATTGCCCCGTAAGATGGGGGTACGATTAAAGGAGAGATAGGCGTGGGCTAAGAAATTCATGGTTTGAATTGGGACTGAAAAGTAAGTTAAGTTCAATAAATAAAGGCGTAATAAAGAATACCGAAAAAAAAATTTGGTGATTCGGCCGATG
>JBPCSZ010000074.1:0-9141 GCA_051006655.1 Chitinophagaceae bacterium
ATACAATCCTGCATAACAATTGCTACAATCCTTTGTAAAAAATTTTAAATAAATGGTGTAAGCATTTACAGTTGTTGTGCTTGAAAAGCAAAGCAATAAAAGGGTTAGCTGTTTAAGAAAAAGACTCATTGGTATATATAATTAAACAATAAGCTACTAATTAAAGTAGCTTATTGTTTTGGTGAATTATTGCTCCGGATTAAAAGGTAATTCTAAATCTACATCAGTAGAACCATCAGAATTGTTTTTAGTTGTAACATTGGTAACAACATAACACTTGTCCCAATCAGGTATACAAACTGTATCGTTATACAGGATTGCACAAGTTTGATCAAGTGGCACTTGACATAAGATTCTAACATGTGTAGGTGTTTCGCTCTTTTTAATAGGATGCCCTTTGATAGTCATTACGGTTGTCACCGCAAATGAATTCAAAACTCCCAAAAATAAAATTGCACTTAGAAATACTAGACGTTTCATAAAAAAAGCCTTTTTAAGTTAAAAGACAAAACTTAAGAATTAAAAATAATTACATTAATTACTAGGACCAAGATTTACAGTTTGTATCGTTTTACAACGAGATGGCCTGTATTTATTTAGCCATACATATTTGACCAATTTAGCTTTTGTTGCATTTTATTATAAGTTAAAAGTGCTTAAAAACTCAGTATTGCGCATTACTAATTCGAATTTACCCCCCCCCCGTATATTTTTCAAAATAAATTTAATATTTATAACATAAATTTAACATGCCTTATTTTCTATCGTACCCTTTACCAACAGTTTCAGAAAGGTGTAAACAGATAAATAATTTTTCCTCGCAGATGAATCCTGTTCCGAACGATGAAAAATAGCCCCGACTGCAGCAACGTGCCGTGCACGGCGGAAGGCGGGACGGGTGTTGAATAAGGCGATGCCGATGCGCTTCAACTATTCAAATTACGCTAAAAGAAATGGATGAAGCGATGAATTTATTTTTTAAACTATTGGTATTTGAAGGCTAAACCGATAGCTGAAAAAACCCTTCGACCGAGAATGCCTTGTTATCTTTGTTCCAATGTCAGACTTCAAAAGCGGTTTTGTAGGCTTGTTCGGAAAACCGAATGCCGGTAAATCAACCTTATTAAATGCCTTGTTGGGCGAAAAATTAGCCATCGTTTCGCCGAAAGCGCAAACCACGCGTAACCGCATTCTGGGTATTCTTACCGAAAAAGAGTATCAGATTATTTTTAACGATACACCCGGATTGCTGGATGCCAAATACGGCCTTCACGAAAAAATGATGAAGGAAGTGCACCAAGTGAAAGAAGGGACCGATGTGGTGGTGTTTGTGATGGATGCCCGCGATGAGTTTCCTGAGATTGAAGAACGCATTAAATCTTTACGCTGCAAGCAACATGTGGTTTTGGCCATCAATAAAACCGATGCCATTAGCGCTGAAAAATTGAATGCACTAACCCAAACCGCGCAAAAAAGTAAATCGGTTCAAGCCGTGGTGGGGATTTCGGCCTTACATAAAACCGGACTCGATGGATTGTTGGAAACCATTTTGCAATTCCTGCCCAGCATGCCGGCGTATTACGACGATGAAACCCTCACCGACCGACCGATGCGTTTTTTTGTGGCCGAACTGATTCGGGAGAAATTGTTCTTCGAACTTGATGAAGAACTACCCTACCACGCCGCCGTTTTGGTTCGGCAGTATGAAGAAAAAAACACCCTCGTTAAAATTAACGCCGATATTATAGTGAGTCGCGAAAGCCAAAAAGCGATTATTATTGGGAAGAACGGACAACAAATTAAACGCATCGGGCAACAAGCGCGTGAAGACATTGAAGCCTTTATTGACCGTAAAGTGTTTTTGGAATTGCATGTGAAAGTGCGGAAAGATTGGCGCAATAACGATTTATATTTGAAAGAATATGGCTATTGAGTTGGCGCCACTGCGTATTGATGGCCTTATTCCTTCTCCGGTGCGGGTCGATATGTTGCGCTTGGATGCTATTCATCCGTTTGTGAGTGGCAATAAATATTTCAAATTAAAATATAATCTTGAACAGGCTATAGCTGACGGTGCCAATCGCATTATTTCCTTTGGTGGTGCGTATTCGAATCACTTACACGCCTTGGCTTGGGCGGCGCACGTTTATGGTATTCCTTGCACGGGTATTGTTCGTGGTGAAGCCGTACGTAATAGCACACTGAACGATTGTGAGTCTTGGGGTATGGACTTGGTGTTTGTATCACGAAGCGATTACCAACAAAAACGAGAAGCTGTTTTTCTTGAAGCGCTTCAAGCGCAATATCCGACCGCGTATATCATTCCTGAAGGGGGCGATAATGAATTGGGTTTGCGGGGGTGTGAAGATATTTTAACGGGCATTGATATGTTGGGTTACCAACATTTGGTTTGTGCGGTTGGCACGGGGACTACCTTCGCGGGATTAGCGCGGAGCATGCCGGAAACCTGCATGGCGTGGGGTGTTCCGGTGTTTAAACACCACGACCCAATTTTAGATTCTTTGCGTGAAAAAATTCCGCATCAACGCTGGGGTTGGTTAGGTGGTTATGAGGATGGTGGGTTTGGTCAATATTCTGTGGAGTTACAACAGAAGGTGTCGGGTTGGGAACGTGACTGGGGAATTGAATTGGATCGAGTGTATACCGCAAAAATGGCGTGGGCGGTGATGGCGAGTATTGAAAAAGGGGGTTTTAATGCCGGGGAGCGGGTGTTGATGGTGCATACGGGTGGGTTGCAGGGGAATAGGAGTATGCAATAAAAAATAGGCTTGCCCGCTGAGGTCTCCCGAAGGGGACTCGAAGCCACTCGCTTTCGTCTGCCTCTGGCAGATTACTCGCACTCTTCGACCCTGCCGGCATCTCGAACGAGGAATAAAACCCTTGTTGAGAACTGAGTGTTAGAGTTTTTTTTATCACAGAGGTAAGGAGGTGTTTTCACAGAGGTTTTGAGGTAATGAGGCTAACCACTCGCTTACGCTTCGTTACTCGCTCTGTTTTTTTTATCGGAAATAAAAAAGCTATGCGTCTTCATCAAATCATTAAGCATCGGTAGATAGAACCCAACGGCTGTGCTTTTTTCATCGGATGAATTATGTTTTTATTTCTACGATAAAAATCGTCATTTTCTTCACGCTATTTTTCTCAGGCCGAGCCTAGATTTATGTTGGTGTATTACCTGTTCACTATTCGCTGAAACTGCTTACTGTTTTGGTGTACCTGTTTGCTGTTTGCTGAAACTGTTTACTGTTCTTTCCGAGTTTCCTATTAAATTTTATACCTTCGCTATACTGTGAAAAAATTGCTGTCATTATTGTTGATTCTTTTTTGTGTGGAAGCGGCTCATGCCCAATTCCCCGATTTGCCCGGCGTGAATATCGTGACGGTCAATGCACAAAACGTATTGAAATGGAATTCGAATTACGATGGCCTGGCTTTTATTGCCATACAACGCTCTAAAGACAGTATCCGCAATTTTAGTACCATTGGACAATTAGCGAAACCGAAGAAAGGGCATTTGTTTTATACCGATACCAAACCCATGCCCGGACGCAATTTTTATCGCCTGCAAATTTCCTTTGGCGACGATTTGGAATGGTATAGCAATGTGTGTAATGCTACCGTCGATTCGGCTTTGTTGGCACAACAACTGATTTTAGCCGCTAAACAAGATTCCATTTATCGAGCCAATAATCCACAACCCACGTCCCCTAAACCTAACAATACAAAACCGACTACCACACAGTCTACCCCAAAACCCGTGGTGAATAATACCACTGAAACCCCGGCGCCTGTGGTGAACAATGAACCTCCTCCGCCACCGCCACCACCACCGCCGCCAAAACCTGTTCCGTTTTATTATACGCCCTCAACACAAGTGTTTAGTAATCCGTATACCGGACATATCACCATTCAATTGTCCGACGCAGCCGATAAAAAATACAAACTCTTTTTCTACGATCAAGATAAAAATGAAGTGCTTCGCGTTAGCCGAATACAAGAGCCTTTGTTGATTTTAGACAAAAACAATTTCAATCGCCGGGGCGTGTATTCGTTCACCTTGTTCAATGGCACCGACACGGTGGAACAAGGGTATGTCACCATTCAATAAAATTTTATAAATCGCCCAATTGCGGACGAAGCAAGATGCTTTCCACCACCGATTGGGGCGATAAATTGTAGGCACCCCAAATGGCCGATGCCACATCGTCGGCACGCATCATGCGCTCGGCCGGAATATTAGCCCCCGCCCAAGAATCGCTCATGGTAGCACCGGCTTGTACGGCAGTTACTTTAATGCCTTGTGTCATCAATTCTAAGCGCAAGTTTTGTGTAAACCCTTCCAAGGCAAATTTGCTGATGCTATAAGAACCACCCCCGGGATATGCTTTCAATCCGGCCACGGAACACATCGTAAAAATATGTCCTTTACCCGCGGCTTGCATGCGTGGCAATAAAGCCCGCGTTAAATGATAAGCACTTAAAAAATTCAGGCGCATTAAATAATCCATATTCTCGTCGGGTTCATTGCATACCGAACCGGGACGATAAATACCGGCATTGTTCACCAACACATCTACCGACGAAAAGGTTTGTAATACGGATTGGGCAAAGCGCATCACGTCTTCGTGTAGACTCAAATCGGCCACTTCGGCTAAAATACAGGCCTCTGCATTCAGGGCTTGTAAATGGGCCGCTGTTGCTTTTACTTCCGATTCAGTGCGAGCGCAAAAAGCAATATGAAACCCTTCCCGAACAAATTGTTCCGCCACGGCACGTCCAATGCCTTTCGTTGCTCCGGTAATTACTGCCAGCATGTGCATAAAATTTGGGCGGAAAGATACGTTAGCGCTTTTTAAAGCAAGTCAAGGTATTATCTTTACCCTTTCGGCATGTTAGGCAAATTCATTACCATCGAAGGAAATATTGGAGCAGGGAAAACCACCTTGTGTCAGTTATTGCAACGCGAACTGGGCGGACAGCTTATTTTAGAGCAATTCGCTGAAAACCCTTTCCTGCCTAAGTTTTATCGGGACCGCTCAAAGTATGCCTTTCCCTTAGAACTCTCATTTTTAGCCGAACGTTTCAAGCAATTAAAAGACATCCTCAATACGGGCGATTTGTTTTCGGAATATATGATTTCCGATTACTTATTCATTAAAAGCAAATTGTTTGCCCGCGTAAATTTACCCGACGACGAGTACCATTTGTACGAAACCCTGTTCGATATAATTTACCCCAACCTACCCGAGCCCGATTTGGTGGTTTACCTCCACGCGCCCCTCTCGAAATTGCGCCGCAACATTACCCAACGCAATCGCTCGTACGAACAAAATATTGAAGACCAATATTTGTTGGAATTGCAAGACGCCTACTTGCAACTCATTAAAAGCAGTAAGTACCGTTCCTTGGTAGTAGACACCACCCAAACGGATTTTTTAAACAATCCGAGTCACTTAAACCAACTCATTCAGGCCTTGCAAAAGGAATACCGGCCGGGGTGGCATTACGTTCAAATTGATTAAAATCACATCATTTTGCTGAAAAAAACCGAAATTTTGCGGTTTTTTGGCCTATTTTTGCGTGCTTTTTAATTAAAAAACAAAAAATCCCTTTTATGGCGAATCAACACATTCTTGATTTATTGGGCAATGATGCCGCGTATTACTTAGACCATAAGTGTACCACCATTTCGAAAGACCAATTGCATACACCGTCGAAAAAGACCGTGGATGAAGTTTGGATCAACAGCAACCGCAATCCACAAACCTTGCGTAGCATTCAAGCCTTATTGGGCAATGGTCGTTTAAAGAATACCGGTTATGTTTCTATTTTGCCTGTAGACCAAGGTATTGAGCACAGCGCCGGTGCTTCGTTCGCTCCTAATCCCATTTATTTCGATCCTGAAAATATTGTGAAGTTGGCTATGGAAGGCGGTTGCAATGCCGTGGCTTCTACTTATGGTGTATTGGGTTCTGTGGCTCGCAAGTATGCGCACAAAATTCCGTTCATTGTAAAAATCAACCACAACGAATTCATTTCTTATCCCAACAAGTTCGACCAAATTATGTTTGGTTCCATTAAAGATGCTTGGAATATGGGAGCCACTGCCGTAGGTGCCACCATTTATTTTGGTAGCGACGAAAGCACACGTCAAATTCAAGAAGTAGCGAAAGCCTTCGAATATGCCCACGAATTAGGGATGGCTACTGTATTGTGGTGCTACCTCCGCAATGGCGCTTTCAAAACCAGCGAAATGGATTTCCACACCGCCGCCGATTTAACCGGTCAAGCCAATCACCTCGGGGTAACCATTCAAGCCGATATCATCAAGCAAAAATTACCTTCGAACAATGGTGGTTACAATGCCTTGAAGTTTGGTAAAACCCACAAGAAAGTGTACGAAAACTTAACCACCGATCATCCGATCGATTTAACCCGTTACCAAGTAGCCAACTGCTATATGGGTCGCGTTGGTTTAATCAACTCGGGCGGTGAAAGTAAAGGTGCTACCGATATGGCCGAAGCCGTAATGACCGCCGTTGTAAACAAACGCGCCGGTGGTATGGGCTTAATTAGCGGACGTAAAGCCTTCCAAAAACCCATGAAAGAAGGGGTTGAATTATTGAACACCATCCAAGATGTGTATTTAGATAAGAGCATCACACTCGCCTAATTCACGCTGTTTAATTATGTAAAAACGAACGGGTTTATACTCGTTCGTTTTTTTATTCCCGCACTCGCTCTGCTCCCTCGCACTCGCTTACTCGCACTCGCACTGATTTTAGCGTGCCACCCGTAAACCTCACTTCCGCTTTCGCTCTCGCTTCGGTTTCCGGCTGTCGGGCTTTCCACTCCAAGCTTGCGTTCGTGCCTCACGCAAGGCTTTCCGCTGCAATCCCTCACGCAATAACCCTCGCACTCGCTTTGTTACTCGCTTATACAACATTACCCTACACATTTCTCCGCATCGTCACTCGCCAATTTGCTTTACATCAATACGAATTTTAGTTGCGAGGACGTTGCGGTTGTTGAATTTGTATCCGCAAAACCTCTGTGAAAACCACTCAATTCCTCTGTGATAAAAATTGTATTGTGTAGAGCCAGGGCATGCCCTGGCTCTACCAACCTCCGTATTGTTTTTACATGGGCGAATTCAATTCGCCCCTACAACTCCCACTCATCCGTATTTTTTTATTTCTTGTTCGAGATGCAGCAAGCCTAACATCTCGAACAGCCCACGGAATATTATTGAGATGCTGCCCGCAAAACACGGGAAGAGCAACCCATCTTATCATTCTTAAATCATGAGCATCCTAGTTCAGACAAATACACGATGCAGAGAAGAAGCAGGAATTGGATGTTGATCTGCCTCAGGGAGAATGGGCGAAAGATGCGCTTCTAATCTCATTTTACTCATTAGAATCCTCAATTACCAACTATTTGGTATAATTTGTTGTCCTCAATAAGCCAACGCCGTTGTTGGCATGAAATTGTTTTTTATTTATGGCAACAAATTTTACACGTCATTGGAATCGCTTAATGCCTGTTTTGGCTATCATGTTACTCCCAATTTTCGGGAAAGCGCAATGCAGTATTAATTTAACGAGTAGTGTTAGTCCGGTTTGTAGTCCAAGCACCGGCCACATTACCGCTAACATGGCGAATGCCGTGAATTACCAGTTGATGCCAGGGAATATTACCAATACTACCGGAACGTTTAATGGTTTAACGGCCGGGACTTATACCATCACTGGCACCGATAATACGAATTGCACGGCAAGTACCACCACGGTGTTAAATGCCATGCCAACGCCTATGAGTACGGTGTTTATAAATGCCAATAATGTGCAGTGCGGTACTTGGTACACCGGAAGTATTGCATGGCAAATTAGCGGAGGCACACCGCCATATACATATACCATTAACCCGAATATTGGTGGCGGGATAGTTCCCGGTAATCCAACCATGTTTAACGGATTAATGTCGACCAATTATACCGTAGTGGCTACCGATGCGAATGGATGTACCATTTCTGCCATTGCCGGTATTACCACAATTCAATCGCCTAGTATGCAATTGACCAATTTCGTGAATACGTCTTGTCCGGGGGTATGTAATGGCAGTATGAATTACAATGTAAGCGGAGGCGCACCGCCCTACTCGATAAATATTTCGCCATCGGTACCTTTTGGCGGTGGTTTGATTAATAATTTGTGCAATGGCACCTATACCGTAAGCGTAATGGATGCCAATGGTTGCAGTGGTTATCAGGTGCATACGTTTAACGGACAAAGTGGATTAGGGTTTAATAATACCGTAACGCCAATTTCGTGTGGTACGAATTGTACGGGCAGTATTGTGGCGCAAGCTACGGGTGGCACGGCACCGTATACCTACACCATCAACGGCAATCAATACAACAATTTATGCGTGGGGAATTATACCGTAATTGCGTCGGATGCGAACAGTTGTACGAATTCGACGGTAATACAATTGTTGACGGGCACCACGAATCAATTCATGCATCCGAATGCGGTTGTTGGTGCGGGTAGTATCACAGCATCAGCTTCGGGTGGCACCGCGCCGTATCAGTACAGTTTAAACGGTGGTGCGTTTAGTTCGAATAATACGTTCAGTTATTTATGTTCGGGAACGTATACCTTAACCGTAAAGGATAATTATTTTGGTGGCTGTTTGAAAGATACCGTGATTACGGTACAAGGAGCTACGGCTTTTCCGGGCGTAACCATGAATGCCAATATTATTCAACCTTCGTGTAATTTATCGGCGAATGGGTCTATTCAATTGATTCCAACGCCAAGTGGTTCGTATACCTATGCGTGGAGTAACAGTGCAACCGGTTCAACTATCTCGAATTTGAATGCGGGTACGTATAATGTTACTATTACCAATGCCTCGAATCAGTGTATTAATCTCACTTATCCTTTAACCGCCTTGGGTGGTTCGTGTGGCGATGTGAGTGGTGTGGTGTATTACGATAGTAATTTGAATTGCACACAAGGGGCCAATGAAGTCGGTATTCCCGGCACCATGATCACCGCGAATCCGGGGAATCATATTACGTTTACCGATGCTACCGGACATTATAGTTTCTTGGGC
>JBPCSZ010000075.1:0-19045 GCA_051006655.1 Chitinophagaceae bacterium
TTTCTTCATCGGTTTTCCCGCTTTCCATGGCTACATGGTAGCCTATTCCAATCGGGGCTATAGTGGCATCGAAGGAACATTGTTCAGCGGGGGAGTTGATGTAAACGATGGTGCCGACGTGTCCCGCACGTGCGGGAATTGCGATGAGGATAGCGATGAACGCCGGTCCCAAAAAATTAAATAGCTAACTCTACAGCCGGATTCTCGGCTTTTACGGCCGCAATAAAACCATCCACATCGCTCGGCGAAATCTCGATATGGTTGTATTTTTTGTATGTCAATTCCAAGCGTTTGTTCGAGGTGGCCGGCGCACTCAACCACGAATTGATGCGTTTTATTTTTCGAATTTCATGCACCGGAATCGACGATTTAAACCAGGCACTTTGTATGTATAAGATGCCGTTTTCAATGCGGTAATGGGTTTTGTAATAATCGTACAATAAAAAGCCGGTACTAATGAATGGGGAAAATAGCAAGGTGCCCCAACCCAAGGGTTCGCCCATGGCCCACGCAATAAAAAACATCAAGCCCATTTGAAGCATCAAGATGAAGAGGAAGGGTTTGAAATTCCGCTTGGTTTGAAAATGTTGAATGGGCTGTTCCATATAGTTACAAAATTAAATCACTATAATTCAACACAAATATTTTTCGGCTCGGTGAAAAATTTCAAGGCATCCCAACCACCTTCACGACCCACACCACTGTTCTTCACACCGCCAAAAGGCGTACGTAAATCGCGCAGGAGCCAGGTATTAATCCACACAATACCAAACTGTAAATGCAAGGCTAAACGGTTAGCACGTGTAATGTCTTGCGTCCACACCGTAGCCGCTAAGCCATAGTCGGTACCATTCGCCAAGGTCATGGCTTCTTCTTCGGTATCGAAGGCTTGTAAGGTAACCACCGGACCAAAAATTTCTTCGGTATTGGTGCGGCAATGTTGAGACAAACCTTCAATCACCGTGGGTTGCACAAAATAACCATTCGCACAACGGCCTTCCGGTTTCACCGCTTCACCACCGCATAATACGGTACCGCCTTCTTCTTTGGCTAAGGCAATGGCGCCCATAATTTTATTGAAATGCAATTCGCTTACTACCGCTCCTTGACGCGAAGAATCCAATAAGGGATCACCCACGGTCAAGGCCTTCACACGTTCCACAAATTCTGTTTTGAATTTTTCGTACACGCTTCGTTCCACCAAAATGCGACTCCCGCACAAACAGATTTGTCCTTGGTTGGAGAAGGAACTTTGCACCACGGTTTTCATCATCTTGTTCCAATCGGCATCGGCAAATACAATGGCCGGATTTTTTCCGCCCAATTCCAAGGAAAGTTTTTTAAACATCGGTGCCGCTACCGAGGCAATATGGGCACCGGCGCGGGTACTGCCTGTAAACGAAATCGCTTTAATGGCAGGATGGGCTACAATGGCCGCCCCGCAATTCGGTCCGTCGCCGTGTACAATATTGAAGACGCCTTTGGGCAAGCCGGCTTCTTCGCATAATTGCGTTAATAAGTGGGCCGTGAGGGGAGTTACTTCGCTGGGTTTGGCTATTACACAATTGCCTGCCGCTAAGGCCGGGGCAATTTTCCAGGTAAATAAATACAAGGGTAAATTCCAAGGCGAAATACAACCTACAATACCAATAGGTTGACGGGCGGTATAATTAATGGCCCGGTCTTCCATAATATGACTTTCGCTGGAGAAGTGCATAATACCGGTAGCGAAAAAACGGAAGTTCGAGGAGGCACGAGGAATATCCACCATTTTGCTCAACCACAAAGGTTTGCCATTGTCGGTGGTTTCGGCCAAGGCGAGGGCGTCGAGGTTGGCGTCAATTAAATCGGCCAATTTATTTAAAATGGCAAAGCGCGTTTCGGGTTTGCTGTTTTGCCAAGTGGGTAAGGCCTTTTGAGCGGCTGCCACAGCGGACTCTACATCCCGATGGGTTCCGGCCGCAATGGTGCCAATGGTTTCGCCGGTGGCGGGATTGATATTGTTCAAGGTACCGCCGTCCAAGGCATCGCACCAAGTGCCGTCTATATAATGTTGAATGCGGGTATAATTGTTGAGCATCGTCATGCGGTAAAATTACAACAAATTAAAGGTCTATGAAGAACCTTACAATTTCAACCAATACTAAATAAAGTGTATTTTCGTTCCCTCTTTACATGCGCATTCAATCCATTTTAGTCTTTTTATTGTTTTGGGCCTTTTCGGCTCAAGCCCAAAACGCCCAAGGCATTATTGAAGGGCGGGTCCTCGATGAATTTGGACAAGCCCTCGAATATGTGAGTGTGAGCGTACGCGATTTGCCACAAGGCGCACGCACCAATGCCGAAGGCCGATTTGTGTTGAGCTTGCCGGCCAAACGCAATGTGCAAATCACGTTTTCTTATTTGGGGTACGAACCCCTCAAAATGACCCGCTTCATTGAAGAAAATAAAACCATTTCCATTACGGTATCGATGAAAAATGCATCGGTGAAAATTAAAGAATTCACCGTGCGCGACGAAACCCGACGCACCGAAGCCGGCTCCATTCGCATCGACCCGAAGAAACATAATTTATTGCCAAGCACCGTTGGCGGTATTGAAGGTTTGCTGAAAGTGTTTTTAAGCAACAACAACGAATTGACCTCGCAATACAATGTGCGTGGTGGAAACTTCGATGAAAACTTGGTGTACATCAACGACTTCGAAGTGTATCGTCCGTTTTTGGTGCGCAGTGGACAACAAGAAGGTTTGAGCATTATCAATCCCGATTTAGTGAGTGGGGTGAATTTCTCTACCGGTGGATTCCAAGCGAAGTATGGCGATAAGATGAGCAGTGTACTCGATATCACGTACAAGAAGCCCAAAGAATTTGCAGGCAGTGCTACCTTGAGTTTATTGGGCTTTGGCGCGCATTTGGAAGGGGTTGGCGTTAAACGGCGTTTATCGTATATGGTGGGACTTCGCCAAAAATCGAATCAATATTTATTGCAAGCCCAACAAACAAAAGGGGTGTACAATCCAACCTTCACCGATGTGCAAGGGTATTTAACCTATCAAATTAATACCGATTGGCAAATCGATTTATTCGCCAATTTCGCGCGCAACCGTTTCGATTTTGTGCCTGAAAATTCAACCCAAAGTTTTGGCTTAATCAATAAAGCCTTTCAATTGCAAACGTTTTATTCCGGCGCAGAAACCGATCAATTCGATTCACGCTTCGGCGGCATTTCGGCCACGCATCGCCCCAACGATAAATTGCAATTAAAATGGTTGGCCTCCGGCTTCATGACCAACGAAAAAGAAACCTACGATATTCAAGGCGAATATTTATTGGGCGAAATTGAAACCGATTTAAGCAAGGCTAACTTCGGCGATTTGAAGTATGCCCTCGGTACCGGTATCATTCATACGTTCGCCCGCAATTACTTGAATATTATGGTGGGTAATGTGGGACATAAAGGAACCTACAAAGCCGGTCGTCATTTCATGCAATGGGGCGCTACGGCCGAACATGTGGATATTCGCGATAAACTCAACGAATGGGAACGTCGCGATAGTGCCGGATTCTCGCAACCTTATAGCGACACGGTTTTGCTCATGGCTCGTCGGTATAAATCGTCGCAAGATTTTGTATACAACCGCTTCAACGGGTATATTCAAGATAATATCGCTTTCGATTCCATTGGCTTAGTGATGACCGGTGGTGTGCGTTTCAACTACAACCAATTGAACCAAGAATTCTTGGTGAGTCCGCGTTTACAAGTTTCGTATAAACCCATGAAAACCAAACGCGATGTGATTTATCGCTTGGCAACGGGTATTTATTCGCAACCGCCTTTCTACCGTGAAATGCGCATGCTCGATGGTTCGGTGAATACCCAATTAAAAGCCCAACGTTCGTATCATGCGGTGGGTGGACTTGATTATCAATTTCAAGGTTTAGGTGGACGCCCTTTTAAATTCACCACCGAAGTATATTATAAATACTTGTGGAATATTGTGCCTTACGAATACGATAATGTACGTATTCGTTATTTCGGAAAAAACAATGCTGTGGGGTATGCTTATGGTTCTGAATTTCGGTTGTATGGCGATTTAGTGAAAGATGCTGAATCGTGGGTGAGTTTAGGCATTATGAAAACCGGCGAAAATTTACTCGACGATAAAGTGGTTTATCCCAACACCGCGGGTGCAGATAGCGCGGTAATTTACCCGGGCTATATTCCACGTCCCACCGATTCGCGTGTGAGCTTTGGCTTATTCTTCTCCGATTATTTACCGCGAAATAAGAACTTTAAATTGTATTTAAACGGACTCTATTCAACCGGCTTGCCTTTCGGTCCACCCGACCAAAACCGATACGGCGATACTTTGCGTATTCCCAGTTATAAGCGCGTGGATATTGGCTTTGCGGCCCTCATTATTGATGGCGCCAAAAAAGACCGTCCCAGCTACAGTTATTTCCAAAAAGTAAAAAGCATGTGGTTAAGCTTGGAAGTATTTAATCTCTTGGGCATACAAAATACTTTATCCTATATGTGGATACAAGATCAAAGTACATCGCGTACCTATGCTGTTCCTAATCGCTTAACCGCCCGTTTATTGAACATCAAATTGGTGACGCAGTTTTAACTGCGTTGCTCCCAAATTTGAACCAATTCCACCATCGTATCAACGGCCTTTTGCATGTCTTGTACACTCACAAATTCATGCTTACCATGAATGGCCATTTCGCCGGTAAATAAATTGGGGCAGGGGAGTCCCATAAACGATAAACGCGAACCATCGGTACCACCACGAATCAAATGGCGTTCAGCTTTCACCCCGGCGCATATCATGGCTTCTTCGGCATAATCTACCACAAAGGGCATATCTTTCAATACGTCCATCATATTGCGGTATTGCTCGTAGGTGCTGAACTCGTAACGCGCTCCGGGATAGTCCGCAATGGTTTCTTTTAATAATTGTTCCAAGGTGGCTTCATGTTCGGCTAATGCTTTCGTATCGAAATCGCGAACAATGAATTTAACCACTACTTTTTCAATACCACCTTCTACCGACATGGGGTGAACGTATCCTTCACGGCCTTCGGTTGTTTCAGGACTCCAACGGTCTTTCGGTAAACGGTTTAAGAAATCGGCGGCAATTTTAATGGCACTTACCAATTTGCCTTTCGCATAACCGGGGTGGGCACTAATGCCGTGAATAATGGCCGTTGCACCATCGGCACTGAACGATTCAAATTCCAAAGCGCCACGTTCACCGCCATCGAGGGTGTATCCATAATTGGCGGCTAATTTTTTCATATCCAACTTTTCTACCCCACGACCCACTTCTTCATCGGGTGTAAATAAAATACGAATCTTACCATGTTCAATTTCAGGATGCTGCATCATATAAGCGGCGAAATCCATAATGATGGCCACGCCCGCTTTATCATCGGCACCCAATAAAGTAGTACCTGACGCCGTGATGATATCATCGCCAATGCGTTCCTTCAAATACGGATGTTGTTTCGTGGTAATCACTTGCGTGTTATCGTCGGGCAAAATCAAATCTTGTCCTTGATAATTTGTATGTACAATGGGTTTTACGCCGGTGCCACTGCAATCGGGCGCGGTATCCATGTGCGAACAAAAACAAATTACAGGCACTTCTTTTTTGGTGGTGGAAGGGATAGTGGCGAACACATAACCGTGTTCATCCATCTCTACATCGCTTAATCCTAAGGCGCTCAATTCATCGCGCAATAAACGGCCTAAGTCTTTTTGTTTTTCAGAACTTGGGAAGCACGTTGCATTCGGATCGCTTTGCGTATCTATTTGCACATAACGCATGAAACGTTCAGCCACAGAATAAGAATATGCCATAATGTAATTTTTAATGAACACAAAGGTAATTGTTGAAGGCTTATTTTAATCGTTCCATTTTTGTCTTTTCTATCCAAGGATTCCAATTCAAGATATGAATGGCTTGAGGTTATACACGTTGCAGTGTAAAATTTTTTTTCAAATTATTTTTGAGAATTGAAATTATGTTATATACTTGTAATGGTTATTACGCTTACTAACCCATAAATTCAAAAAAAGATCCGAGCACAAAAGATGGTTCGGATTTTTTTTATGTCTGAAACAAGCATGAATAAAGCGTTTCAGCATTTTAGAAAAATAACATCGTAGATTAAAACGGAATACACTTCGTTTTATTTTTTTGTCTTGAAAATATCTTTTTCCAAGCATTATTTTTGAAAGCACTACTTTTAACGAAATTTATTTTGCATGTTATTGTCTATGACCGGCTTCGGTAGAAAAGAATTTCAAACAACGAATTACAGTGGCGTGATTGAAATTCGTTCCTTGAACGGAAAACAATTTGAAATCAATACTAAAATTTCTCCCTTATTGAAACCTTACGAAATTGATATTCGTAATTTAGTGCAAGCACAATTAATTCGGGGAAGTGTAGATGTGAATATACTGATTAAACAGCACGGCAATGCGCGCGCTATGACGGTGAATACCGAATTAGCCAAACATTATTATATGGCCATGATGCAAATTGCCGATGAGTTGCAATTGGAAAAGCATGATATTTTACCCACCTTGATGCGTATGCCTGAAATTGTTTCACCGTCCAGCGATGTATTGCACGAAGACGATTGGGCGCATGTTTCTGAAGCTTTAGTTGGTGCTTGCGAGGCCTTGATGGATCAACGCCGTCAGGAAGGGGTTATGCTCACCAAGCATATTTCGAATAATGTAACAACCATAGCGCGTTTAGCCGAAGACGTTGACCCCTTAGAAAAAAACAGAATTCCTCGCTTGCGCGAAAAACTCCTGCAAGCCGCCCAAGAACAAGGGAAAGGGTTGGGCGTGGATGCCAACCGCTTGGAACAAGAAATTATCTTCTATGTTGAAAAGCTCGATATCAACGAGGAACGCAATCGCTTGAAACACCATTGCGATTATTTTGCCGAATTAATGGCCGAACCGGGCTTGCATAAAGGAAAGAAACTCGGTTTCTTGATGCAAGAAATTGGTCGCGAAATCAATACCTTGGGTTCTAAAGCCAACGATGTGGGCATTCAAAAATTAGTGGTGGCCATGAAGGATGAATTGGAACAAGCCAAGGAACAATTACTCAATGCCTTGTAATATCTTTGCCTCCATGCGCCGCGCTTTACTTTTCGGGTTAACCCTTGCTTTCTTCTCTGCTTGTATTTACAATAATGTATTTGAGAAAAACTACGATTTGCCCAAACGGCAATGGCCTAGCAAGGATATGCCTTCTTTTACATTCGATGTAAAAGATACCCTGAGCAATTATATGGTTTACGCCACCTTGCGTCATACCGATGCTTATCCGTTTTCCAATATTTGGCTTCAGGTGGAAACCGTGCTTCCCGGCGAAACAAAACCCATTGAAAGTAAGGTGGAATTGACCTTATCGCAACAAGACGGGAAATGGTTGGGCCGCGGTATGCAAGATATTCGCGAACATCAAATTCCACTCACCCCGCAAGGCTCTCCCGTTCATTTTTCTAAACCGGGGAAATACACCATGCGCTTGAAACATTTAATGCGTCAGGATCCTTTACCTGAAATGATGAGTGTGGGCATTCGTTTAGAAAAAATAACCCATTAATTTTTGCTTCATGGCCTTATCGGAAATCAGAACAACCCAATTGGTAAAATCGTACCGGCAACGGATGGTGGTGAAACATGTTTCCGTTCAAGTGAAACAAGGCGAAATTGTAGGCTTATTAGGTCCAAACGGCGCCGGTAAAACAACTACCTTTTACATGGTGGTTGGCTTAATTAAACCCGACGAAGGCGATGTGTTTCTCGATAATACCCGCATTACCCCCTTGCCCATGTACGAACGGGCTAAAATGGGAATTGGTTATTTACCTCAAGAAGCCTCCATTTTTCGAAAAATGACCGTGGAAGAAAACATCGCGGCGGTATTGGAAATTACGTCGCTTTCCAAAGCAGAACAAAAAGATAAATTGGAATCGCTTTTAACCGAATTTCGTTTAACCCATGTGCGAAAAAACAATGGCGATGTATTGAGTGGAGGCGAACGCCGAAGAACTGAAATTGCACGCGCCTTAGCCGTCGATCCGAAATTTATTTTACTCGATGAACCTTTTGCCGGTATCGACCCGATTGCGGTGGAAGATATTCAAGTGATCGTGGAACAATTGAAAGCGAAAAATATCGGTATCCTTATAACCGATCATAATGTGCAAGAAACCTTGTCTATTACCGACCGCGCTTATTTATTGTACGATGGGAATATTTTAAAATCGGGCACCGCCGAAGAATTAGCCGGCGATGAGCAGGTTCGTCGCTTGTATTTGGGACAAAATTTTGAGCTCCGCCCCAAACGCGAAACGGCCTCCTTGCCCGAAACACACTAATATTCCGCATTTTCATGTATTTTTACGGCCTCCGTTTCTAAAAAGAGAGTAGGAGATAATGCTTACAGGATGAAGATTTTAAATCCCGCCATTAAAGGCCTGCTTAAACTTCGCTGGAGTTCCATAGATAACTACCTGCTTAATCCGTATAGCACACAAACCATGGTGTTCAATTCCCTCATTCACGATGGACAGTTCACCGCCTTCGGGAAAGATCATGGGTTCCGACATATCGATCAAATTAAAGAATTCAAACAACAAGTTCCACTCCACGAATACGACGATTTAAAACCCTATATCGATCGGATGATGCGCGGTGAACAAAATGTATTGTGGAATTCCCCTATTTCTTGGTTTGCTAAATCGTCGGGTACCACCTCCGATAAAAGTAAATTCATTCCGGTGAGCAATGAATCCTTGGTGGAATGTCATTACAAATCGGCCAAGGATGTATTGGCTTTGTATTACCGCAACTTTCCGCAATCGGAAATTCTAACCGGCAAATGCCTTACCCTGGGCGGCAGTCATGAGTTAAATCAACTGAATGCCGATTCCTATTATGGCGATTTGTCGGCCGTGATGTTGCAAAACATGTCGTATTTCACCCACCTCATTCGTACCCCCGAATTATCGATTGCCTTAATGCAAGAGTGGGAAGAAAAAATAGACCGCATGGCCCGCGCTACTATGCACGAGGATGTTACCTCAATCGCCGGGGTGCCTACTTGGACAATAGTACTCATCAAACATATTTTTGAAATTACCGGCAAGAATAACCTCCACGATATTTGGCCTAATTTGGAATTGTATATGCATGGGGGAGTAAACTTCACGCCCTATCGCAATCAATTCAATACCCTTATTCCATCTAAGCAAATGCGTTATTTGGAAAATTATAACGCCTCGGAAGGGTTCTTCGCGGCACAAGATATTATTGACCGCGATGGGATGCTCCTCTTTTTGAATCATGGTATTTTTTATGAGTTCCTTCCCATCGAAGAATATAAAAAAAACGATGCCCGCACCTTACAATTGGAAGAAGTTGAACTCGACCGTCAGTATGCCTTGGTGATTAGTACCAATGCCGGCTTATGGCGTTATTTGGTGGGCGATACCATTAAGTTTGTTTCGGTGAACCCTTATCGCATTAAAGTTACGGGGCGTTTAAAGCATTTTATTAATGCCTTCGGCGAAGAAGTCATCGTAGACAATACCGATGCGGCCATCGCTGAAGCGTGTCGACAAACCGGGGCTATGGTATCGGATTATACTGCGGCTCCCGTTTATATGAGTGAATCGCAAAATGGGGCCCACGAATGGTTCATCGAATTCAATCGTGCCCCGGAATCTTTGGTGCATTTCACTGAAATATTAGATGCCCATTTACAACAATTGAATTCCGATTACGAAGCAAAACGCCATAAGAACATGGCCCTTTCATTGCCAGTCGTTCAAGCCGTTCCATCGGGCACATTCAATGCTTGGTTGAAACATCGGGGTAAATTAGGGGGCCAACATAAGGTGCCTCGTCTCTCGAACGAAAGAACCATCATCGACGATATTGCCCAATTTATTCGAAACGCCTAGTGGCCTTTCCGTGTATTTTTTCTTCTGTTCTTTTCAACACGAAAGTTTGGCTTTCCAATAAAAATCCGTTAATCTTGTAAGCCTTACCCCTTGCACTATGGAAACCTTGAAGCCTAAGCACCCCAAAGCCTTGCCCTTTTTATTTTTCTCTGAAATGTGGGAACGTTTCGGGTATTATTTAATGATTGGCATTTTTACCTTGTATTTGAAAGATGTAAAAGAAGGCTTTGCCATGACCGAATCAGAATCGGCCGATTTGTATGGTACGTTTATTGCTTTGGTGTTTTTAACTCCGTTTTTAGGTGGACTCTTAGCCGATCGATTTTTTGGTTATCGTAAGTCGATTATTGCGGGTGGACTCCTCATGGGGATAGGTTATTGCATGATGGGCATTCACGATAAAACCATGTTGTATATCGCTATGACCTTGGTGATTTTAGGGAATGGTTTTTTCAAGCCCAATATTTCTACTTTATTAGGGAATGTATATTCCACGCCCGAACATAAATCTATGAAAGACGATGGCTTCAATATCTTCTATATGGGCATTAATATTGGGGCCTTTGTGTGTAATTTTTTTGGCGCGGCGTTGCAAATTATGTTGGGTTGGACTTGGGCGTTCATGGCGGCCGGTATTGGGATGTTCATTGGAATTCTCATTTTTTTAGCCGGTACAAAACACTATAAAGATTTCGATGTTATTAAAGGCGAACAACCCGGCGATATGCCTTTCTCGCGAATTGCTTTGGTTATATTATTGCCCAGTGTTGTAGCCGGCGTATTGGGTTGGCTCTTGCCCAATAATATTTTTGGTAGCGACAGTACCGATGCCTTCATTTTTGCTTGTATTCCGGTGGTCTTCTTTTATTCTTCTTTGTATGTGAAGGCCCACCCCGACGAGAAGAAACCCATTGGAGCACTCTTGGCCATCTTTGCAGTAGTAACCTTATTCTGGGCTGTGTTCAAACAAAACGGCAGTGCCTTAAATACATGGGCCGACCGCTACACCAACCGCGAAGTGAGCGGCACACAACAAGTGCTTTTCGATAATTTGAAATTCTCGAAAAGTTTAACCTTTGCACAAGACAGTACCGAATTGTACGATGCACAATTTCGCTTACAAAAAAATGAAGCGGGCGAGGTGGTAAAAACCATCGATTACCCGCTATATTTCCGCAATGTAGCGCCCGAAAAGCGTCCACAAGAAGGTGAAAAAGTCAGTGTATGGTCTACCAATTTGAGTCAGTCTATAAACCCCGGTTGGGTAATCATGCTTACGCCATTGGTCGTAGCCTTCTTTACCTTCTTACGCCGCCGAAACGCTGAGCCTACTACACCCACCAAAATTGCCTTGGGCTTGCTCATTTCGGGCTTGAGTGCCTTAGTAATGTATGCGGCAGTTCAAGCCGGACAAAACGGGGCTGAGAAAGTCAGTGTGTGGTGGCTCATTGCCAGTTATGGCGTCATCACCATCGGAGAATTGTTCTTGAGTCCAATGGGCTTATCGATTGTATCGAAATTAAGTCCACCGCGTATAACCGCCTTAATGATGGGTGGTTGGTTTTTATCGACCTCCATTGGTAATAAGTTGAGTGGGGTATTGGCCAGTATGTGGGATAAGTACGACGATAAAGGGAATTTCTTCTTAGTGAATGTCGGCTTGTTGATTGTTGCCTTTTTATTTATGTTGGCCATCCTTCGTTGGTTGAATAAAATATTCAACGAATATGTGGTAGCCAAACAATAAGGTTTCCTCCTCTTCACAGTTTTCTGTTTACAGTTCACTGTTTCTGTCCCCTGTCTTCGCCTGAGGGAAAACAGTGCGAGAAAACAGTGCGAGAAAACAGCTCACAATTCACTGTCTTCGCTGCTTACTGCTCACAGCTCACAGTTCACTGTCTTCGCTGCTTACAGCTCACAGTTCACTGCTTACTGTTTTATCCTTCGATATGGAAAGAAATAATAATCATCCTTGTTGTAATGCGGTCGATGGCCTTATTGGTTGGATCGCCGATATCGCGAATGATGCTATTGCCTAAGCCGTTGCTGACTTTAATTTCGGGGGCAAAAATGAAATTCGGATAATAGAATTCGAACCCGAGTCCGAGGTTATAACCAAAGTCGACCGGTTTAATTTTAATCACATCGTCTAAACGGCGTGAGCGGGCATTGGAATTGAAATCGTAATCGAATTTACCGCCGGCACAAACATAAAAACGAAAATTATTCTGACGGTCCGATTTGAATTTGAATTCAACCGGGAGACTGAACAAGACTGATTCGAAGTAATTTTTCTTAACGCTATCGTTGAAAAGCGAGAAGTCCAAGCCTTTCTCGCGAATCATAAAAGACGGGATACTGCGCACATCAATGAAATTGCTCAGTTTCAAATTGCCCATAATACCCAATTGGAAGCCTTGTCCCCAAACCGGTTTGATATTCATCACGGTATCGTACTGGGTGAAGTAGCTTGATTGATTTAAACGGTATTGAGCTGTATTAAAGCCCATGGTAATACCAAAATAATAGGGCTTTTCGTCGTGCTCCGGGTTGTTCATTTTGTCGTTTTGTGCCAAGGCAGAAAAACTGCTAAGCACAAACGCGAGCATTACGACGCTTTGGCGGCTTGATAAATGGAGGCGATGCCAAAAGTGAGAGAATAACATACGGGTTGTTTGAATCCGATTTTTTGCAATATTACATTCATTTCCTCACCTTCAGGAAAAACCGCCACGGAATTCGGTAAATAGGTGTAAGCCTGTTTGTTTGGACTGAACAATTTGCCAATCATCGGGGTTATATAACGGAAATAAAAGGCATATAATTGTTTCATGGGGAAAGTTTTCACTTTCGAAAACTCGAGAATGATGAATTGTCCGCCCGGTTTTAATACCCGTAATATTTCCGCAAGGCCCTTGTCTAAATTTTCAAAATTGCGTACCCCAAAGGCTACGGTAACGGCATCGAAGGAGGCATCGGGGAAGGGGAGGTTTTCCGCATCGCCTTTCATTAATACAATTTTTGAATTCAGGTTTTTGGCTTTGATTTTAGTTTCCCCTCCGGCCAACATCAAGGCCGACAAATCGATGCCGGTTACTTTATCGGGGTTCAAGGCTTGCAGGGCAATGGCTAAATCGGCAGTGCCTGTGGCCACATCTAAAATGGTTTTGGGCGAATAAGGGCGTAAAAGTTTTATGACTTTCTTTCGCCATAATACGTCGATACGGAACGATAAGAGCCGATTTAAAAAGTCGTAACGTGGGGCTATATCATCGAACATTTGTTCAACTTGCACCTTTTTACTTAAATCCGACGAGCTGTCGGGTACCACCGATGTTCCCATGCCGCGAAGGTACATGCTTCAAGGCGTTTTGCCATACAAGCTTCCTTTGATAGCGTATTGCTTCCTTCAACCTACCTTTGTGCCCATGGAAGTTAAAAGTGCGGTCTTTGTGATCAGCAATACGGAATTGGATAAATGCCCCAAGCCCGACAAGCCCGAAATAGCCTTTATTGGACGGAGTAATGTGGGGAAATCCTCGCTGATTAATATGTTGGCGCATAAGCGCGACCTCGCCAAAGTATCGTCAACACCGGGTAAAACACAATTGATTAATCACTTTATCATCAATCATGAACAGTATTGGGTCGATTTGCCGGGCTATGGTTTTGCCAAAGTTTCGCAGAAGAAACGCAATGAATGGACAAAAATGATTTGGACTTATATCGAGAAACGCGAAAATTTATTGTGTTTGTTTTTATTGCTCGATAGCCGACATGCGCCCCAACAACAAGATATCGACTTCATTAATAAATTAGGCGAAAAGGGGGTTCCTTTCACCTTGGTGTTTACCAAAGCCGATAAAGAAAACCAGAAAACTGTCAGCAAAAACGTGCAAACCTACCGCGATACCTTAGCGGCTTGGTGGGAAGAAACACCGCATATGGTGGTTACATCGTCGGAAAAACGCTTGGGTAGAACCCAATTATTGACGCATATTGAGACGGTTTGCGCTACGTTTAAACCCGAAAAACAAGCATAAAAATCCATTTCGAACGATGATTTGAACAAAAATTATGTTTTTGCCGAAAATCAACCTATTTTTAAAGCCAAATTTTATCCGTCCAATGAAGAAATTGATATTCAGCTTGTCGGTGTTAATGAGTGGTATAAGTCTCAACGCCCAACAATACTATCCCGTTGCTCAGCCCTGCGATCCCGATAAAGTATATACAACTATGCCCTATGCGGCCCACGAATATTTGTGTGTATACAAACTGAATATAACGAGTCAGCCTTACAATAAAATTCCGAAGGAAGTCTTTCGTTATCGCAATTTGCGCGAATTGAGTTTACAAAATGCGAACATCACGGAGATTCCGGTCGATATCTTTTTGCTCGATAAATTGGAAGTACTCGATTTGTCGAACAATAATTTAAAATCAATTCCCAATACCATTGGCGAATTGAAAAACTTGCGCAAACTCATTCTCAGCAATAATCAATTGAGCACCTTGCCGGCCACGATTTCGGCTTGCAAAAACTTGGAATTGCTCGACATTACCGGGAATCCGATTCACGCGTTACCCGACGAAATCAATAATTTACAAGCCTTGAGTTCGTTTAAATTCAGCGGCAATCAAATTAGCGATCCGAAATTGATGATGAGTATTGTTCGTCAAATGAAGAACATCACCAACCTCGATTTAAGCGGTTGTGGTTTGAATTATGTACCCTCGGACATTCGCAATATGAAGAAATTACGCGAGTTGAATTTGTCGAACAACAACTTGCATTTCTTGCCGGCTGAAATTGGTTCTTTAACGAGTCTCGAAAAATTAACCTTAGGTGCTCCCGGCCAACCCGGAAACCAAGTGTTCGATTTGCCGGCCACTATGGCGAACATGCAGAACTTGCGTGAGTTAAACTTAGGTAATAATGCGTTCGAAGAATTTCCGATGGTATTAACCGGTATGGAAAAATTGGTTCATGTTGATTTAAGCAATAATAAATTACAAGCTATTCCGGCTGAAATTGGTATGATGCGTGGTTTACAACGTTTGAACTTGACCAATAACCAAATTCAAGACGTGCCGGTTGAAATTGGACAGTTGAGCCAATTGGGTCAATTCGATTATGCCGGTAACCCAATGACACCCGCCATTGAAACCAAAATTATGGAATTGATGACAGGCACCTACCAAGCGCCTAAACCAACTCCACCTCCATCGGTGAAAAAATCAAAAAAGAAATAAATAAAAAGCCACTTTCGAGTGGCTTTTTTTATGAATCGACTGTCTATACTCAACACATACTATCTTTGTTCGAATGAAGCCCGTCGTGGATATCCAACAAACCGCCTTGGCCTGTATTCAAACGGAATACGAAGCCGTTCTTGCTTTGCAATCTTATATCAACGATGCATTTGTTCAAGCCGTTGAAACCATTCATCGTGCCCAAGGGCGTTTAGTCATTAGTGGCATCGGGAAAAGTGCCATCATTGCCCAAAAAATAGTGGCTACCTTAAACAGTACCGGTACGCCGGCTTTGTTCCTTCATGCCGCCGATGCCATTCATGGCGACCTGGGTATGATTCGTTCCGACGACATCGTGATGCTCATTTCCAAAAGTGGGGAAACACCTGAAATTAAAGTCTTGGTGCCCTTCATTCAACAATTCGGAAATACCTTGATAGCCTTGTGTGGCGCCCCCCAGTCGTATTTAGCTACACAAAGCGATTATTTTATCAATTGTTCTGTCGCCGTTGAGGCTTGTCCAAACAACTTAGCCCCTACCAGCAGTACCACGGCCCAATTGGTAATGGGCGATGCCTTGGCCGTTTGTTTATTGGCCTTGAAAGGATTCAAACCCGCCGATTTCGCCCGCTTTCATCCGGGTGGGGCCTTGGGTAAACGCCTTTACTTGCGCGTGGGCGATTTAAGCCGTAGCAATGCCAAACCGAAAGTTGAACCACATACCTCCAGCAAACAAACCTTGTTTACCATTACCGAAAATCGCTTAGGGGCCGCTGTGGTATGCAACGAAGCAGGTGCAATTCAAGGTATAGTTACCGATGGCGATATTCGCCGTATGTTAGAAAAACACCCGCAATGGGAACAACTCACGGCCGCCGATATCATGAGTCAACACCCTAAAACCATTCATGAAAATGACTTGGCCGTGGATGCCTTGACCATAATGCGGGCCAATAATATTTCGCAATTGGTGGTTGAAAATGACGGGAAATTTGCCGGGATGATTCACTTGCACGATTTGATTCGTGAAGGAATTATTTAAAGGGAAGCGATTAAGGAATTAAAGCGCAGACTCTTTCTTCTTCAGCCATTCTTCTTTCAATACGCGGGGATCCATGTGGACGATTTGGTTATCGCGTTTAATCACAACAACTGAATTTTTCATGATTTTGTAGTCCAACATACGTTCGTAGGCAAGATCTAACCCTTTTTTTACTGTGGTCAGAAAATCATTCATTGAGTTATGTTCAATCATAGCATTTTGTTTAACTGTTCCCACGCTGTTGAATTGTTTATTTTCCAATCTGAATTTAAACTTTTGCTGGCGATGGTTTCATTAAGACCTAATGAATTGTCGAACAAAAGTACATGATTTACAATTGGTGTGTAAATTTTAAATAAATTTTTAAGACCACGCATATATCGCCGCTCAATGATATCTTCCGGAATATTATGTCCTCCTTCCGTTACGCGAATCTGCACCCTTTTTTTAGCCAATTCAATATCGTCTAACCAAAAATACAAGAGAGTTACCTCAAACCCTCGAGCTTGTGCGTTCAAAACGGTATCCCGATAGGTCAAGGTTGATAGGGTTGTTTCGAAGGCAAAACTTTCCTCGCCGTTTAATAACTCGTGGATACGGTGTAGCATAATTCTTCCCGCTTCAAAACTGACTTTTTCCGGTTGAAAGGGGGATAAGCCACGAGCAATCTCATCGGCATTGATGAACTCACGGCATTGGATAATGTCTGGAAGGATGGTGAATGTCGCCGTAGTTTTTCCTGAACCATTACACCCGGCAATAATATACAGCGATTTCCCTTGCATAGGTAGTTTTTTTGAGCTTAATACCGTAACAATTCCCCCATAGCCTGCGCCACTTTCTCCACACCGGGTAATACTTCCGCTTCTAATATCGTGTTCATCGGTATGGCCGGAACATCGGCAGAACCTAGTGTTTTCACCGGCGCATCGAGCTGGTAAAAACAGTGTTGCTGTATCCTACACGCCATGGCTTCAGCAAACGAATTCCGCAATTGTTCTTCCGTTAATACCATGCATTTGCCGTGGCGTTTTACGGTCAACATAATCAAGTCTTCATCCAAGGGATATAAGGTTCGAATATCAATAATTTCAATTTGACCCGGATATTGCAAGGCCGCTTGTTTAGCCCAATAAACCCCCATACCATAGGTAATGACACACATCGATTCGCCATTTTCTAAAGCTTCCGCCGAAGCCGACAATACCACACGGCCTTTTCCGAAAGGCAATATATAATCGGCCGCCGGTTCAATGGTCTTGGCTTCATCGGTGCCGGGCACCTTGCTCCAATACAAACCTTTGTGTTCCAACATCACCACCGGATTCGGATCATAATAGGCCGCTTTCATTAATCCTTTCAAATCGGCTGCATTGCTGGGGTAGGCCACTTTAATGCCTTTGATATTCGCCAAAATACTTTCTACACTCCCGCTATGATAGGGGCCACCACCACCATAAGCCCCAATGGGTACTCGCAATATCATACTCACGGGAAACTTCCCGCAACTTAAATAACTCGATTTTGAAATCTCGGTTACCAATTGATTGATACCCGGATACACATAATCGGCAAACTGCACTTCCACAATCGGCTTCAATCCTAAAGCACTTAAGCCCACCGTAGAACCAATAATATAGGCTTCTTGAATAGCAGTATTAAACACACGGTCATCGCCAAACTTATCGGCCAGGGTAGCGGCTTCGCGAAATACACCGCCGAGACGCTTTCCAACATCTTGTCCAAAAAACAAACATTCCGGGTGTGCCCGCATTAATTCTTCAATGGCATGCAAAGCCGCATCCACCATCACTACTTTTTCGCCATTGGCCGGTGTGCGTTCCCCTTGCTCTTCTGTAATAGAACAAGGTGCAAATACGTGGGTTAATGCGCTCGAAGCATTGGGTTCAGGGGCATTCACGGCCTGCTCAAATTCCGCTTGAACAAAACGAAGTTCATCGGTTTCAATGGTATCCAACTGCTCTTGCGAAACGCCCATTTGTAATAAACGTTTCCGCAATTTTGGACCGGGGTCATTTACGCTGTGTTTGGCTAAATCGTCTTCGGTACGGTACCATTCTTTCCGAACGCCGCTGGTATGATGCCCCAATAAAGGCACTTTCGCATGCACTAAAATGGGCTTCCGGTTTTCACGCACATAATGAATCGCATTTTCCATGCACGCATAACTGGCTTCAAAATCGGAGCCGTCTACTTGCAATCGTTCAATGCCTTTGAAGCCGGCAATAAACTCATACGCATTCATACTGCGCGCTTCATCGCTACTCACGCTAATGCCCCAATCGTTATCTTCCACCAAATAAATAATCGGCAATTGTTTCAAGGCCGCAAACTGAAACGCCTCGCTCACTTCACCTTCGGTAATACTGCCATCGCCAAAGCAACAAACCACCACCGGTTTTTCGTCAACTCCTTGTTTGAATGATTCCGAAAAAGAGAAGGTTGAATTTTTATCGGCCAGCATCGCTTCAATATACTGAAACCCTTGTGCTACGCCGGTTGTAGGCACGGCTTGCATACCCGTAGCCGAACTCTGATGAATAATTTTAGGCTGTCCTTCACGGCGCGAATTCGGGTGATTGTAATATTCACGTCCTCCCGTAAACGGATCGTCGCCCTTGGCCAACAATTGCAACATCATTTCGTAAGGGCGCCAACCCATGCCGAGCATTAAACTTTCGTCGCGGTAATATGGACTCACATAGTCGACGGGTTTT
>JBPCSZ010000076.1:0-24942 GCA_051006655.1 Chitinophagaceae bacterium
GTCGAGAACACTCCGGCAGTTAATACACCGGCCAACAAAATTGTTTTTAATTTTTTCATGTTTTAAAAATTTTAGGAATTCAAATATAGTGGGCGAAGTGGATTGATATAGCACTAGGCTAACAATTTACATTTCGTTTACGAAAGCCCTGTTTTAGTCGTTTAATTTGAGTACTGCAAGGAAGGCTTCTTGTGGAACTTCTACGTTTCCAATTTGTTTCATGCGTTTTTTACCTTCTTTTTGTTTCTCTAATAATTTGCGTTTTCGACTAATATCACCCCCGTAACATTTCGCGGTTACGTCTTTACGCATGGCACTGATGTTTTCGCGGGCAACCACTTTAGCGCCGATGGCAGCTTGTATGGCAATTTGGAATTGTTGACGTGGTAAGAGTTCTTTCAGTTTTTCGCATAATTTTCGGCCAAAGTCTTGCGCGCGACTGCGGTGAATCAAAGCACTTAAGGCATCCACTTTATCGCCATTCAACAGAATATCCATTTTTACAATATCGCTTTCGCGCATATCGATGGGGTGGTAATCGAAGGACGCATAACCGCGGGTTTGACTTTTGAGTTTATCGTAAAAGTCGAACACGATTTCGGTTAAAGGCATTTCGAAGCTAAGTTCAATGCGGGTTGGCGTGAGGTAGCTTTGGTTGGTGAGCATACCACGCTTATTGATACACAAGTTCATGATATTCCCGATATACTCGGGTTTAGTAATGATTTGTGCTTTGATAAATGGTTCTTTGATGTATTCTAAGCGACTGGCATCGGGCATTTCCGTGGGGTTGTTCACCACCACATGTTCACCTTTGGTAGTGGAGGCTTCGAAGCTTACGTTCGGAACGGTGGTAATAACGGTTTGGTTGAATTCGCGTTCGAGGCGTTCTTGGATAATCTCCATGTGTAGGAGTCCAAGAAACCCGCAACGGAATCCAAAGCCGAGGGCTTGAGAGGTTTCTAGTTCGAAGGTGAGGGAGGCGTCGTTGAGTTGGAGTTTTTCCATGCAACTGCGGAGTTCCTCGAATTGGTCGGTTTCAACGGGGTAAATACCGGCGAAAACCATGGGTTTTACATCTTCGAATCCTTTGATGGATTCCAAGCAAGGATTGGTGGTGGTGGTGATGGTATCGCCCACTTTTACTTCCTTGGCCACTTTGATACCGGTAATTACATAACCCACATCGCCGGCACGCACTTCTTTACGGGGTTCCATACCCAACTTCAAGATACCCACCTCATCGGCTTCATATTCTTGTCCGGTATTGGAGAATTTAATTTTATCGCCTTGGCGGAGTGTGCCATTGAATACGCGGAAGTAAACAATAATACCGCGGAAGCTATTGAACACGCTATCGAAGATGAGGGCTTGCAAGGGGGCTTCGGTATCGCCTTTGGGGGCGGGAATACGCGTAATAATGGCGTGCAAAATTTCTTCAATACCGATACCCGATTTTCCGCTGGCGAGGAGAATGTCTTCTTCTTTACAGCCAATCAATTCGGTAATTTGGTCTTTTACTTCAGGAATCATGGCCCCGTCCATATCAATTTTATTGATTACGGGAATGATTTCGAGGTCGTTGTCGATGGCCAGGTAAAGGTTCGAAATGGTTTGGGCTTGAATACCTTGGGTGGCATCGACCAAGAGCAAAGCGCCTTCGCAGGCGGCTAGGGCGCGACTCACCTCGTAGGAGAAATCAACGTGCCCGGGGGTATCAATCAAGTTCAGCACATATTGTTCGCCCTTATAGGGGTAATTAATTTGAATGGCGTGACTCTTGATGGTGATACCTTTTTCGCGTTCGAGATCCATGTCGTCGAGCACTTGGTTCATCATTTCGCGTTCGCTAATGGTTTTGGTATGTTCCAATAAGCGATCGGCCAAGGTACTTTTACCATGGTCGATATGGGCTATAATACAAAAATTGCGTATGTTTTTCATGGGAAAGGCCGAAAAGGCTTGCAAAAGTAGGCTATTCTCGGCGTTCTAAAAAAACAAAAGCCAATTACCAGTTGCTTTCTACATCGGGTTCCGATAAGCCTTGTGGCGCTTCGTTTTCGTTGTAGGGTTGTTGGTAATTGTCTTGGTCGTGATTGAACGCATCGAAATCGAAATCGGGCATTAGTTCCGTTTTTACGTAATCAATGGTTTCGCCGAGGGCTTTGATGAACTTATTAAAGTCTTCTTTGTACAAAAAGATTTTATGTTTTTCGTAGCCTTCGTCGTACATTCTTTTCTTGCTTTCCGTGAGGGTGATATAATAATCGTTACCTCGGGTAGCTTTTACATCAAAGAAGTATGTTCTTTTTTTGCCTGCTTTTAAACGTTTGCTGAAAATGGAATCGCTGTTTCTTTCGGGGTAGAATTCTTGTTGATTTTCGTAAGACACTGAAATCTGTTTTGGTGAAGAGAGGTGTGAAAAACAAATATAGAACAGTGAATAGAATATGATGTGGTAATTCATGGAATAATTCAATCATTCTACATGAAGTTCTACAAGTTTGCCTACGAAAAAACGTCGTTTACCTTAATGCATGCTTAAGGCTTTTTCTACCATGTGTTTGGAACCAATGAAAATGGGCACACGTTGATGTAATTTTTCAGGTTGAACATCTAAAATGTGTTGGGTTCCTGTGCTGGCAATACCGCCGGCTTTTTCAACTAAATACGCCATTGGGTTACACTCATACAACAAACGTAATTTTCCGTTGGCATTTTTACTATCGCTTGGGTACAAGAAAATACCCCCTTTTATTAAGGTACGGTGTAGGTCGGCCACCATACTGCCTATATAACGATGCGAATAGGGGCGTTTGGTATCCTTATCTTCGGCCATGCAATATTGCAAGTAGTTTTGGGTGGCTTCGTTGAGTTTGTAATAATTACCTTGGTTAATGGAATAGATTTTACCATCGGCAGGGCATTGAATATTCGGGTGGGAGAGGCAGAATTCGCCAATGGCAGGTTCTAACGTGAAGCCATTGACCCCTAATTCGGTGGCATAAACCAACATGGTGCTTGAACCATAAATCACATAGCCGGCGGCTAAGAGGTTACGACCCGATTGCAGGAAATCGGCATCGGTAACGGCTTGTCCAAGAGGCGTTATTCGACGGTATATGGCGAAAATGGTGCCAATAGATGCATTCACATCAATATTGGAAGAGCCGTCGAGGGGATCGAATAGGACCACATAGTTCGAGTTTTTGGAGTGTTCATCGTCGAAAGCGATGATATGGTCGTTTTCTTCCGAGCCTATGCCGGCGCATTGACTGCTATTTTTAAGGATATTGATTAAAATCTGGTCGGCCATCACATCCAACTTCATTTGTTCTTCGCCTTGCACATTCACTTGTCCGTGAGCCCCTAAAATATCGGTCAATCCGGCTTTGTTTACGGCTTGATTGATGAATTTACAGGCCAAGCCAATATCGCGCAACAAGGTCGACAATTCGCCGGTGGCCTTCGGGAATTCGCGGGTTTGTTGGAAGATAAATTCGTCGAGTGTGGTGAGTTGTCGCTGATTTGTCATGCCGCAAAGGTAAAATAATCTATAAGTAAAACCTATAAATATTCACTAGCGGGTTTTGACAACTCCGTTGACATTGAAGGAATTGTTTTGGCAAAATTCTAATTCCTACGGAAGGCTAAATAGGCACTATATGCCATAATGGAGTATAATTGTTACAACATACGAAAATGAGGTCGATTGGGTGTTTCAATCGAGTATTTTTGTTCAAGTGATTGCTTCAATTACATTGAAATCGTGTTAAATACATTATTAAACAACATGGCATTGTTCCCGCAATGGGTTTTGGCCGCTCAGTTTGGATTGCTGATTGTGTTGGTCATGTTTTTGATTTTTGCACGTCGACAAGCGAAAAAAACAAAGCAGCTCAATGAGATTAAGCAAAAATGGCAATTAGCCGAAATGGAATCGCGTTTATTGCGTTCCCAAATGCATCCTCATTTTGTTTTTAATGCCTTAAATAGCATCAATAACTTAATTCTGACCCATCAAAGCGAGAAAGCCTCCAATTATCTGGTCAAATTTTCACAATTGCTTCGTCTTCAATTGCGTTTTTCGGCTGAAAAAGAAATTCGATTGGAAGATGAATTAGCTACCGTTCAATTGTATTTGTTGGTGGAAGAATTGCGTTTTTCTGAGTCTTTTTCGTGGAATATCCAAATCGAACCCTCCCTGAATGCCAAAGAATTGATGGTTCCCCCCATGATTTTACAGCCTTATGTTGAAAATGCCATTTGGCATGGCTTGTTAAACAAGGAAGGCGAAAAAAACATTCAAATTGAGGTTTGTATTGTCAAGGAGGAAGAACTTCTTATTCGTATTATCGATAATGGCATTGGCATGGAAGCCTCAGCAAAAATGGCTCCTCCACACCAAGAACACCGATCGTTTGGTATGCAATTGGGAGAGCGTCGAATGGCGCTTTTGCGTGTAGAAGGATACAATGCTCGCGTAGAAGTTAATCATTTAAAAAATGACAATAATAGCCCATCGGGCACCGAAATCAAAGTATATTTGCCTATAAAGACGCTTGGTCTTAGCAAACAATCACACAAAAATCCAAATTAACATGTTCAGGACAGTAATTATTGATGATGAGAAGAACAGTGTCGAGGTGTTGGAGTTGTTGCTGAAAAAGAAATTTAAAGACATTGATATTGTTGGAAAATTCACATCAGCACCACAAGGGTTAGAGTATTTAAAGAAAAATGAAGTTGATTTAGTCTTTTTGGATATTGAAATGCCTTATTTGAGTGGTTTTGATATTTTAAATCGATTTGAATCGCGCACATTCAATGTGATTTTTGTTACTGCATACGATCAGTATGCCATTCAAGCCATAAAACATGCTGCTTTAGATTATTTGTTGAAACCACTTGATGTAGATCAACTGAAAGCGGCCATCGAAAAATTACGTCGAAAGCACCGCGATGAATTGGTGGTTCGACAGTTGGCCAAATTGGTCCAGTCGTTCAAGCCGGAAGATGATGAGGATGAAGATATGCCAACGGCTCGTATCACAAAATCGAAGCCTAAAACAAAAGTGGCGGTTGGGTTTCAAGACCGCATTGTTTTTTACGAGCCCGACGAAATTAAATATTGCCAGAGCAACGACAATTACACGAATATCATTTTAAGAAACGGAGAGAAAGTATTGGCTTCAAAAACAATTAAATACTTTGAATCAGTTTTAAATCAAAATGGTTTTATTCGTTCTCATCAATCCTTTTTAGTGAATGCTAAATTGGTAAAACAATACACGAAGAAAGATGGTGGATTTTTAGTGCTCGACGACGGCACCAATATTCCTGTCAGTCGTAACCGAAAAGAAGAAGTACTTAAATTGTTTAAAGGGGGCTTAGTAGCCATGTAAGCGTTTGAAATAACATCATAAAAAAAGCACCTGAAAAGGTGCTTTTTTTTGTTTAATTAGTTTTTTATGGCATCGTCTATTTTCTTTCGAAATACGAAGAGCAATGCGCCGGTCAGCATCATGCCCACGGCAATAATTTCGGCTTGGGTAGGGTGAAGCCATCCCCAATCGTATTGGTAGTTTACCCGAATTTTTTCAACCAAGAAGCGTTCCAGCCCATTCACAATTAAATATAAACTGAACATACTCAAGGGGAGTGTAAAACGCTTGCGAATGGCCCATAGTAAGAAAAATAAGCCTACCCCTGCAAAGAATTCATATACCGGGGTCGGGAATACCGGCATGGGTAAAACCGCGCAATAATCGCCTTGGCAATTGGCTAAAGGAATCCCTACACGGTTTACATTATTCGGATAATTATAAGCCACTAACCAAGTGGGTATAAAAGCGGGTGCACTAATGGCTTTCGCTTGAATTTCAGTGCCGGGTTCAAAATGCCGTTGCAGGTGATCTTGATATTTGAGTTTAAGGCTATCGAAGGGGACTGTGGCCGTCACTACCTTGCCTTGTTCATTGGTCATATAGGCCGAATTGAAAATACCCCAATCGCCATCGCCACTTACTTGACATCCTAAACGACCAATACCGTAGGCTAATAATAAGGCCGGTGCCGCGGCATCGCATAAATGCCTGAAGTCGAGTTTTATTTTTCGCGAAAAACGCCACAAAAGGAGGGTGGCTAAAATCAAGCCGCCGTAAAAGGTTAAGCCACTGCTCGATAATAAAGAGCCCAATGGATCGCGCACAAAATCATCCCAAGTTTCTAAGGCATTGAAAATTTTAGCCCCGGCAAAACCACCTAAGGCCGCCACCATGGCAATATCGCCCACGCGGGTATGCGGCCATGTTTTGAGTTGTATGGTTCGTAGTCCTTTAGCAGCTTCTTTACTTACTTCGCTGTAATACAAATACCCTCCTAATATGGCCCCGCCTAAGCCAAACCATAAATTGCCTTGGGGCGAAAATAAATAACTCATAGGGTCGGGAGAGGCTAATTGCCAATCGGCAAACATGCCAAAAAACTTATAGCCTATGAGTCCGCCAATAAAAGCCTGTACTGCTAATTCGGTCCATTGTAAGGGTTTCCCTTTTTGGATTTCTTCCAGGGTGAACCCAATAATCCCATCGGCTTCTTTGCGTTTTAATTCGAGGTAAATAATATAGCCACCGGCCAAAAAGGCCAAGGCTACCAAAAAGCCGAATGTTTTTAATAAACTGAGTACCGGTATATCGATACCGAACACGTGTTGAAAGAAGAAATGAAAATCGGGATACATGGATTAAAATAAAAACGGGGTAAAAATACGTCTTTTTACCCCGTGAATATTAGAAAGGAATTGAATTAGCAATGTTGTTTGTAAGCTTCCATTAAATTGGCGGCAATCATTTGGGCCGGGCGACCTTCAATCATGTGGCGTTCAATCATGTGTACCAATTGCCCGTCTTTGAATAAGGCAATACAGGGTGATGAAGGAGGGTAAGGCAACATGTGCTGACGCGCTTGAGAAACCGCTTCTGTATCGAAACCGGCAAAGGTGGTGGTGATGTGGTCGGGTTTTTTATCGCCTTGTAACGACATTAAAGCCCCCGGACGAGCGGTTCCTGCACTGCAACCACATACCGAGTTGATCACTAATAAGGTGGTGCCACTTTGTTTGATGGCCTCATCGACGGCCGTTGGGGTTTCTAAACTGGTAAAGCCACGACTGGTTAATTCGGCTTTTAAAGGAAGTACCATTTGAGCTGGATACATAATTGAAAATTTTTAGAATGCAAAGGTACAAAGGGAATCCACGGATTTCATTCGAGCCTTTTGATAAAATATAGTTAGGATTGAAGACAATTAAGAAACCCGTTGCAATTTGGCATAGTTCAGCATGATTTTTTTCTGTCCTAAAGCGCCAAAATCGATGGTGGCAATCTTGTTGGCGGCCGGTCCTTCCAATTGGGTGATTTTTCCTTTGCCGAAACGTTGATGCAATACCGTCATGCCCGTTTCAAACGTAGCCGGATCGTCGGGTTGGAAATTGGCCAAAGGTGCAGGGGCTGTTTTGGGCGGTAAAACTGTTTTCTTTTGTTGCGAACTAGGGCCTGCATCGCGGTTCGAAGTGTTTGAATTCGAATTGGCGAACAAGGTTTTTTGTCGCGGTTTTATGGCTTGTGAATCATCCACCAAATCCTTAGGTAATTCGTCAATAAATCGACTTGGGTCGTTTTGAATTAAGTTCCCAAAGCGGTAACGGTTGTTTGCAAAGGAAATCCATAGTTTTTCTTTGGCGCGGGTAATGGCCACATAAAATAAACGGCGTTCTTCTTCCAAGTCGTTTCGGTCGTATAAACTCATACTGCTGGGGAAGATGTTTTCTTCCACACCCACTAAAAATACATTCGGGAATTCCAAGCCTTTCGAGGCGTGGATGGTCATGAGTTTTACCGCATCTTCTTCCCCTTCTTCCTCGTTGTCGGCATCGGTTAATAAGGTAATTTGTTGCAAGTAAGTCCCTAAACTACGTTCCGTTAGTTCACCATCTTCGGTGGGTGTTTCGGTGAATTCTTTAATGGAGTTTAATAATTCCTGAATATTCTCGTGGCGGGCTAAACCTTCCACGGTTTTATCGGCATACAATTCCATGAGTAAACCACTGGCCTTACCTATTTCCATAGCCACTTCGTAGGCATTCTTCCGCTCAAGGAGCAAACGGTGATTTTTAATCATTACCGCAAACGAATCGAGCGCTGTGGCGGTGCTTCCTTTGAAGCCATTTTCGGGAGCATGTTCAATGATATCCCAAAACGTGGTGCCTTTTTCTTGCGCCAACAACGAAATTTTTTGAATGCTGGTATTTCCAATGCCCCGTGCCGGGTAATTGATAATCCGCTTCAAACTTTCTTCTTCTTGGGTATTCACTAAAACCCGCAAGTAGGCTATAAAATCTTTAATTTCTTTTCGTTGGTAGAAGGAAAGTCCGCCATAAATACGGTACTTGATATTCCCGCGGCGCAACGATTCTTCAAAGGAGCGACTTTGGGCATTGGTTCGGTATAAAATGGCAAAGTCGCTATTGCGAAAATGATACCGCAATTTGTTTTCCAAAATGGCATCAGCCACAAATTTACCTTCATCGTTATCAGTAAAGGAGCAAACCAATTTGATTTTATCGCCGCTGCCTTTATCGGTCCACAACGATTTTTTAATTTGGTTTTGGTTATTGGTAATGATGTGGTTAGCGGCTTCTAAAATGGTTTTAGTACTGCGGTAGTTCTGTTCCAATTTAATAATACGCACATCGTCGTAATCTTTTTGGAACTGAAAAATATTTTCCATGCTGGCTCCGCGGAACGAGTAAATACTTTGCGCATCGTCGCCTACCACACAAATATTTTCATGTACAGCGCCCAACAATTTAATAATGTGATACTGGGCCAAGTTCGTATCCTGGTACTCATCAATCATGATATACCGAAACTTATTTTGGTATTTGGCCAATTGTTCGGGGAAATTACTGAGGAGGATATACATATTCACCAACAAATCGTCGAAGTCCATAGCGCCGTTGCGGAAGCATCGTTTGCTATAGGTTTCAAAAATGGCGCCAATTTGTGGGCGATTACTGCGGGCATCTTCTTGTTGAATGGCCGAATCGGCTTGGTATTCGCGGAAGGTATATAAATTGTTTTTTGCGGCCGAAATACGATTATACACGAAGCCGGGTTTGTACAATTTTTCATCCAAATTCATTTCCTTCACAATGCTCTTCAACAAGCCTTTGGCATCGTCGGTATCATAAATGGTGAAGTTGGGCGGGAAGCCTAAATGCTCGGCTTCGACCCGCAAAATGCGCGAGAAAACCGAGTGGAATGTACCAATATACAAATTGCGCGCTTCCGTATTGCCCAGGGTATGTTCAATACGTTCCTTCATTTCGCGGGCGGCCTTATTGGTAAAGGTCAAGGCTAAAATGCGAAAGGAATCAACACCCAACTGAATGAGGTGGGCGATGCGGGTGGTTAATACTTTGGTTTTGCCCGAGCCGGCCCCGGCCACTATCATTAAAGGGCCTTCAGTATGCAAAACGGCTTGGCGTTGTTCTTCGTTCAGCGACGATAAGTAATCGGACATAAGGTGTCAAATGTAGGTGAATTGTAGACGTTTATTTTGGCTTCGGAATGCACATGAGGTGGATAACCTATGGCATAAAAAAAGCACCGCCGAACCGACAGTGCTTCACGTAGTTCAATCAATCGTTAATATTCGTCTTCGTTGAAGAAGAAGTCATCCTGCGTAGGGTAATCGGGCCAAATATCTTCAATACCTTCATAGGCTTCGCCTTCATCATCCAATTCCTGCAAGTTTTCGATGACTTCAATCGGTGCGCCTGAACGAATGGCGTAATCGATCAATTCGTCTTTTGTTGCGGGCCAGGGGGCTTCCTCTAAATGCGAGGCTAATTCAAGACTCCAGAACATAGGATAAAAAATTTTATGGTTTTACAATGTGGGCAAATGTAACATGATTTTGATAACCGCCAAATCTTTATGTTTGCACTATGTTATCCACAAAAGCATTACGGAAACGTTACGGGAATCTGGAGGTTTTAAAAGGCGTTTCTATGGTGGTGAACGAAGCTGAAATTGTAAGCGTGGTGGGCGCTTCAGGGGCCGGAAAAAGTACCTTGTTGCATATTTTAGGCACTTTAGAACGACCCGATAGCGGGGAATTGCTCATTCGGAATACCGATGTATTTGCCTTAAAAGCCAAGGCATTGGCTGAATTCAGAAATAAACATATTGGCTTTGTTTTTCAATTCCATCACCTTTTACCTGAGTTTACCGCCCTCGAAAATATTTGTATGCCGGCCTGGATTCATGGTCAATCGAAAGCGGAAGCAGAAAAAGAAGCCCATCGTTTATTGGAATTATTGCAACTCGATGCCCGAGCGCATCATCGCCCTTCCGAATTGTCGGGTGGAGAACAACAACGGGTAGCCATTGCAAGGGCTTTAATCAATAAGCCGGCCGTAGTATTGGCCGACGAACCCACAGGGAATTTGGATACGCAAAATTCCATGGCTATTTTTTCGTTGCTGAACGAATTGCGCCATACCTTGAAGCAAACCTTTATTTTAGTGACCCATAACGATGAATTGTCCGAACTTTGCGACCGTAGTTATACCATGCGGGACGGACAATTGGAATTATGCTAAAGAAGATACATACTGAACAGTTGAACTTGGTGGATACCGGGTATTTTACGCCACTGGTGACTGATTATGTTGCGCAAGATGCTTTTTTTGAACCCTTTATTCAAGCCTTCCCATCGCCTGTTGTTATGGGGCAAGCTTTTCAAGCGAAGGAAAAACAAACCCTGCATCGCGCTGTTTTAGTAGACGCCTTGAAAGCGCAATATGTCCATTTGCCGAATACGGAAAAAGCCTTATTGCAAATAGGCCGTTTGTTGGAAGATACCACCTTTACGGTATGTACTGCCCATCAACCCATTTTGTTTTTGGGGCCACTTTATGTGATTTACAAAACCGTGCATGCCATTCAATTGGCTACGCATTTGAATCAGCAATTCCCCAATAAACAGGTGGTGCCGGTTTTTTATATGGGCACGGAAGACCACGATATTGATGAAATTGCCCAATGTTCGTTTAATGGCGAGCAATTTGTTTGGGAACCTCAACAGGTGGGTGCTTGTGGTCGGATGAAAACCGAGCATATGGCTAACTTGTTAGCGCGGTACAAATCCTATTGGAATTTAAATATCCCACACGAAAAAGCGTGGGTGGAAGCCTTAACGCAAGCCTACGACGGCAAGAAAACC
Source organism: Chitinophagaceae bacterium (assembly GCA_051006655.1). Classification (GTDB taxonomy): domain Bacteria; phylum Bacteroidota; class Bacteroidia; order Chitinophagales; family Chitinophagaceae; genus OLB11. The sequence continues at coordinate 11,293 of JBPCSZ010000076.1, forward strand.
TTGGCGGAAGCAACCCGTTATTTATTGCATCATTTGTTTGGCGATACCGGTTTGCTAATTCTGGATGCCGATGCGCCGGCCTTGAAAAAATTATTGGTGCCGGTTATGCAAGAAGAATTGTTTGGCGTACCGGCCATCGAACGCATACAGTCCGGCATTCAAACCTTACAAGACCGTTATCATGTTCAAGCCAATCCTCGGGCCATTAATTTATTTTATTTGAATGATGCCGGTCGTTCACGCATAGAGCAAGATGGCGAATTATTCAAGGTTGTTGGTACAGATTATTCGTGGAACAAAACTGATTTGCAACATGAACTGAATCAACACCCCGAACGGTTTTCGCCCAATGTAATACTTCGACCTTTGTATCAGGAAATCATTTTGCCCAATGTGGCCTTTATTGGCGGTGGGGGCGAATTGGCCTATTGGTTGCAATTGAAAGCCAATTTCGATTATTTTAAGGTGGCATTCCCGCTCTTGTTCTTGCGCAATTCCTTGTTGTTTGTTTCCGCTTCGCAGCAGAAAAAAATGACACAAAAAAAATGGACCATTTCAAATTTATTTCTGCCTGTAGATACTTGGTTAAATTATCAAATTCAAGGAGCGCCTTTATTGCATCGCTGGGAGGAAACACATCAGGCCTTGCAAGCGCTTATGGAACAATACACGCAAGGTTTGAATGCGGAAGCCCCTAATTATGTGGTCAGTGTGAAGGCGCATCAGGCCAAAATGGAACGTGTTTTACAACGCATTACGCAAAAAACAAAAGCCGCTGAAAAACGAAAATGGGACGATGCTCGAAACAGTTTTGAATCATTGCAAGGGCAACTTTTTCCGAATCGTACTTTGCAGGAACGAACCGAAAATGGTCCTTTCTTATTGAAAGAAATTGGCGAAAATTGGTTGGACGTTTTGATGCAGGTACAAGATCCTTATTCGCAACAATTTACCGTTTTTCGTATTGCCGAATAGGGTAGCCTTTAGTGTTGTTCTCGGTTCTTTTTACCAAATAAAGGCACTTTATTTTCATTCCCGGCCAAAAGTCGGTTGATGTTTTTATGATGAGTTAAAACCACCAAAATGGCTGTGGCTACCGCGAATAAACGGTACATAATTTCGGGTTCGTGAAATATGAAGAAAATCATTACCGGGAAGGCAATGCTCGCCGTAATGGAACTCAAGGAAACATAGCGAGTAATGAAGAGCATTAAAAAGAATACACCCACCAAGCAAGCTGCTACCAAGGGTTGAATGGCTAAAATCATACCAAACAAGGTGGCAATGCCTTTTCCGCCTTTGAACTGAGCCCAAATGGGGAAGATATGTCCAACCACCGCACAAATACCCAATAAGACTTGGAAATTGGTCAAGGCCATATTGTCCATTTGATAGCGTGGTATTAAATAAGCGAGGTCGACGGCTAAAAAGCCTTTCAACATATCGATGAAGAATACAAAGGAACCGGCTTTACTGCCTAAAATGCGGAAGGTATTGGTGGCTCCGGCGTTTCCGCTTCCGTGTTCGCGAATGTCCATACCAAAAAAGTAGCGACTAATCCAAACCGCGGTGGGGATAGACCCCAGCAAATACGCCAATACGAGAAGAATCAATTCGTGCATAGAACTATTCAAACTTTAAAAGGTAACGCAAAGTTAACCTATGTTTATGGAAAGGCAAGTTAATGTCTTCCTTTTCGGAAATGAAGGGCTAACCAGTTTTTTCTGGCTTTTGTGGATATTTTTTCAAAACCGACCTGTTCAAATACGGTAGAAAGTTGATTTTCATCGGTAATCAACACGCCGCTGAGGAGAATATCGCCCCCTTCGGACAATAAACGGTACAATTCGTGGACGGAATCGAGTAGGACATTCAAGTTGATATTGGCTAAAATAAGGGGGTAAGGGCCACTTATTTCAGGTAAAGTAGCATCGCTAATTTCAATATGGGTACATTGGTTACGGTCGCAATTTTCGCGGGCGTTTTCAATACTCCACGCGTCATTGTCGGTACCCAATACGGTGGTGGCTCCACGTTTGGCGGCATAAATGGCCAAGATTCCGGTGCCGGTACCAAAATCAAATACCGATTTTCCTTCACAAGGCAATTCCAATAAGTATTCCGACATTAATCGGGTGGTTTCATGATGCCCGGTGCCGAAGCTCATTTTCGGGGTAATTACCACATCGTATTTAACATCGGTAAAAGGCGGGTGAAATTCAGCCCGAATACCCAATTCGTCATGAATACGGATGGGCGGAAAATTCGATTCCCATAACGCATTCCAATTTTGCAATGGAATGGAACTCCAAAACGCTTTGCGGTGCAATTGTTGGAGGATGGCATTAATGTCATCGCGTGGGACTTGTTCTTCGTGGAAATAAAAAAGGGCTTCATCGTCTTTCACTTCCGAACCCAATAAGGCTTCTTCGGGCAACATGGCCATGATGATATCCGCCAAATCATTATCGCATCCAGGTACATGCAAACAAGCATAATTCATGTTGCGAAAGTAGTATTTCCTTCGGTGTGTTGTACTTTTGTTTTTCTCATGTTCGATCGTTACCTCACCGTGCACCGTGCCGGTATTCAAATGACGGTGTTTTTAGCCTTGGTGTCTATGTCGCTCTTTGTGGGCTCCGCCGCCTTAACCCAATTGCACCTCAGTTTCTTGGGGTTTAGTCCGGCCGAAGCCGATACCCTCGATCAACTCACGCCGGCTATGGCTACGCCCATGAAATGGATTCAAGTAATTGGTTTGGTCTTAACCATGGGACTCCCCGCGTTTTTATTTGCGTATTTAGCCTATCCGAAACCCACGGAATACTTGGGCTTGAGTACCTCCAAACAACCTTTATTGTTGGTATTAGGCAGTATCATGTTGGTGTCGGCTTTACCCCTTTCAGCTTGGTTGGAAATTCAGGGGCAACTCGTACCGGTGAATGCGGAAATGAAAGCCTTGACGGATAAATACGCGGCTTTATCGACCCTTATGCTAGATGGAAATCAATGGTCCGATTTATTGTTCAACGTATTTGTTATTGCTATAACACCGGCTATTTTAGAAGAATTATTTTTCCGTGCTTGTTTGCAACAAATTTTATTGCGTTGGTTCAAGAATAAACCCCTAATGCCTATTCTTATTACGGGGTTTATTTTCAGTTTAATGCACTTTGAAGCCAGTGGCTTTTTCTCGCGCTTTTTTCTGGGGGCTTTGTTGGGCTTGGCCTATTACCTCAGCGGCAGTTTATGGGTGTCTATCGCCATGCACTTCTTAAATAATGCGGTGGCCGTGGTGGGGTATTTCTTGTATAAGAATCATTATATTCAAACCAATATTACCCAAACCCCCGAACATATTCCGGCCGTATGGTTATTGGGAAGTTTAAGTGCCTTATTGTTTTTTACTTGGTTGTTTTGGCAAAACCGTCGTGCCTTGCCGGCTTGGGAATACCACGATGAAATTGGCGAAACTCCTTCACCCAAAGAAACTCATTATGAATAATCGTACCGATTGGATTTGCATTCAAAAAACTTCGAGCCGTTTTGAGGCCGAAGCCATGCGCGGCAATTTAGAACATGCCGGCTTTAATTGTGTTGTATTAAACAAACAAGATTCCGCCTATATTTCTATTGGTTACTTTGAACTTCATGTGCCGCAACAAGAAGCCGAAGCCGCTCAAACCTATTTAGCGAAACGCGAAGAAAACAATACACCCGATGGCCTTTGATGTAAAAACATTCACTACCAGAGCCACTACCGCCTTGGTTTTCGTTGCCGTAATGTTGGCGGGTTTATTGGGTCCCTTGCCCATTTTTCTGGCCTTATTTTCTGTAATTACTTGGGTGGGTTTACAAGAATATTCCCGCTTATTGCAAGCTATTTTTCAAACCGAATTCAGCAAACAACAAACATTTTCTTTTTCGCTCTTGGGGATGTCGGCTTTGGGCATGACTTATTTCGCACCGCTACAAGCGCCTTCCGCCGAATGGCCCTATGCCGGTTTTACTTTATTCTTTTATTGGGTTGGATTGTTTATTGGCTTTCTGTTGATGTTTCTATGGTTTACGAAAGGTTCTAAAAGTCGCTATTTGCTGAGTGGGGTGGGGTATATTGGGTTGTCTATTGGACTCTATGCTCAATTGCGTTTTGCCCACGCCTTATTGCCTATGGCCTTGATTGCTTTAATTTGGACCAACGATACCATGGCTTATTTATCGGGTTCTTTCATTGGAAAAAATCCACTCATGGCCAGTGTTTCACCCAAGAAAACCATAGAAGGTACCCTTGGAGGTATAGTATTCACCATATTGATTGCCGCCTTGGGCAGTCGCTTTTTCCCCGAATTTTCCATGGGCTATTGGATGGCCTTGGCGTTTATAGCGTCTGTTATTGGCACCGCCGGCGATTTAGTGGAATCGAAACTCAAGCGCATGGCGGGGGTGAAAGATTCCGGGAATATTATGCCCGGACACGGTGGGGTGCTCGATCGGTTTGATTCCCTTTTATTATCGGCGCCCTTTGCCTTCCTGCTCGAATTGCTCTGGCCCAAAGCGTAACGAAATAATTTCATTCAAACTCCCCTGAATTCGTTTAATTTCGCACTTTTAAGCGAATAATTATATGCGAATTCACAAAGAGGGTTGGATGTATTGTGTGGTAGCCACCGCCTTGTTCATTTTTTTTGTTTTACTGGTACGCGAATATTTGGGCGAATGGGCTTGGATTTCCTATCCCTTATACCTAGCTTCTTTTTTACTTTGGTTTTGGGTGTTCTGGTTTTTCCGCATTCCTACCCGGACCGAAACCACGGGCGAAAACTTACTTATTTCCCCTTGCGATGGTAAGGTGGTTGTAATTGAAGAAACCGAAGAAGGCGAATACTTTAAAGATCGTCGAATACAGGTGTCTATTTTTATGTCGCCCTTGAATGTGCACGTCAACAAATACCCTATGTCGGGCAAGGTGGATTATGTGCGTTACCACAAAGGAAAATACTTGGTGGCTTGGCATCCGAAATCGAGCACCGAAAACGAACGCAGTACCGTGGTGGTGAACAATGGTAAAACCGCCATCCTGATTCGTCAAATTGCCGGTGCCGTAGCGCGTCGTATTATGACCTATTCGAAAGAAGGCGATTTGGCCAAACAAAATGCCGAATTGGGTTTTATTAAATTCGGTTCGCGTGTGGATTTGTTCTTGCCCTTGGGCACTCCCATTGAAGCCAAAATTGGCGATGTAGTGCAAAATGGGGTTTCGGTTATTGCTAAATTGCCTGCATAATTATGGCCGTTATTTTCAACAACCACGATGCCGATGCGCAACTCAAACAAAAGCGGGCCCTCAAAACGCTTTTGTTGGAACTCATGCATACCTATACCCACGAAGACGCGCACTTGCAATACACCTTCGTGAGCGATGCGTTCTTGCACGAAATGAACAAGAATTTCCTCAACCACGATACCCTCACCGATATCATCACCTTCGATTTGAGTCCTGAAAAAAAAGGTCCCCGCATGGGCGATATATACATCAGTGTGGATCGGGTGCGCGATAATGCCGAACAATTAGGAACCACCTACCACGATGAATTATGTCGGGTAATTATTCACGGCGCCCTGCATTTATGCGGCTACGGCGATAAAACCCCGGCGCAAAAAAAGGCCATGCGTGCCCTCGAAGACGAATGGCTGTCCAAGCGATAAACCGCTTAAATTGTTGTACCTTTCAACCCTTACGAATAGGAATATGAGTTTGAAAAATAATTACGTAGCCATCATGGCCGGAGGAATCGGAAGCCGCTTTTGGCCCGAAAGCCGTAATAATCACCCCAAACAATTTCTCGATATTTTAGGCACCGGCAAATCGCTGATTCAGTGGACCTACGAACGCTTCAAGCATATTTGCCCCACCGAGAATATTTTTATTATTACCAATGAACAATACATTGGTACACTCAAAGAGCATTTGCCTGAATTGCAAGATGCGAATATTTTAAGCGAACCCTCGCGTAAAAATACCGCTCCTTGTGCCGCGTATATTGCGTACAAACTTCACCAACTTAATCCGGACGCAAACATTATTATGAGTCCGGCCGATCATCTCATTTTCGATGAACGCAAATTTGAACGCGATATTATTGATGCGCTCGACTTTGTAAGCAAACACGATAAATTGGTGACGCTCGGTATCAAACCCACACGTCCCGACACCGGCTATGGCTATATTCAATACGATACCGCCAGCAACCTCGATCGGCATTATCCTGTACGCACCTTCACTGAAAAGCCGTCGCACGAATTGGCCGAAACTTTCATTCGCAGTGGCGATTTTCTTTGGAACGCCGGCATCTTCGTTTGGAATGTAAAAACCATTGTAGAGGAAATCAAAAAGTATTTACCGGAACTCGATGAAATCTTTTCGTCGGTAAAAACCTACAATACGCCCGATGAACACGATGCCATTGTAAAAGTGTATAGTCAATGCACCAATGTTTCCATCGATTATGGCATCATGGAAAAATCGAAAAAGGTATATGTGATTCCATCGTATTTCGGTTGGTGCGATTTAGGCACTTGGAACAGCGCCTACGATAATTCCGCAAAGGATTATTTAGGGAATGCCGTGTACGGAAAAAATGTGATGGTGATAGACACCACACAATGTATGATTAAAGCGCCCGACGATAAACTCCTCGTGCTTCAAGGTTTAGAGAACTTTATTGTGATTGACACCGACGATATTTTGTTGATTTGCGAACGCAACCGCGAACAACAAATTAAAGATTATGTAGCTGAAGTACGTCGCAATAAAGGCGACCGCTTTTTATAAATCGCCGCACCATGCAGTCGAAATTGCCCAAGGTTCAAACCAATATTTTTTCGGTCATGAGTGCCTTGGCCAACGAGCATAAGGCCATTAATTTGTCGCAAGGCTTTCCCGATTTTCCCGTCAATCCGGTCTTGATTGAACATATTCATCAAGCCATGAAAGACGGTTTCAATCAGTACGCGCCCATGCCCGGAGTGCCCGCCTTTCGTGAAATGTTGGCGCAAAAAATAGACAACTTATACGGCGCTAACGTGAGTGCCGATACGGAAATCACCGTTACGCCCGGCGCGACTTATGCTTTGTACACAGCCTTTGCCACGCTCTTGCATCCGGGCGATGAAGCTATTGTATTGGAGCCTGCGTACGACAGTTATATTCCAGGTATTGAATTGCAAGGTGCGAAGCCGGTTTGCGTGCCCTTGGTAGCGCCCGATTATCATGTGGATTGGAACGCTGTTGAAAATGCCATTACACCGAACACGAAAGTGATTATTATCAACTCACCCCACAATCCATCGGGTTATGTGTGGACGAGTGACGATATGCAAGCCCTTATTCGCTTGGTGCAACAATATAACTTGTATGTCATCAGCGACGAAGTTTACGAACACATCACCTTCGATGGGCGCAAGCACCTTAGCGTCCTCGCTTATCCAGAATTGTTCGAGCGGACTTTTGTGTGTTTTTCCTTGGGCAAAGTGTTACATGCCACCGGCTGGAAAATGGGGTATTGTGTTGGTCCGCAAGCCCTCATGGCCGAGTACCGAAAAATCCATCAGTTCCTGGCTTTCTCTTGCAATACTTCCTTGCAAGTGGCCTTGAGTAATTACATGCTCGATGCACAAACCTATTCATTGCTCCCGCATTTTTTCGAACAAAAGCGCAATGCCTTTTTAGCGCAAATGCAACACACGCCATTCACATTGCATCAACCGGCACAAGGCAGTTATTTTCAAGTGATGGGCTACGAAAAAATAGCCGACATGCCCGATAAAGAATTTGCCGTGTGGCTCACGAAGGAGCACGGCGTGGCCACCATTCCTATCAGTGCGTTCAACCACAACGGACACGATGATAAACTCATCCGTTTCTGCTTTGCCAAAAAAGAGGAAACGCTTCAAGCGGCTATTGAACGGCTCACTAAACTGTAAGTCCTCATTCCTCGCTTCCGCTTTCCCGCACTCGCTTTGTTTTTCCGCTTTCGCTTTCATTTTTTGAAGCGCATCGGCATCGCTTTATTCAGCGACTGTCCCGCCTTCCGCGGTGCATGGCACCTTGCTACAGTCGGGGCTATTTTTCAGCGTTCGAATCTTTCATCAGCTTTTTTTGTCTGAACTAGGATTCGTAGAATTGTAGGATTTTAGGATGGTTGGCAAAAATAATTTATAAGCAAACACCCGTAGAGGCGCACCATTGTGCAACTTATTCAATGCTATTTGATGGTAAAAAAAACAAAAAAACGTCTTAAAAAAAACGATAAAATATAGATACTTAACAAGTTCTATTGATTTGAATTAAACTAAATTTGTAATCCAAAATCATCTCAAAGTAATGGTAAAGTTCGACCTCAATATTGTTGTATTGCAGGTTGTATTTTTTCATCGTTAAAAGTTAATAAGCTTGATCAATCCAATTGAATTTTTGCTATTTAGAGAACGATTAAGCCCACATGCCACAGCCATCGTGACTAACAAGCGTGTGCTGAGTTTTTCACAATTGATGTGCGCTGTGCGTGGCGGTAGCCATTATTTAAGGGAGTTTAAACAGGTGCAACAACTAAACCAACTCATCGCTGATATCCAAATCGTCGATCGATTGGATTATTGGGTTGCATCCCTCAGTTGTTTGCATGAAGGTATTACGAGTCTTTCACTATGGCCCAACAGCACCCTGCCGGAATACTTAATGCCGACGTTCTCAATATCCCAACAAGAGGTGGCCGGCGGTGTTCAATCTTCATGTTTGATTTGGCCGGATTTTGATACGCTTTGCTCGGTGAAATCTAATATTGATTACCATCCGGTAGATCCCGAGAACATCGCAAGAGTATTTTTTACTTCTGGGACTTCGGGCAACAGCAAGGCCATTGCGTTCAGTTTCAAGCAACTAGCCGATAGGTCCGTCATTCGCTCGACCAATACCATTAATTTCTCTTGCACATTACCATTCATAACGCCCCATGCTTCAACCGGATACCAGTCTGCCGTAAAACAATGGGCACTTGGTCATTCGGTGGCCTTAGCCAATCATGTAGTGGATGTTTTGGCCATACTTTCAACCAAACAAGTACAGCATGTTATCAGTTCCCCCAATTCATTGAAGTTGTTATTGGAACAATGTGACATGAAGGGGCAATATATGGATGTTGAGGCTATAACTGTCTTGGGTGGTGCTTTAACATCGCACCTTTTTCAGAAGTTGTCTAAGCATACGAATGCGAGTATATACAGTCAGTTTGGTTCTACTGAAACAGGTACGTGTGCGATTAAGCCAATTACGTCGGAAGATGATCTTGGTGTATTGAGCGTACTTTGTCCCGGTGTGCAAGTTGAAATAGTCGATCATGATGGCATGCCTATTACAGCAGGAGAAACGGGGCTGTTGCGCATTCGAACGCCATATATGTCCGATGCTTATGTATCCGATATCAATACCGTGAACTTAGGATTTTATAAAAGTTGGTTTTATCCCGGCGATTTAGCGATGTTTGATTCAAGTAGGAATGACATTGTACTTTTAGGTAAAACCAATGAAGTGTATAATATTGGCGGAGCGAAAGTTTTATTGTCCCAACTCGATAATGTGCTTATGTCGCATGAACACGTGATTGATACAGCCTCTTTTATTGCTTACGACCAAAATGATTACCCTGAGCTTTGGACGGCTATTATCACGGATGTCGATTTTGATACTTCGGTTTTATTCAACTTCATCGAAAGTAAATTAGGGGCTCCTTATAAACCTAAACAAATTGTCATTTTTACTGAAATACCGCGAACACCTTCGGGTAAACCAAAACGAGAATTGCTTCGAGAATTAATCATGACTAAAATGAAGAATAAACAACAACAACATGGAGAATAACTATAATGTCAACAATATCCTTGGGGAGAATCGTCAGGAAATTAGCCAGCCTTACGTCATCGGCGTATTGCCGGGAGAAGGCATCGGGCCTGATATCATTCAGCTTTGTTTGAACTTGCTTGATACAATACAAGCGGCAACTAAGGTGCAGTTCGACATTCAAATTGGAGGTGATATTGGCAAAATTGCAACTTCAAAACATGGGGTTTCACTTACGAACGAAGTGAAAGCGTTCTGCTCCGATATCTTCGGTCGAGGTGGCGTTCTTTTTTGTGGGCCCGGTGGCGATCGATTCGTTTACGATTTACGTAAAGAATTTGAATTGTTTTGCAAATTCGCACCCATAGTCCCAGTTAACGCCGTAGTCGGGGCAGGACCAATTCAGGAGAGTCGCGTAAAAGCTGCAGACATTCTGATAATACGAGAAAATTTAGCCGGTATTTATCAAGGCCAATTTGGTTTTAACGATGTGCCTGAACGTAACGCTTGGCATCAATTTGGGTATACCCATCAGCAAATATTCGATATCATGCTGGTGGCTAAGAACGCGGCTAATCATCGGCGAAAAAAGGTAGCTGTTGTAACCAAGCCCGGTGGGGTGCCAACCATCAGCGATTTATGGAAGGATGTAGCCAATGAGGTGTTCGCACATTCAGCAGTGAGTTATGAAATACTCGAGGTGGATAATGCCTGTTACCAGATTATTGCCAATCCGGGCAATTATGATGTGGTTGTGACGCCGAATTTGTTTGGTGATGTAGTGGGCGATGTGGCCGCTCTTTTGTTGGGCTCAAGGGGTATGTCGTACTCGGCCAACTATGCCAAAGTGATGAAGGCTGCCGTATATCAAACGAGTCATGGTGCGGCTCATGATCTTGCCGGTAAAGACGTGGCTAATCCAATTGGACAAATTCTCTCCTTGGCTATGTTGCTGGAACAGAGCTTTGCCTTAGTGCCAATAGCCCAAGCACTTCGCGATGCGGTAGAACAAGTATTATCTAAAAATATTCGCACCCGCGATTTGTCCGATAGCGCCTCTGTTATAGTTGGTACCAAGGCCATGGGCGAATTGATACAACATGCCTTTTACGCGAACCTTGAAAAGATCAAATAAATTGAACGCAGCACTCCTTTTGGTCGATTTACAAAACGACTATCTCGGCCGCCCCGGCATAACGCCAACAAGCATTGCCGTCACCCATCAATGTGCTAGACTTTTAGGCGCGGCAAGGACAGCAGGGCTCGATATTATTCATGCCCATACGATAGTGAATTCAAGTGGGGATGATGCCATGCCGCATTGGAAAAAGAACGCGATATTGCCTTGCCAAGAGGGCAGTGCGGGAGCAATGCCACCGCCCTCTTTGACATCGATGAAAAACGAAACCATCATCACAAAACGGTATTATTCGGCCTTTGAATCCGGCGCTTTACATGCCCACTTTAAAGCGCAACAGGTGGACTTGGTGATTATTGCCGGACTGTACACCCATGCTTGCGTACGTGCTACTGCGCTCGATGCTTATTCGCATGGATACAAGGTACTCATCGTGTCGGATGCGATTGGGTCGCCGGAACCCCTTCATGCCGAAGTGACACGCGAATTTTTAGAGAAACGAGATTTTCTATTCATGGACACCCATGAGGTTTTAAACATTATAGAATCAATTAAAACGTATGTGTCCATCGAAGACATTAAATTGTATGTTACTCACAACAGAAAAACGTTTGTCCAAGTAAATCCATCCAATACATCCTTGGCGGTTTATAAATTTGAGGCCCTTGGGGATGATACCATCGATGCCTTTTTACAAAAGGCGAAAAGTATAGCCATTGATTGGGAAAAGAAGTCGATACGTGAACGTGCCGACGTGTTATGGCGATGGCAAAATAAGTTGCGTGAAGAACGGGCTTCTTGGATAGAAAAAATCGTGGAGGAAGTAGGGAAACCGATGAAAGATGCCAGCGAAGAGTTTGAACGGGCTCTGCAGACAATCAGCCATGTGATAGAAGTAGCTTTGAACGATATCGACAGCAAGAATAACTATCGTGTTATAAACCGAGCGGTGGGCACCGTGTTGTGCATCACGCCTTGGAATAATCCGCTGGCCATTCCTATAGGCAAAATTGCACCGGCATTGATTTATGGCAATGCGGTTGTTTGGAAACCCTCACTCCTCAGTACACGGATTTCGTTCATGCTTTTGGCTTCTTTGATTGATTGTGGCTTAGATGATGGGTTGGTGGTGATTATACAGGGTGGGACTGAAACTGCCAGACAATTAATACGTCACCACATTGTATCCTGCGTTAGTTTGACCGGCTCCATCGAGAGCGGCAACGCGGTTTCCGCTCTCTGTTCTATCTACAAAAAAAAGGTACAAGCGGAGCTTGGTGGAAATAATGCGGTCATTGTATTTCCGGATACTAACCTTAAATTGGCAATTCCGGTATTGGTTAAGTCAGCGTTTAGTTATTCCGGGCAACGTTGCACGGCCAACCGAAGGTTCATTGTTGATAAAGCGATTATGGATGAATTCTGCGATTTATTTGTCGAAGAAACAAGCGCATTAATTATTGGTAATCCGCACCACGAACAAACGGACATAGGCCCCTTAATTTCAAAAGAACATCAGGAATCGGTGCTGAATGCAATTCATAAAGCCAAGGAACAAGGGGCCGAAATTTTAATTGGTGGGGATGCTGTAAATGCAGGGGCTGGTTATTGGGTTGCTCCTACGGTAATCAAAGCACATCACGCAACATTAGACATTGTGCAGAAAGAAACCTTTGGTCCGGTGGCCGTTATTCAGACTTCGGATGATCTTGATGACGCTATAAAACTATGCAATGCTGTTTCGTATGGGTTGGTTACCACCATCATTGGAGGTACACCGGAACAAATTGAATTAGTCCAGCAATGGGTAGAGTGCGGAATAATAAAGCTTGGACTTAATGCCGGGGGCTTCGACATGTCGGCTCCTTTCTCCGGTTGGAAGGATTCATCCATTGGAATACCGGAACATGGTCGATGGGATAAAGAGTTTTATAGTCGGGTGCAGGTGGTTTACGGCGGGGTATAATTTATTTAATCGTTTAGGCTTAGTTGCACCATGGTATGCCTCCTCGGGTTGTGCTGAAATATTGCTAAACGCAAAACATCTTAAACTCCTTCAATCTTATGAATCCTAATTCAGACAAAAGAAAAGCTGATGAATGATTCGGATGTTGAACAATAGCCCCGATTGAAGTAGGCTACCATGTAGCCACGCAAAGCGGGTCGATTGCCGAAGCATGTTCCTTCGCTGCGCTACAAAGAAACTTTCTTTCGCAATTGTTTAATGGCGCTGTGTTGTTTTTTGCTTTCCAAGCGTTGCTCTTTGACGGCCCTGGGGATATGCGTTTTGTGGCGCTTCTTTTTAGGCGTTAAGGCCGCGCTTATTTTTTGTTGTAAGCGGCGCACCACGGCGTTTTTGTTTTCGAGTTGGGTGCGGTAGGTTTCGCAGGCCATATGCACGAGGCCTTCTTTGTTGGTATTCGCCAAAAGGGCCTTCATAATAATGGACTTTTGTTCATCATCGAACAGGGTGCTTTCGGCCGGGTTCCAGCTCAATAGTACTTTGGTTTCTACCTTGTTCACGTTTTGTCCGCCTTTGCCCCCACTGCGGGCTGTGGTAAAATGAAGTTCGTTGGGTAGGTTTTGCAACGCCGTGTTTAATGTAATTTGCGTTTTC
>JBPCSZ010000077.1:0-4963 GCA_051006655.1 Chitinophagaceae bacterium
TCAATGTCGTTTTGCGGTAAAAACGTAAATATTTTTATGTAGTTCGAAGCGTCTTCGTCGGTGGTATTCAACCAAAATTGATAGAAGCGGTAGGGCGAAGTTTTCGTGGCATCGAGCCAAACATTGCCGGCTTCGGTTTTCCCGAATTTACCGCCATCGGCTTTTTTAAGTAAGGGGGCCGTAAATGCAAAGGCACTTCCTTGGGCCTTACGGCGAACCAATTCAGTACCCGTTACCATATTGCCCCATTGGTCGCTACCGCCCATTTGAAGCTTTACGCCATGTTTTTCATATAAATAATAAAAATCGTAGCCTTGCACCAATTGGTAGGTAAACTCGGTAAACGACATGCCGGTTTCCAAGCGGCGTTGCACGGAATCTTTACTCAACATGTAGTTCACGGTAATGTGTTTACCCACTTCTCGAATAAAATCGAGGAAGGTCATGTCTTTCAACCATTCGTAATTGTCCAGCAATTCCGCTTTGTTGGGCGCATCGGCTTCGAAATTTAAAAAATGTTGCAATTGCTTCCGAATACCGGCAATATTGAACTGAATTTGTTCCATGCTCAACATATTGCGTTCTTCCGATTTTCCCGACGGATCGCCCACCATGCCGGTAGCACCACCCACAATGGCGTAAGGTTTATGTCCGGCCTTTTGCAAATGCATCAATAATATAATAGGCACCAAACTGCCAATGTGCAAGGAATCGGAGGTTGGGTCGAAGCCCACATAGCCCGATGTCATTTCTTTATTCAGCTGTTCCTCGGTTTCGGGCATGATGTCTTGTAAAAGTCCCCGCCAGCGTAATTCTTCTATTAATGTATTCATAGTCTGTTTCGCATTGCTTTCGTGGCCAAATGTAACGGATTTTGTCTATTTTTGAGGCTAAACTCAGGTATTCTCCCCCTAAATGGAGGCAATAAACGGCACTTGAGAAACGTTAATCAGAACAATGAAGACTTTTTTTACATGGCTATGGGCGGGAATCGGCTGTTTGCTCCTTCAACAGCCCTTGCAGGCACAACAACGTAAATATGTCAATGAATTTTTACGCATTGGGGTAGGCGGTCGCGGTTTAGGTTTGGCCGGTGCCCAAGTGGCCAGCATCGACGATGTGAATGCCGCCTTTTGGAATCCGGCCGGTTTAAGCGGGGTTCGAAGCGATTTTCAGTTGGGACTCATGCATGCCGAGTATTTCAGCAGTATTGCCAAGTACGATTATATTGGTACGGCTTTTCATCGGAAGAATCAAAAAGGCGTCATTGGGTTTTCCCTTGTTCGCTTTGCCATCGATGATATTCCGTATACCTTGAATTTAATTCAACCCGATGGTACGGTAGATTACAGTAAGATACGCGCCATTTCGGCGGCCGATTATGCCGGTTTAATTTCGTATGCGAAACCCATTACGCCTAAGAAATATGCCGACCGCGAGGATATTGCCATGAGTATTGGCGGTAATTTAAAAATCATTCATCGGAATGTAGGGAGCATGGCGAATGCTTGGGGTGCCGGTATGGATGCCGGTTTCCAAGCGCGTGTAAAACGTTGGCGTTTTGGGGCTACGGTACACGATATAACCACCACCTATACCATGTGGTCGTTCAGTTATACCGAAAAAGAAAAGCAGGTATTGGCCCAAACCGGAAATGAAATTGTAACCCGCAGTTCCGAAATGAATCGCCCACGTGCCGTATTGGCCGCAGCGAAACGCTTTCCTATTTTCTTTGCCGATTCTACGCGAAGTGCTTATTTCCAACCGGAATTCAATGTGGAAGTAACCACCGATGGAAAACGCTATGGCAATTTAGTGAACCTCAATCCATTCAGTGTCGATCCACGCGCCGGTATGGAATTTGGATATAATAATATGGTGTATGTGCGGGCCGGTATCGGGAATTTCCAACGCATTTTATCGGATGCCGATACCACGAATACGAACTTTCATACCTTGTTTCAACCCAGTTTTGGGCTTGGACTTCGCTTGAAGCAGTTGACCCTCGATTATTCGTTTTCAAGTTTAAACATCGAGAATAATCCACTGTATAGCCACTTTGTATCTTTACGTTTAGATATTTTGAAAAAAGGCAATGTACTGCCTCCGGCCTATATCGATCAACGTAAATCGCGACCTTCCAAATCATCATCGTCTAAAAAATCGGCATCCTAAACATCTTTTGTATGCGGCAATTTATTGGTTGTATCGTTTTTTTGTTAGGAAGCTTGGCCTTGGGTGTTAAAGGACAAGTGTATGGAAATGAATGGATTAATTATAATCAATCCTATTATAAGTTCCGGGTTTTTAAAGACAGTGTGTACCGAATTAATATAGCAGACTTACAAGCCTTGGGAATGCCTAATACGGTAAGTGGCGATCAGTTGCAATTATTGCGCGAGGGCGAAGAAGTGCCCATGTTTGTGAGCAATAACGGGGTATTAAATCCAAGCGATTATATTGAATTTTGGGCCTATCGGGCCGATGGTAAGCCAAACAAACCCTTGTATAAAAATCCGGCCGACCAATCGAATCCATTCACGAATATTTTGTCCGATTCCGCTTACTATTTTCTAACCTTCGATAATAATACCAATCATTTACGCTTTACACAACAAGCCAATAATTTGGTGAATCTGCCTGCCAAAGAAAATTACATTTTCGATTTCGTTAAGGCCAGTTACAAGAATACGTTTTCGGGTGGGGTTTCGCATTTTGGACAATCAACCACGCCGGTTATTTTTATGAACTCCTCGCAGTTTGAACAAGGGGAGGGGTATGCACGTTCCTTTGCTTCGGGCACCGATTCCATTCGCATTACCTTAACCACACCATATACAGTGGCCGGTGCTCCTAATGGTTTTTTTAGGACCATTGTTTTGGGCTATTCTTACATCACACAACACCGTTTGAAATTATTTGCGAATGGGAATGAATTGGCCGATTCGGTTTATGGTTCTTTCGATGCCAAGCGTTTTGAAGTGCCGGTTCCTATGGCGTATACCGATGCTACGAGCCGAATTGCCTTTCGTTATACGCCCATGAATACGGGGATTCCGAATTTACCCGATCGTTACGGGGTTTCTTATTTTGAATTTCGATATCCACGTTTATGTGGTATGTTGAATCGGTCGACGTATTATTTTGAATTGGACCCTAAGCCGACGGATTATTATTTGGAGCTAACACAATTCAACCACAACAATGTGCCGCCGGTTTTATACGATTTAACGTCGAACCAATATTTGATTGGCGATATTGCCATTGCAGGCAGAACCCGTTTTTTAATTCCGGCTTCGAATACACCGAAGCGTTTGGTGGTTCATAGCCGAAGTGCCGGTATTTCGGGCAGTGTAATTAATTTAGAAGCCGTAACATTTAAGAACTATACGCAAACCGCGAACCAAGGGAATTATATCATCATTACCCATAAAATGCTGATGCAAGACGGCGCCAACTTTCCTGTAGACGATTATAAACAATATCGTGCTTCGATGGCAGGCGGTAACTATCAAACTACCGTGGTGGATGTACAAGATATTTATAATGAATTTGGGTATGGCTATACCTTCGATGCACAAGCCATTAAAAACTTCTTGCATTTCGCGGCTAAAAATCAAGCGTGGACTATTCCGCCACAGCATGTATTATTGATTGGAAAAGGAATAACTTATAATCGGTATGCGGCTTATGCGGCGGCCCCTTTTTCTTCTTTCCCGTTTTATGCCATTCCTACCTTTGGGGTACCGGCTTCCGATCAGTTATTGACGGATTTCGACATGAACAGCAAACCGCAAATTCCAATAGGTCGTATTCCGGCAATGAATGCGGCTGAGGTAGGCCTCTTTTTAAATAAAATTAAACTGCACGAACAAACCCTCGCCAATATATCGACCAATAGCAGCGATATGTTGTGGCGTAAAAAAGTTTTGCATATTGCCGGGGCATCCGATGCGGTGCAACAACAACCCATTGTAAGTTCACTCGCTCATCAGGAGTTATTACTAAAGCAATCCAGTTTTGGTGCGAATGTAAGCACCATTAAAAAAGGAACCACCTCGAGTGTGGAAGATGTGAACAGCAAGGTGATTGATACCTTGGTGAACAGTGGTTTGGGGTTGATTCAGTTCTTTGGACATAGTTCAGCGTCGGGTATGGATTATAATTTAGATTTTCCGGAGAATTATACCAATACAGGCAAATACCCGGTATTCATTGCCAATGGTTGCGGGGCCGGAAATATGTTTGAGTTAACTGGACAAAAATCGTTAGGTGAACGTTTTGTGTTGGCTCCCAATTCAGGGGCTATGGCTTTTGTTGCTAGTGTGGGTACCGGCTTAACGGGTTCCTTGGCTATTTATACCGATTCCTTATACGGACAAATGGGCGTTTACGATTACGGAAAACCCTTGGGGGAACAAATGAATAAAACGGTGAATCGCATCATGAACGATCCTGTTTTAGGCGCCGACCCCGTGGTTCGTTTACATACCGAACAAATTGTATTAAATGGCGATCCCGCTTCGGCCGCTTTCAATACCGCCTTACCCGATTATGCCCTTGAATCGGATGCCATTCAATTCAATGCGCTCAATATTACCTCAGCCCTCGATTCGTTCGATGTGCAATTGGTGGTGCATAATTTAGGGCGTTATGTGAAAGATTCTGTCACCTTGGTGGCCCGCCGAATTACCCCACAACAAACAGAGCAATTGTTGTTGAATTTGAAAGTGCCCGGTATTGTATATAGCGATACATTCCGATTTAAAGTGGCCACCTTGGGCGAAAAAGCCTTGGGCGTGAATACCATTCAAGTGGTGATCGATCAAGAAGGTATTTGTTCAGAACTGTCGGAAATAAACAACAGTTTATCGCGCAGTTTTGTGATTTATAACGACGATTTAGTGCCGGTTTATCCTTCGCCATTTGCTATTGTAAACCAAACGCCTTTGGTGTTGAAAGG
>JBPCSZ010000078.1:0-24984 GCA_051006655.1 Chitinophagaceae bacterium
GAATTAAGGAGACAAAGGTAACTAGCCCCCTATGGTTTCTACAAGTGTTCCACCGCGTATTTGCTTTTTTTTATCTAAATCGTTCATTATGGTACATTGGAACCGCTTAATTATCCTCGATGTTGAAACCGTGCCTGTTTTGCCCGATTTCGACCAACTGTCTGAACCCATGCAACAACATTGGGCCCGAAAGTCGAGTCAGAAATTCACCGACGGACAAGCGCAGGAGGCCATAACCTGGGAAAGGGCCGGCATATACGCCGAATTCGGGAAGATTGTTTGTATCAGCGCCGGCTATATGCGTAAACAGGCAAAAACCTATGTACTGCATGTTTCTTCCTTTACGGGGACTGAACACGATATCCTCACCGCTTTCTTCGCTTTTTTGAACAAGATGAACCCACAACAGTTGGCCGGACACAATATCAGGGAATTCGACATACCGTATATTTGCCGACGTTCTTTCATACAGCAAGTTCCTTTACACCCGCTCTTGGCTCAATTACAAACCTTGAAACCCTGGGATAACCCCTTGGTGGACACCCTGCAATTGTGGAAATTCGGCGAATACAAAAACTATGTTTCCATCGATTTGCTTTGTACGCTCCTGGGTTTGGAGAGTCCGAAGCAAAACATGGCCGGCCACGATGTTGCCCGCGTGTATTGGCAGGAGCGCGATTTGCCCCGTATTGCTGAATACTGCGAAAAAGATGTATTGGCCGTGGCACGCGTATTGATGCGTTTAATGGGATTCGGCATGGAAGACATAAACAACGTAAGTTTACAACGGCATGAAAGAAATAAACGATATTATTCGCTCGATTAAAAAAGGAGAAGTTGCACCCGTGTATCTGTTCGATGGCGAAGAACCTTATTTTATCGATCAAATTTGCGACGCTTTTGAAGCCCATTTGCTTCAGCACCACGAACGCGATTTTAACTTGAGCATTTTATACGGCAAGGATATTCAAAGCAGTGTGCAAGTGGTGAATGAATGCCGCGCCTACCCGGTTATGGCCCAACGTAAATTGGTACTCATCAAAGAGGCCGCCCAAATGAAACCGGCCGTTTTGTATGAATTGGAAGCTTATTGTAAAAATCCATCGCCCACCACCACCTTGGTGATTGGCTTCAAATATGGCAAATTCGATAAGCGAAAAAATTTGGTAAAGGAAGCCCAAAAACACGGGGCCGTAGCCTTAACCTTCGATAAAATTAAAGAATATAAATTGCCCGATTGGGTAATGGAACATGCCAAAAATCACCAATGGCAGTTGAGCCCGCAAAATGCCCAACTCATTTGCGAGTACTTAGGCAACGACCTTCAAAAAATTGCCAACGAATTAGGAAAACTCGCGCTGAATTTAAACGAGAACGATCGTGAAATTAGTGCCGATAAAATTGAAAAATACATTGGTGTAAGTAAAGAATACAATGGCTTCGAATATGCCAAGGCCGTCCTCAACGGCGATGTTGAAAAGGCTTTCAAAGTAGCGCAGTACTTCATTACCAATCCCAAATCGGGGAATATTATTATGGTGCTCGGTATGCTTTACAGCGAGTTCCGAAAAATATATCTGTATCATTACAGTGCGCATTTGCAAGGCAGCGAACGCACCACGGCCATGCAAATTCCGCCCTTTGCCCTGAACGATTATCATGGTCCCGCGCGGCATTATACCTTACCCAAAACCATCAAAATTTTGGAATGTTTGCACGAGTATAATTTAAAAGCCATCGGGGTAAATCAACAATACACCGGGCAACATTTGCTGAAAGAATTAACCGCGCAATTGTTTTCAATGTAAGTCTTTTGGGGCTGTCGGCAGAAGCACTTTCTTCGGCCAATATCCGTCCCTTCCGGGCTCCGCTTCGCTTCGGTGGTGTCCTCCGCTTCGCTCCGGCCACGCACCAAGCCCTACAGGCACGGCAGCCCCTCATCGTCGGAAGTATCATCGTCCAACAAATTCGGTGTAATATTGATGCATGTCTGCAGAAGAAAACTACATTGCCATGAACCGCGCCGCATGGGATAATAAAACCGCTATTCACGTTGAATCGGCATTTTACGACATGCCCGGGTTTATGTCCGGACAATCGTCGTTGAAGGCGATTGAACTGGGTTTATTAGGCGATATAAATGGTAAGTCGATATTGCATTTGCAATGTCACTTTGGTCAAGACTCGATTTCCCTGGCCCGCATGGGCGCGCGCGTCACCGGTGTCGATTTTTCTAATAAAGCCATCGAGCAAGCCCGAGCAATCAACCAATCCTTAAACACTGAGGTGCGTTTTATTGAGTGTACTATTTACGATTTGCCTAATCACTTGAATGAACCATTCGATATAGTGTTTACTTCGTATGGTACCATTGGCTGGTTGCCCGATTTAGATCGGTGGGCGAAGGTGGTAAGTACGTTTTTAAAGCCGGGTGGCCAATTCATCATGGTCGATTTTCATCCGGTGGTTTGGATGTTCGATAATCATTTTAAGTATGTGCAATACCCGTATTTCAAAGCGGAACCCATTATTGAAACCGAAACGGGTACCTATGCCGACAAACAATCGACCGAAGAACATACCACCATCAGTTGGAATCATAGCATGGCTGAATTGTTGACGGCCTTATTACATCAAGACTTAAGCATCCAACAATTCCACGAATACGATTATTCGCCTTATGCTTGTTTCAATGAGGTGGTGGAAGATGAACCGGGTAAATTTCGTATTGCCCATTTAGGGAATAAAATTCCGATGACGTATGCTTTGGTAGCAACGAAATTGATGTAACGCATTTTTGCCGCAATGTCCTCGCGACTTAAATTAATTGTTTTTGGACAGGTTATTGGCGAGAGACGATGCGGGGAAATAAACCTACACCATCATCTTCTCCGCATCGTTACCTGCCATGAAAGTTTGAGTAGGAATAAATGTTAGTTGCAGGAACGTTGCGGGGAAACCACCCTCCTCAAGCACTGTTCTCTGTTCTGCTGTCACTGCTTACAGACTTCGTTCCACTTTTTTTAAAAAAAGTGGAGCAAAAAACTTCGGCTTTCGAAAAATAGCTAAAAATGCCAATTTTTATCGGAAATAAAAAAGCTATGCATCGGCATCGTTTTATTCAACTTCGGTAGATAGAACCAAGCGGCTTTGCTTCTTTCATCGGGTTAATTATGTTTTTATTTCTACGATAAAAATCGTCATTTTCTTCACGCTATTTTTCTCAGGCCGAACCTAGATTGATGATGGTGTATTACCTGTTCGCAGTTCTCTGAAACTGTTTACTGTTTTTGTTTTCACTACCATGTTTATACTGCCGATGAAAGCACATCGATCAAAGGCTGCGGGATATGCAGGGGAAGCAAGGCAGTGCGGAAGCGAACGCGGACGCGATGGCTTGCCGAAGCGAAGCGGAGCCCGGAGTAGCCCGAAAATAGATGAAGAAGAATTAATCGATGACAGCCCCAAAATACGGTTATTCGTCGTTTTATTATGGTCAATGATCTATGCCGACAAGTGGTTAAGACAAAATCGACTATTTTTGAACGGTTTAATGTGGGGATTTATGCCCTTCGAGTATAGGAATAAAAAATAGGTATGGCGTTAAAAGATAAGCTCCCGGTTAGTTATTTATTGTTTACCTCCCGAGGGCGAATCAATCGCTTAACGTATTGGGTGGCTTCCGTATTTATTTGGTCTAGCTTTTATGTATTGTACCAAACCTTACAATCCTTGGTTTCGGTGGAGGCCACTTGGGTAGTTTATCCTTTTTTGTTTTGGGCTTTATATGCCACGGGTGTCAAGCGTTTGCACGATATGAATGTGTCGGGCGCTTGGTTAAGTTTGGTTTTCATACCCGTGTTGGGTCCCATCGTTTTAATTTATGCTTTAGGTTTTAAGCGCGGAAGTTTAAGTGCTAACCGCTTCGGGGCTGTGCCCAATTCGGCCCCCGATTATTATAAAAATCCGGACGCTGAAAAAATACCGCATTTGAATACCGAGGAACGCATTGTGAACGATGTAACGCAATTGAATCCGGTGATTGTGAATCGGGTGGTGTTACCGAAAACCGAAGCGGAATTGGTAGACATTATTAAAACCAGTGAACGGCCGATTTGTATTGGGGGTGGGCGGTTTAGTATGGGTGGACAAACCGCTACGCCACATGGTTTGCATGTGGATATGCGGCAGTTGAACCGTGTACTCGAATTTTCAGCCGTACAGAAAACCATTAAGGTGCAAGCCGGTATTCGTTGGTGCGATATTCAACATCATATTGATGCACACAATTTGAGTATTCAAATTATGCAGACCTACGCCAATTTTACGGTGGGCGGTTCTTTGAGTGTGAATTGTCACGGTCGTTATATTGGCTTGGGGCCATTGATTTTATCGGTTAATGCGCTCGATGTTATTTTAGCCAACGGCGAATTGGTGCATACCTCGCCAACTATTCAACCCGAATTATTTTTTGCTTGTGTTGGTTGTTATAATGCCATTGCGGTTATAGTGAATGTGGAATTGGCATTGACCGATAATGTGGCCGTCAAACGCAGTCATATTAAAATGTCCCGCGAAGCGTATAAGTTATATTTCTTTGATAAAATCCGTTCCAACCCCGATGTGGTTTTTCATAACGGTGATATTTATCCGCCATTATACAAAAACGTGCGGGCGGTGAGTTGGACGAAAACTACCGAGAAGCCCACGGTGAAAACCCGCTTGATGCC
This sequence comes from Chitinophagaceae bacterium, assembly GCA_051006655.1. Lineage (GTDB taxonomy): Bacteria > Bacteroidota > Bacteroidia > Chitinophagales > Chitinophagaceae > OLB11. The sequence continues at coordinate 4,731 of JBPCSZ010000078.1, forward strand.
TTTGGCTGCGGCTTATCCTATTGAGCGTTATTTTATTGGCGCCTTCAGTAAAAGTCGTTTTGGAAAATGGCGTCGTGAATACATCATCGACCCGATTGTGTTTGGCCGTAAACGCATTCATTGGCGCAATTACGAAGCCGGTTACGATGTGTTGGAATTAGAACCCGAATCGCGCAAAGAAAGTACTTATGTATTGCAAGAATATTTTGTGCCTGTGCAACAATTCGATGCCTTCGCACCTTTGATGGCCGAGATTTTTACACGGCACCATGTGAATGTGATTAATGTTTCCATTCGCCATGCCAAACCCGATAGCGGTTCTTTATTGGCTTGGGCTAAAGAGGAAGTTTTTGCGTTTGTAGTATGGTATAAACAAGGCACCACCGATGCCGATAAAAACAAGGTAGGTATTTGGACTCGCGAAATGATAGATGCGGTGTTGTCGGTTCAAGGATGTTATTACATTCCCTACCAAGCCCATGCTACCGAAGCACAATTTCACCAAGCGTATCCGCGCGCCAAAGAATTGTTCGCCCTTAAAAAACAATTAGACCCCACGTTTAAATTTAGACATGTATTGTGGGATACATATTATAAACCTGAAACCTTATGACATCCGAATTCAAATCTGTTTTTTCAAACCCCGTTTGGAGCGAAAAATTTTATCGCTTCTTAGAAGTTATTTTTCATTTATATCCGGAAGATAAATTTCATCAACTGATTGATACGCATTCAAAATCGCACAACACCGACGAAGTTATTTATAAAGCGGTTCAAGCGGACTTGCCTAAAATCAAACCCTTCTTGTCGGAACTGACCTTGTCCTTGCCATCGCTTCGCAAACAGAAGAAAGAAATGGCGCGCCAAGTATTGCAATTGTTGGGCAATAAAAAACAAATTAATGGCTATTTCGAAATTGGCTCAACGGGTCGGTATATTTCGGAATTGCGTAAACATATCAGCCTATCCGGCGACCTTATTTTGAGTAACGATTATGCGCCGAACAATAGCATTGCCGATATTTTTGAACGCGGACAATTTAGTAAAATTGGTCGCTTTTTACCCTTAACCTATCAGTTGATTGATGAAAATGAAATAGCCGATAGCAGTCTCGATTTAGTAACCTGTCACATTGGTTTGCATCATTGTCCGCACGAATTATTAGGGGGCTATATCCAATCCATTCATCGGGTATTGCGTCCGGGTGGCTTGTTTATAATGCGCGACCACGATGTGAAGACGCCCGAAATGGCCACCTTTGTTTCTTTAGTGCATACGGTGTTTAATTTGGGATTGAATGTTACTTGGGAAGTAGATCAAACGGAATTCAAATCGTTCAAGTCAATTGAAGCTTGGAGTGAATTAGTAAGTAGCTATGGCTTTCACGATGCGGGGCAACGTATTTTGCAAGACAATGATCCTTCCGATAATACCTTAATAGCCTTTACCAAATTATAAACCATGCAACGATTATTTTGGCTTACCGCTTGTTCCTTGGTTTTGGCCTTGGTCATTTTTAAGTTCAAGAAACGAGAGCCGAGTACCTTGGCCGCCGGCGAAGGGTTAGTGATTCCAAAAGCGTGGTTGCAAACCATGCCGAATCCGAAAACACCCAAGGCCGATATTCGTCCGGCCGACCAAACATTTTTAACTTTCCCCGAATGGTTCTTGGTGTTTAGTCCCGAAGAACAAGCCCATTATTTTCAAACGCATACGGCCACCTCGTTTCCTTTTGTAAGTCATATTGCGCAAATATGGCAGAGCTACAATATCGTCAATAATCAAATCAAGGATAATTTTCCGGTGAACACGGGTTATCATTTTATGATTTGGGTGATAGGCGTAAGTGCTACGGTTGAGTACGCCATCAAGGCCGGGTATGAAACCGTTGTTGGTCGCCTCACCGATACGGAAACACCCTTAACGGAAGAAGATCGTTTCAATGCGAAGTTCACCCAATCGTATGTCGATTTTATTAAAGACCGTCCTTGGTATGAATATAATTTTACGGAACAGTTCAAGGACTTATGGACGAACACCTCTTTATTAGGTGAACATGCCTTTCGAAAATTGGAGCGCCGTTATATTTTAACGTCCGAGTTGTTGGTGAAGATGGGTTACGGAAAATTAATTGGTTTGGGCACACAACAAATGTACGAGGTGGCCTTGCCTACCACGGCGGTGGTATTAGATAACGACAGTGTGCAAGCCTTACCGCGTTACGATCGCTTTGCGGCGGCAGCCTTAGGGGTGGCACAAAGCGGACGTTCATTCAAAGAAATTGCGGGCAATAATTCGGCTATATTGCTCACGGTGTTAGTGCCGGCGGCGCACAATGCTACTTACCCACAAGTGCAAACCGTGTTCACGCAACCGGTGGCCTCAAACCCAAGCATGAAGCGTTTGGCCTTAGCCACACCCGTACCGCAATTATGCACCTTGCTCAAGCAATTGAACAATGAGCATGTGTTCGTAGAGCATGTGTTTGATTTTTAGTGAATCATCCACTTCGCGCTTATTTTCCTGCCTTCGCGCTGTTATCTCGCACTCGCACTGATTTTTTGCACTCGCGCTGATTTTTTGGGCTGTTGTCGAAGGAACAATCTTCATCTATTATCCGTCCCCTCTGGGCTCCGCTTCGCTGCGGTGCCGAATCGTTCCTCTCGGCACCAAGCCCGCCGGGCACGGCAGCCGCTCAGCGGTGGAAGTATATTGAACTGTTTAAGTATCATTCGTTGGTAATTTATTTTGCTTCAAACAAGCCCCACCTTGATATACGAATGAGCATTTTTTTTCTTAATAAAAAAATTCATTCAATTCTTGAATTATATTTGAATAAGTAAACAACATATTAAAATTAGTTTTGCGTTATGTTGTAGAATTAAATGACAATACGGATTGAATTATTGGATTGATAAAAGATATAACGAATCATCATGCAAGGAAAACAACTGCGAAAATTAGAGGCAGAACTGTGGCGAGCTGCCGATCAACTGAGAGCCAATAGTAAACTAACCGCTTCGGAATATTCCATGCCGGTATTGGGACTCATTTTCCTACGCCATGCCTATAACCGCTTTCTGAAAGTTAATGTTGACATAGAAAAAGACCTGCCCGTTCACCCACAACGAGGTAAACGTTCGGTAACAAAAAAGGATTTCGAAGAACGGAATGCGATGTATTTGCCCGATAAATCGCGCTTCGACTATTTAGTGGCCTTGCCTGAAAGCGCCGATATTGGTGAAGCCATCGACAATGCCATGAAGCAGATTGAAGATGAATACGATAACCTTAAAGGTGTATTGCCCAAGAACTTCTCCCTGTTCAGTAAAGACCTCTTACGTGAATTGCTCCGCATTTTCAATAAAGAAGTATTACAAAAAGCAGAAGGCGATTTGTTTGGGAAGATTTATGAATTCTTCCTTAATAAGTTTGCTATGACGGGTGCTCAGGAAGGTGGCGAATTCTTCACCCCGATGAGTTTGGTGCAAACCATAGTGAATATCATAGAGCCCGATCACGGAATTGTATTCGATCCAGCTTGTGGTTCTGCCGGTATGTTTGTGCAAACCGGTTATTTCATTGAAAGTGAGGGACTTAATCCGGCCGAAAAAGTAACCTTTTATGGACAAGAAAAAGCCGATTTAAATACCAAGTTGGCCAAAATGAATTTGGCGGTACATGGCTTGGAAGGAAAAATTATTGAAGGCAATACCTTTTACGAAGACAAACACAATTTACTTGGCGGTGCCGATTTTGTGATGGCAAACCCACCCTTCAATGTGGATGGAGTGGATAAAGCCAAGGATGCCGTTAAGAAAGACCTACGTTTGATGTTAGACGGCAAAGTGAACTTGCCCAAAAACGACAATGCCAATTATTTGTGGATTCAGTATTTCTATAATTACCTAAAACCCAAAGGTCGCGCAGGTTTTGTAATGGCCTCCTCTGCTAGCGATGCCGGCCACAGCGAAAAAGAAATACGCGAGAAATTAGTGAAAACCGGTGCTGTAGATGTAATGATGGCCATTGGCAATAACTTCTTCTATACCCGTTCCTTGCCTTGTACCTTGTGGTTTTACGATAAAGCCAAAGAAAAGGATGAAGTCAAAAAAGACAAGGTATTGATGTTGGATGCCCGAAAAATATACCGCAAAGTAACCAGCAAGGTGAACGATTTTAGTCCCGAACAATTACAAAACCTAATTTGCATTGTTAACCTATACCGGGGCAATACCCAAAAGTTTCACAACACAGTACACCAATATTTAACTACGGCATCCGATACGGCTATTGAAACAGCCAAGGTAACCGCAAACTTGCAACAACAATTACAGCATGTATTTTCCTTGCTGCGCGATTTTGCTTTACAATATGCTCTGGAAAATGAAGGGGCTACGCTTTTTGACGAAATTTTGAATACGGAAGAAACAGCCAGTATTTACAACCTGCAACAACAGCTCATTACCGAAGCGAAACAAGCCAAGGCCGATAGTGGCATGTTAGAAAGCATTGCTCATATTTGCAAAGCCTTACGCAAACCGCAAGACAAACTAATTAAACAATGCCTCGATGCCATAGGCACTGCCGTTAAGGAATACCAACTGAACAAAAACAAAGATTGGAAAGCCTTAAATATTAAGGAACAACTCGACGAACTAAAAGCCTTACAACTTCAACTCAGCGGCAATCCCGACGAAGAAGAACCGGGCCTGTTGCACGAAACCGACTATTTCTACAAACAAGCGCATTGGCTCAGTAGCCGTTTTCCCGAAGGTTTTTATACTGATGTGGAAGGACTGTGCAAAGTAGTTACCCAAGATGAAATTGCCGCCAAAGATTGGAGCTTAAGCCCCGGCCGGTATGTGGGCGTAGATACTAGCACCGAAGATGATATAGACTATGAAGAACACCTGAATGAAATTCATATTGAGTTGGCAGGACTGAATGAAGAGGCGATGGCTTTGGCGAAAAGCATTGCGGATAATTATAAAGAGTTGGCGATATGATGTGGGAGAAAGTTGAAATAGGGAGTATTTGTGATGTAGGAAGAGGTTCGTCGCCAAGACCAATTGACAACCCTGCATATTTTGTGGAAGGAACAATTCCGTGGATAAAGATTGCTGATGCAACGGCATCTGGAAAATACATTTACCAAACAAAAGAAGTAGTGAACGAGTTTGGGGCTTCATTTAGCCGAAGATTACAACCTGGCGCATTAATAATAGCTACTAGCGGGGTTTCATTAGGTCAAATAAAGTTTCTTGGTGTTGAAGGTTGTATTCACGATGGTTGGTTATATGTAAATAATTTTAGAGGGATTGATAAGGAATTTCTTTACTATTATTTGCTCACAATGCAGGATGAATTTTTAGGAAGAGCATATGGTGCTGCAATACAGAATATCAATACAACAATTCTCAGGGAATCTAAAATCAATCTCCCTCCACTTCCCACCCAACGCCGCATCGCCTCTATTTTATCAGCTTATGATGATTTGATAGAGAATAATTTGAAGCGGATAAAGTTGTTGGAGGAGAAGGCTCAACTGCATTACAAAGAGTTGATGCAGGAAATGAGTTATTCCAAAACAAAACGGGAAGAATATATAAAAGTCTGTCTTGCCTTTTACATTGGTGGCGGTTGGGGCGAAGAAGATTACAAAGAAGGTTTCACCGAACCTGCCTTTGTAATACGGGGAACTGACATTCCTGATGCAAAAAAAGGAGAAGTAAAAAATGTTCCGTTTCGCTACCACAAAGAATCAAACCTTGCTTCTCGCAATATGCAAGTAGGTGATATTGTATTTGAAGTTTCAGGAGGAAGCAAAGGGCAACCAGTGGGAAGAAGCATTTTAGTCACTGAAAAAATGTTGCAGCAATTTGGCAAACCTGTAATGTGTGCCAGCTTCTGTAAAATGCTACGACCTAATGAAAATGTAACATCTGAGTTTTTCTACTTGTATTTATTAGCAAGTCACGAAAACGGAGTTATTGCCCAATACGAAAAACACAGTGCAAGCAATATTGTGAACTATGGTTTTGAGGAATTTATCGGTGAACAAAAAATCACCATTCCAAAAGAAACCGAACTAAAAGCATTTACTGAAAAGGTAAAACCCATTTTTACTTTAATCAGCACACTTGGCGAACAAAACACCAAACTGCGAGAGGCACGGGATATTTTATTACCTAAATTAATGAACGGACAAATAGAAGTGTAAAAATTATGGCAGAGTTACTTTACAATGTAGAACGGGTATTCAAAGACTATTTAAGCAGTGGTCAGGTTTATAATATTCCAGAATATCAACGTGGTTATAAATGGACAGAACAACAGGTTGAACAGTTGCTAAACGACATCCATGAGTTTGAGACTAATGGGGATGATGACTTATTTTATTGCTTACAAAATATAACACTAGTTGAGAAAGGAGAAAATTTAAATGTTGTTGATGGCCAACAAAGACTCACAACACTTACCCTATTGCTTTCCTATTTTAATGAAACTTCACTTGTAAAAAACAAAATAAACTATGCTGTAAGGGGACCTTCCAATATCTTTCTTCAAAAAGTAATATCCAATGAGCATGATTTTATCCAGAGTATTCTTAAAAGCCCATCTTTCGAATATTTCATAAATGATGAAGACTTCGACTATCAGGATGTTTTTTTTATGTACACCGCTCTTCGATGTATGAATAATTGGTTTATTCAAAAGGCAAATGAACCTAAAGGCATAGATAAAGAGTCATACAAAGAAAAACTACTCAAAAATGTAAAGTTGATCGTAAACCGAATCACTGGAATCGAGGAGCAGGAGTTGTTTATGAATCTTAACGCCAGCAGGGTTCATTTAGACGGTTCAGACCTTGTTCGTGCCATTTTAATTACCCGAGTTGCAAAACAGGAAATGGACGAATTTGACTCTTCCGAAATAAAAACAGTAGTTCGTTTAAATGAACGAAGAGTGAGAATTGGTTGGGAATTAGATGAAATAAATGCATGGTGGAGTAAGCATGAAGTTGCTAATTATTTTTCAGCATTTACAACTATTGATACAGGCGAAAAAGAAACCATTAAGTTTCAACAAGACAAACATCCGATAAACCTACTTTATAAACTATGGGCAGAAACAAGCCAAGAGAAAAGTGTTCGACTATCATCATTTGAAACTCAAAACACGGATGCTTTAAGTCTTTATAATTCAATTATAACGCTAAATAGAACCTTAAAGGATTGGTTTGAAGATAGAGAGATCTATCATTTACTTGGTTTTTTGTTTTCTTTAAAATCCAAAACCTTAACCTTCTCGAAAGTATGGGAGCAATGGAATAAAACAGCAATTACTCGAAGTGAATTTGTTGATTTTCTGATAGGAGAAATAAAGAAAGCTATTTTTGGAAATGAGCCTAAAAATGGCGATGAAGCAGAATCTGGGATGATTTTTTGGCTCAATAAGATCAAAGATTACAATTCGGAGAGTCCAACGTATTGGAAAGGAATACCAGAGCTTCAAAAAATTCTTCTACTGCTTGATATTATTGAACATTCAAAAGAGAAAGATAAGGGAGTCCCTCTGCCGTTTTTAAAGCCAGCTTATTTTAAAAATCAGAAAGAAGACGAAGAACATATTTATCCTGCTACGCCACAAGATATCACCGAGAAAAAGTTTAAGGATCTGGCAGACCCAATGAATATTATTGAGGAATATTTGTCAAAAATCAATGAAGGATATGGGGGTGATAGAATTATAAAATGGGGAATTGGCACAACTAACTGGGAAGAATTAACAGAGGAACAGAGGAACGAAAAATTAAACGAATTAAAAAACGAAATACACCAGAAAAGGCCAATCAACTCAATTGGGAATCTTGTCTTGTTACATATGAGCATAAACCGTGGCTTTGGAAACGATTACTATTCTGATAAACGAATCTGCGTTATTAACAATACTGAAAATGGTAGATATGTAAGGCAGCATACAATGAAGGTGTTTGTAAAACAAACAGAAAATCAAGATTTAAATAATTGGACAATGCAAGATATCACTGCGAACGCAGATAAAATTCATGATACTTTGTTCGCATTTTTTAGAAAACAACAAAAAGACCTTAGCCATGAGTAAGAAAACATCTGCATACTTAAAGGAAGAGAATCTTTTAACCCTATTGTCGCAAAACAATTTTATTGTTCCGGAAATACAGCGTGAATATGTTTGGGGAGAGAATGAAAAGGTAATCGTGAAATTTTTGAACGATTTAAAATGTAAAATTGGTGTTTGTTGTAGTGAATGCAACCTTCCTTCATCTGAAAATAAAATAAACATTGGTTTTTTATATTCGTACAAACCTGATTATGTAAAAATTGAACACGACCGATTTTTAGATGAAAACTTAATTGATGGTCAACAAAGATTCACCACCTTATTTCTATTGCTATTTTACTGTGCCTTAAAAGAAACTCGAGCAGATGGAAAAAACAGGAAGGACGAATTTCTGACATTGATTCGTTTTGAGGAAAAAATCAGAATGTCCTTTGATTTTAGAGTGAGAGATTTGACCAAGCGATTCATGCTCGAGTTAGTTGAAAAAGTTAATACAGTTGAACAGCTACAAAATATTGATAAACAGACTTGGTTTTTGAAAGATTACCAAAATGATGTAAGTATCAAATCCATTCGTAAGGCCTTAGGTTTAATTCAAGTAGTATTTTCTGATAATACCAGATATTATAACCATTTAATCAATTACATCGTCTTTTGGCATTTTAAAACTGAGGCTACCTCCCAGGGAGAAGAGCTTTATATCACCATGAATGCTCGCGGCGAGGAGTTGGCTGATAATGAAATAACGAAAGCAGCATTAATGGTTGGCGGTTCCGAAATATATGAATGGGGAAAAAAATGGGAGGAGTGGCAACAATTTTTTTGGAAAAATAGAGATAAAAACGATCCAAACCCAAGTGCTGATAAAGGATTTAATGGTTTTCTTTCTTGTATAGCAGGCTTGGAATATTATTTAAAGGATAAGCAAGGTGTAAGTACAGAAAAGGAAATTAATTCTTTGCTCACATTAGAAAAGGTTGAAGAATATTTCGAAGCATTAAAATTTCTGCACGAAAGTCGAGCTGAATTTGAACAGAATTATACCTACACGGGATGGATTGATAGTTGTTTAAAATCAATCTGGGAAATTTTCAACAACAGTCAAACCGATTGGTTTGCTGATTATAAAGACAAGAATAAATCGACCGAGCGAAATAGAATGGTATTTATTTGGTCTTGGCTATATTATATCACTGAGTCAAAACATGAGAATAAACTTCTCAAAACTGATGAATTATATCGATTACTGAGGTTTTTTTATATTCGAAAAAACAACTTTAACAGATCTGTTTCAACTTTAAAGAAAACCGTTGATTTGATAATTATTAATGGTGTTTGGGGTACAATGAACAATGAATTAGGATCAGACCAAGTTGATAATCCAGAAGAAGAAACTGATTCAAAATTCAGAACGAAAGAAGAAGACGAAAAGAATAATCTCTTAAACAATAGATTACTTAATAAAGATCTCTTGGAAATCGAGGAATTAATCTGGCAAATAGAAGATCACCCACTAAATTTTGATGGTAGTGATGTTGGCAATATAAATATTACACATTTAGTTGACTTGAATGATTCGGTAACAGTTCAAAAATTAAAAGACATAAGAGATTCCTTTGAAGGATTATTTCCTGCATGTTCAAAGTTGCCCTCAGATTCTGCTACATTAAATACAGTACTTTTACATTATGGTGATTTTTACATATCAAATGGATATTCGAATGGCGGTAAATATGATTTTTCTGATTGGAAGCGTAACATTAGAAAAAGTGAATTTAAAAATCTAATTGGAGTACTTTTTGAAAAATCCTTGATAGAACATTTAGTCGAACTAAATCAGAATTTTATATATAATCATCTACAAGAAATAAGAGATTCACATTTAGCTCTAAAAGCAGGTTTAAACATTAAAGAGAAGCTTATTTTTTATTCATTGCTCATAAAACCCGAAGGTATTTGGCAATGTGGAAATTTTATAATTGAGTACGGGCAAGTAAATAGTTCTAGGCTTTTTAAAGACGAAGAGAAATTTATTTATAACTTAAAGAGTGATTTTCGTAGTAAGAATGTTGATTTATGGGAAAAAGTAAATGAATCTTGTAAGAATCCATTAGTTGAACTAAAGAAATTAATTGAATGAAATGATCGATCAGTATGTAATTAATTGAATAAACCTACTAAAATTTTAAAAATAATTTACTTGTAACTATCAAAATTCAACTTCATAACCAGTTTACTTTCAAACAATTTCACAATATGCAGTTTCAAGTTAATAAAATTCCTAACTTTATCATTCACCGCTTTTATTGTGGTATCATTTACTATCACCAATTAATAACACTATGAGTAAAATAACCCATTTCAATGAAGAGTTTAAACGAATCTATGAACAGCTAGAACAAGATAATTTCGATGCTGAAGATGATTTAATTACGTTGGAAGAAAAAATGGTTGAAGCATTAGATTATGCTTTGCCAACTGAATTACCAGCCCTGCAAGACCTTCTAAAACAAATTGCTGAAACCAAAAATGAGTTTGATATTATAGATGAAGAGGACGCCTTGGATATGATGTTTCCGGATAGACACGAAGAGGATTTTGACGAGGATAGTATGAGTTATGATAGCGTCATTGGTGATGATTAGGTCTAATTTCTTTGATATAGTTAGTTTATGGCGCATTTATCGTGCTAAAAAACCGCTAATTAAACATCTTATATGGCTTTTTAACTCAGATTATTATAAAATTTCAAAGGATTTAACTTAAAAGTTAAAAGAAATTTGTTTAATTCAATTATAAATGAATAACTTTGCACTCGAAATATGGTACGATGAAGGAAGCATTTGCACATTCTATACCGTTAGGTGGGTTACAGATAATGACAATGCGGCATCTGAAACGGACAGGTTTTTTGATACCTATGCCGTGCCTGAGCATAAACTGGAGGAAAAGGCATTACAGTTGTTTCGATTGATAACTGAAAGCATTGGTAATAGATATGGAGCAACCAATGATTTTTTTGACAGAATGGTAAATAGTGCACAAGAATTGCCACCAAAACCTAAAAAATGGGTAGAAGAAATAAAAGACTTAGGTATCAATTTTCCATTGCGCCTATTTTGTTATCGGGTAAATGAAAACATTGTTATTCTTTTCAACGGTGGGATTAAGGAATCGCAAGCAACACAGGACAGTAAAAATTTAAGTATGAAGTTTTACGAAGCACAAACTTTTATCAAGAAAATTGAAGATGCATTACAATCAGAAATGATTGAAATATCTGATGACGGGAGATACTTGCAAAACTTTGACGGAACAACAGAAATAATACTATAAGACAATGAGAAGCAAAACCGTAGATAGATTGCTAAAAAGCACACCCAAAGATGTAGAAATCTTTGTAGATTGGTATGCTGATCTGGTGGTTCGCATCAATCAACTGTTGCGCGAACAGAAAATGAGCAAGAGTGAATTAGCCAATAAACTGGAAAAGAAACCATCTGAAATTTCAAAGTGGCTCAGTGGCGATCATAATTTCACCTTGCGTTCACTCGCTAAATTATCGGCTGAATTGGGTGAGCCATTATTGGAAGTTCCCAAAAGAAAACAACAGCCTAATTTTATTCATGGGTATAGCCGAAGCGTAAAAACATTTGTGGTTTATAAAAAAAGTGAAGCGGTTAAAAACCCCAAAATAGTGGAATGGAAACCTGTAGAAAAAACAAAAATTGCAAGTAATGTTGGATAGCCAAAATAGTTTTCAACCCGAGAAAATCACCATTGTCGATTTTAAAATGGTAAAAGGTCAGGTAGATGTACCTGAAGATTTTGATACAAACGAAGTTCAAGGGTTTAATCTTGAAAATTCATTACAGTTAGGGTTTAATCTCGATGATAAACTCATCAAAGCAGATTTTACTATCAACATTGAAACTGTTAGTAAAGCAAATAACAATAATCAAGCAAGCGGTAATTTTCATTTAGTGTTTATTTATCGAATTGAAAACCTAAATGAATTAGCCAAATTGGATGATAAAAAATTAATAGAATTAGATCCTGCTTTAGCTAATGCAATATCGTCACTTACATATTCAACGGCACGTGGTATTCTAATAACGAGGTTGCAAGGAACAGCGTTGCAAAATTTCATGTTACCTGTTATCAATCCCAGTACTTTACTGCATAATAAGTAAGCATGTCTTGGGAATAATCAGAAGATAACCTCATTGAACAAATAGCGATTGACATATGAACAGACAACAAGCCGAAATACAACTTCAAAGACTGTTTGGTTTCATGCAGTTTCACGATTTGCAATGGCAAGTGATTGAAAACTTACTTGCAGGCAGACGTGTACTGTTTATTGAAAAAACCGGGTTTGGAAAATCACTTTGCTTTCAGTTTCCCTCCACCCAGTTGGATGGTGTAACGATTGTATTTTCTCCGCTGATTGCTTTAATGCGAGACCAGGTGAGGAGTATGCAGGATAAGGGCATTCGGGCATAAGCCATTAACTCGAATCAGGAAGATTCCGAAAATGCTGACATTATTGCTAAAGCACAAAAAAATCAGTTGGACATTCTTTATATTGCCCCTGAGCGTATGGAGAATGCGGCATGGATAACAGCAGCAAGGGAAATGAAAATTGCCATGGTGGTAATTGATGAAGCCCATTGTATTTCCATGTGGGGGCAAAGCTTCCGTCCCAATTACCGAAGGATTGTAAATCTTGTTCGTTTATTGCCAAAGAATTTTCCGGTGTTGGCCACTACCGCCACAGCCACACCTAGAGTGCAGGAAGATATTATCGAACAAGTCGGCACAGATTTGATTCCCATTCGTGGGCAATTGATGCGTTCGAATATTCGCCTATTTGTGGTACATGTTGAAAGTGAAGATGAAAAATTCTTTTGGTTGGCAGCGTATTTACCCAAACTGAAATAAACAGGAATAGTGTATACCGGAACACAAGCCAACACCGATATTTTTTCAAATTGGTTACAATTTCTCAAATTCAAATCGGCCGCTTACAGCGGTCGTTTGGATGCAGAAAGTCGGATGCGTGTTGAATCTGATTTTATCCATAATAAATTCGATTGCGTAGTTTCCACAAATGCCTTGGGAATGGGAATAGACAAACCTGATATTCGGTTTATTATCCACACTCAAATACCGCAATCGCCCATTCACTACTATCAAGAAATCGGTCGTGCCGGTCGAGATGGGCAGGAGGCTTTTGCTATTCTATTGTATAATCTGCATGAAGACGCTGAGTTGCCAAGAGCGTTTATTGATGGAAGCAAACCGGCTGTATCAAAGTATGAAAGGGTGATTGCTGTAACCAAAAAAGCTTTATTAGGCAGGAACGAAATCATTAAAGCAACTAACTTAAAACAAACCCAAGTGGGTGTTATCCTTGCCGACCTGATTGACCAAAAGATTATCAATGAGCAGATAGTAGGTAAAAGCAAAAAATACTTTTTTAACCCTGATGCACCTGCTTTGGATTTGTCGGCATTTGAATTATTAAGGAATGCTCAGAATCAGGAATTGGAAAAAATGCTTGAATACACAGGTATTTCGATCTGTAGGATGCAGTACCTGTGCAATTATCTGGGTGATGAAAGGCAGGGAGCTTGTAACGTTTGCGATAATGATGCTCGACAACATATGAGGGTTGTGCCTACAGAAGCCATGAAACAGCAATTGCAGGAATTTAGGGAAACATTTTTTCCTATATTGGAAGTGGAAACGCAACGAAGCAATATCGTAAATGGTGTAGCTGCATCCTATTATGGTGTTTCCAACGTGGGTGCGGCACTTCGACATTCAAAATACGAAGGTGGTGGGGATTTTCCTGACTGGTTGCTTCGCTTAACATTAAAAGCATTCCGAAAGTATTACGGAAACACGAGATTTGATGTGATACTTTATGTTCCGCCTACGGAATCAGGTGACTTGGTTAAGAACTTTGCAGATAAAATTTCCAGAACGCTGAATATTCCGATTTCGCACAAACTGGTAAAAACAGCCGCCACTTCTCCACAAAAAGTATTTCAAAGCGGCATTTCCAAAAAGGACAATGTGCAAAATAAGTTTGTGTATCTAAATCCTGAGGAGATTGCAGGAAAAAGTATTTTACTGATTGATGATATCTTTGACAGCGGTTATACCATTAAGGAGATTGGACAATATTTGACAAACATAGGAGCTACCACCATTGCACCGCTTGTAATTGCAAGAACTGTGGGAGGCGACATTTAAACAGAATAAAAATGAACGAATACATTGATAAAACATATTGGATTGCGGTAGCACATTTGCCGAAGTGGACTGTTGAGAGGACAAATCGCTTTCTAATTCAAATTATTCACGAAAATAAAATGTCGTTGGCTGATTTCTTTTCCCTAGACCAAAAAAGTTGGACAGAATTATTTGCTTTTACTGCTAAAGAACTAGCCGATTTAGAATATACCAAAACCGATATGCCACGCTTGGCATTTATTGCAGAACAATTGCAAAATGAGGGTTTTCAAATTATCCCTATTAATTCTCCCGATTATCCTGTGGTTTTAAAGGAGAACTTGAAAATTAAAAGTTCACCTCCAGTTCTATACATCAAAGGCAGAAAAGGTTTGTTACAGGAAGATGCTGTAGCAATTGTAGGTTCAAGAAAAGCAGGAGATAAAGCATTATTGTTTACTGACCATGTAGCTAAGAAAAGTGTAAAAGAATTTAAAGTTGTAGTGAGTGGCTTTGCTAAAGGAGTTGACAAACAGGCGTTGGACAGCACGATAGAAGCTAATGGAAAGAGTATCATTGTTTTACCGCAAGGTATCTTAACCTTCCAGTCCGGCTTCAAAAAATACTATGAGCCGATTGTAAATGGTGATGTTTTAGTATTGAGTACATTTTTCCCAAAAGCCGGTTGGGATGTGGGCTTAGCAATGACCAGGAACACATATATCTATGGCTTGGCTAAAGAAATTTATGTGGCGGAGTCCGACAGTAAGGGCGGTACTTGGGAAGGAGCAATGGATGGTTTGAAAAGAGGTCGTAAAATTTATGTTCGCTACCCCGAACCCAATGAGAAAAATGCCAATCTGAAATTGGTTGAATTGGGAGCATTTGCAGTTAACATGAATGGAGAAATAGAGGATTCAAATATTAAAACAACCACTGAATTATTTGAGCCGACTACAAATAATGTTGTGAATGAACTAGCAACAAATTATGAAAATGATAAAAGACACGTTGAGAAAAAAATTTTTGAATTTTTAAATAAAGGAACATTTACATCAAAGGAAATTTTGCTTGGCTTAAGTTTGGATTGGGATAGCAGGAAGCTAACCGCTTTCTTAAAAAAGAATCCAAGCGTTAAAATGATTACAGGGAAACCAGTCAAATTCACAATAAACGATGTGATAGTCCCTAATTTATTTGGATAATATGTCTTGGGAATACTCAGAAGATAACCTCATTGAACAAACTGCTATTGATTTGTTCTTCAATCAATTAGATTGGAATACTGTACTGGCATTCAATAAGGAAACTTTCGGTAAGGGAAGTACCCTGGGACGTTTGAATAAAAAAGAAGTTATTCTGAAGACGATTTTCTTGGATAAACTTAAGGCGTTCAATCCACACTTACCCGAACAAGTCTATACCCAAGCGTACGATAAATTAATTGAAGAAAGCGTTACTAAGTCTTTAGCGGAGATCAATTATGAGAAACACCAATTATTACGCAATGGGATTCCGCTAGATTATACGAACGAAAAAGGAGAACATGTCAAAAACAAAATTCTTCGTGTATTTGATTTTGATAACCCCAAGGAAAACGATTTTTTAGCTGTTCGCCAATTGTGGTTAGAAGGGAAAAGCAACCGTACTCGCAGACCCGATATCATTGGTTTTGTGAATGGAATTCCCTTGGTGTTTATTGAGTTGAAGGCAGCACACCGTAAGCTCGAAAACGCCTATAATGATAACTTTACAGATTATCTCGATGTCATTCCCAAGTTGTTTTACTATAACGCATTGGTTATTTTGAGTAACGGTATCGAAAGTCGTATAGGCAGTATCACCGGAAAGTATCAACACTTTCATGAGTGGAAACGAATTGCCGAATCAGATGAAGGTATTGTGGCTTTAGACCGCATTATTGTGGGCGTTTGTGAGAAAAATCGATTACTCGATTTGTTCGAGAATTTCATTTTGTTCGATAACTCAATGGGTAAGGTAGTAAAACTCATTGCCCGTAACCATCAATTTATTGGTGTAAATAAAGCGATTGCCAATATTCAACATAAAGAACAGCTCTATAAACTCGGTAAAATAACGGTCGAGGAAAAACAAAAACTCGGTGTGTTTTGGCATACGCAGGGAAGCGGAAAATCCTACTCCATGGTATTCTTCTGCCAAAAAATCCACCACAAATTTACCGGCAGTTATACGTTTTTGGTGGTAACTGACAGGAACGAATTAGATACGCAGATTTATGGCACATTTCGAGGCATTGGTGCTGTACCCGATGTGAAAGCCGGTGCAAAAGATTCATTAAAAGCAAACAGCGGAAAACACCTGAAGGATTTGTTGAGTTCGGAACATCGGTATTTGTTTACCCTTATACATAAATTCAACTTTGAGGAACAAATAACGCAACGCGATAATATCATTGTAATTTCCGATGAAGCGCATCGCACCCAAGGCGGCCAATTAGCCATGAATTTACGGAATGCCTTGCCCAATGCATCTTTCATAGGTTTTACGGGAACTCCTCTATTCAAAGACGATGAAATTACAAAACGCATTTTTGGGGATTATGTTTCTCGCTACGATTTTAAACGAAGCGTTGATGATGGTGCTACGGTTCCGTTATACTATGAAAATAGAGGTGAATATTTAGGACTTAAAAATCCATTGATCAATGAGCAAATTAGAGCGGTGATTGATGCCGAAGAAGATGTTAGCAGTGATGAACGTAGCAGCATCGAAAATCTTGTTGCTCGAGAATATCCTATTTTAACCTCGAAGAAGCGATTGAATGATATAGCCAAAGATACCGTTTGGCATTTTTGTAATCGTGGTTATAAAGGGAAAGCCATGTTCGTTGCGTTAGACAAATTGACGGCCGTTAAAATGTATGATTTGATTTCAACGCATTGGGCAAACTATATAGAACAATTGGAAAAAGAGATCGCCAAAGGAAAATATGGCGATCAAGAAGTGTTGGAAAAAAGCCGTGAACTGCAATGGATAAAGGAAACGGAAATTTGTGTTGTTGTAAGTTCTGAACAAAATGAAATTCAAAAATTCAATCGTTGGGGTTTAGACATAGAACCACATCGTGAAAAAATGAATATGCAAGATTTGGAAACAAGGTTCAAAGATGAGCAGGATTCATTTCGTTTTGTGATTGTTTGTGCCATGTGGATTACCGGTTTTGATGTGCCCTCTTTATCAACTCTGTATTTGGATAAGCCTTTGAAATCGCATACCTTGATGCAGGCCATTGCTAGGGCTAACCGTATAAGTGAGGGTAAGAATAATGGCTTGATTGTCGATTATATCCAAACTTACACGGCGTTGTTGGATGCTCTTTCTATTTACGGTTCGTCGGGCGATAAAGGAAGTGGATCTGACGCTCCTGAAGCACCGGTTAAACCGAAAGAAGAACTTATTCGTCAATTGGAAGAAGCATTAAATGCAACGGAATCATTTTTGCAAAATGAAGTTAGTTTTAATTTGCATGAATTATTTCAAGCAGAGGGTTTGCACAAATTAGCTGCCATTGAAAAAGCCGTCAATTCTGTTTATACCAACGACGAAACTAAACGTAAATTTCAAGTGCTAGCACGCGAGGTGTTTAAAAAGTACAAGGCCCTGCAACCCGACAAGGTATTAAATCAATATGCCTCAACGAAAAATGCTATTCATGTGATTTATACTGCTATTGAAGATAATATTCTTAGTGCCGATGTTTCTGAAATAATGCTTAAAATTCAACGAATTGTTGATGATTCAATTGACAGTATAGTCACTGAATCAAATCATACTGAAGAGAAAATGATTGATTTAAGTGGTTTAGACTTCAATGTTTTGGAACAGTACTTTTTGAAGGCAAAGCATAAAAATACGGCAGTGCAATCGCTGAAAGATAAAATCGAAAAGCAACTGAAACGAATGGTAGAACGAAATCCATTAATGGTCGATTATTACCAGCGTTATCAAGAAATCATAGATGCCTATAACAAAGGAAAAGACGAAGATGTAATTAAGGAAACATTCAGGAAGTTAGTTGAATTGGTTAACTTATTTACCCAAGAAGAAGCAGATACAAAGCGTGAAGGATTAACGGACGAGCAAAAGGCAATTTTTGATATTTTACGACATGGGAAACAATTAGAAGAAAAGGAGAAAAAGGAAATTAAAAAAATTGCGGTTGAACTTTTAAACGAATTAAAGCAAGATAAATTGAAAGTGGAGAAATGGTCCGATAAATCGGTTACAGCAGCAGCTGTATTTAATACAGTAAATAAAACATTATTTGAAGCTTTACCCTTTCCTGCATACAAAACGGATGATATTGATTTAAAGACCAACCTTGTATATGAACATTTAAAGAATCAGTATTATGGTGGTGGATATAGCATATATGGAAATTATTAGATAGTTTGAATTAAAAAGTATATAAAATTATAATTATTGTATGTTCAGTTTTGATGATATATTTGGTTTGTATAAAAAACAAAATTGAAAATATGATTCTTCTAATTGATACTGAAACTACAGGAAAACCCGATAATTATAATGCACCAATATCCGATACTGATAATTGGCCACGTTTAGTTCAAATTGCATGGATTAAGTATGATTTTAATGGAAATGTAATTGAAGAATATGATTCAATTATTAAACCATTAGGTTTTCGTATTCCTAACGATGCCTCATTAATACATAGAATTACTACAGAGTATGCAATTGAGCGTGGAGAAGAGTTGCGTATCGTATTAAATAAATTAAAGGATACGCTAACGGATGTTGATGTTGTAGTAGCTCATAATATTTCGTTTGATGAGAAAATTATTGGAAGTGAATTTTTTAGATTAGGGTTAGAAAATTATTTAGCTTCGAAAGCTAAAATTTGTACGATGGAAGAATCTACAAATTTTTGTGCAATTCCAGGTTATCGTGGTTATAAGTTTCCAAAACTATCTGAATTGTATTATAAACTTTTTAATCAGAGTTCTACTGAAATGCATGATGCTAAAAATGACATTCAAATAACCGCTAAATGTTTTTGGGAACTATATAAACGAGATGTAATTAAAATCGAAAAGAACAAATCTAAGTGGCAAAAAAATAATTCTATTGATTCAAATAACAATAAGGAAGTATCACTTGAGTTAGAATATTATGAACAGTATTTGAAAAGTAAAAAAGCATTAGGCGATTATTTAATTGAACATAAACTAACTTTAGCATTTGGTAAAAAAGCTGCTGCATTAGGTTTGTTACATTCAAACATGTCCAAAGTACCCCCAAGTGCTGATTTTAATGAAGAACTTCAAATAATCAGTGATTTTCACTATCCCAAAGTTCCTATTTATGAATTAAAATCACATCAACGAACATTTTTACTTAGAATGAAAGTGCGTTTAGTTGAAGAAAATAACAGTACAAGTCCCTCATTGCAAAAATACCAAGCGATAGACGAGAAAGTAAGCGCATTGGAAACAATTGGTCAATTATCACTTCAGTTTGATGATAAGGTTCAACGTGATTTGCTGATTTATATATATTATTATTATTTAGATCTTTATAAATTGTTTTTAGTTAAGCCAAATCACCAATTGTTTTATGTTGATGTTTCTAAATACGAAACTGAGACTAAAGGTAGTTCAGGGTGTTTGCCATTTATATTTATAATTATTTTAATATCGTCACTAACTATTTATGGTTTAGTTTAAATTGAGATTTCAAAATAAGGAATCGTTAGAGTTTGATTAATCATTTTTTGTTTTTTATTAAATAATATAAATATCAGTTTGAATTTTAAATAAAAATCATGTCATTTTTAACCGTCAACTTTTCCTCTGAATCCAACGCTCTTGAGAGTTTTAATCGCATTGCCAATCAACTGGCT
>JBPCSZ010000079.1:0-16896 GCA_051006655.1 Chitinophagaceae bacterium
GCTCGATGCCACGAAAACTTCGCCCTACCGCTTCTATCAATTTTGGTTGAATACCACCGACGAAGACGCTTCGAACTACATAAAAATATTTACGTTTTTACCGCAAAACGACATTGAACAGCTCATTGCCACGCATCAAGCAGAACCCCATATGCGGGCCTTGCAAAAAACCTTGGCCAAAGAATTGACGGTGATGGTGCATGGCGAAGTGGCCTACGAAGCGGCCGTGGAAGCCTCGCAAATTTTATTCAGCGAGAATACCACCGAGGCCTTGCAAAAACTGGACCGCCAACAATTGCTCGATATCTTAGATGGTGTTCCGCGTTTTGCCCTTCAGCGCCAAGATATTGCAGCTCAAGTGAAATTGCTCGATGTATTAGCCCAAACCGGCATCATGCCATCGAAAGGCGAAGCCCGTAAAATGCTACAAAGTGGGGCTATAGGTATCAACAAGCTCAATATTTCGGATATTGAATACACCCTCAGCCAGTCGAACTTATTGCAAAATCAGTACATCCTGATTCAGAAAGGAAAGAAAAATTATTACTTATTAGAAATTAACGAATAAGTATGGTACGCATCGGCTTGCTTTCCGACACCCATAGCCATTTACCGGAGGCTGTGTTCAAGCATTTTGCCGATGTAGACGAAATTTGGCATGCGGGCGATATTGGCGATGTTGCCCTAAGCAATCAATTGGAAGCGTTCAAACCTTTCCGTGCGGTTTATGGCAATATCGATGGGGCCGATTTACGCCTGCGTTATCCCGAAAACTTGTTCTTCACGGTAGAAAAAGTGCCCGTACTCATTACCCATATCGGGGGCTATCCGCCCCGCTATAATACGCGAACAAAACCCTTGCTCGATTTGCATCGGCCACACTTATTCATTACCGGACATTCCCATATTTTGAAAGTAATGCCCGATACAACGCGTAATCTTTTGCATATTAACCCGGGAGCCTGCGGAAAACAAGGTTGGCATAAAGTAAGTACCCTCATCCGATTTACGGTAGAAGGTGCGCGAATACACGATTTGGAAGTCATTGAATTTCCCAAAGGGCAATAATCGATATCCGGTATTATCTCCCTTTATTGTACATATTAATTTACAATAAAAAAGATACCAACGCTGTATCTATTTTTACCGAATGAGCGAAATTGCCCTCTATCATTTATCGTATGTAAGCACGGCTTGCGATTGTTTAAAGTTCGAGGATATTCAAAAGATTTTAGAACAAGCCAA
This sequence comes from Chitinophagaceae bacterium, assembly GCA_051006655.1. Classification (GTDB taxonomy): domain Bacteria; phylum Bacteroidota; class Bacteroidia; order Chitinophagales; family Chitinophagaceae; genus OLB11. Next base: position 1,246 of record JBPCSZ010000079.1, read on the forward strand.
TACCCACAATCCCGAAATGGGAATTACGGGCATATTAGTGTACTGCAACAAACACTTCTTTCAAATATTGGAAGGTGAAAAGTCGGCTATAGAAGAGCTTTACGAAAAAATAGCCATTGATTGTCGTCACGATGCCGTTATTAAAATTCAAGAAGGCCCCATTGATCAACGTCAATTTGGGAACTGGAGTATGGCCTTTAAAAGTTACAACAAAGAACTCAAGCACCTCGATCATTTCAATAATGAACAGTTCTATGGGTATATCACGAAATTATTGGAACAATCGGCCCACGGAAAAACCGATGTGTCGTTGAAAATTTTAGCCGACTTTTTCGATTTGAACGGTTAATCCAAAGAAATGTAAAATATTCAACCGAGCGTTTGACGATTAAGTTTGATATCGGTACATTTACATTTCCAAACACCTTGCATGCAAATTACCTCTCGAACCATTAAACGAAGTGTGGCCTTTCTGGTCTCGATGTTAATTGGTTTGTTTTTTATTTTCTCGGCCTATACCAAAATTCCAACCTTAGAACAATTCGGTTGGCGAATTACAGAAACCACGCTGTTAGATTGGAATTTATCGGAATGGGTAGCCCGTCTTATCATTGGCCTTGAATTCTTTTTAGGCATTCTCTTCCTGTTTCATTTACGGCTCAAACGCTTGGGTATTCCATTGGCTATTTTAACCCTCGGCGTTTTTAGTGTTTACTTATTGTATGTCATTTTTGTTTTAAAAGAAACCACCTCGTGTAATTGTTTTGGAGATGTATTGACCATGACTCCCATGCAATCACTCATAAAAAATGGTTTTTTGATTGGCATTTTGCTATTACTTCGTACTATCCGTTTTAGTTGGACCTTCAATTATATTAAACCCATACTCATTGGTGGTTTTATAGTTTGTATATTGGTGCCCTTCGTGATGTCGCCCCCGGAAAGTATTTACATCAACAAAGAAGAACCGCCGTTGAAAAAACCGATTCCACTCAGTTTATTGTATCAGCATGCCAAGCAAACCCCTTCGGTTGAATTGCGCCAAGGAAAACATATAATTTTGTTTTTAAGTTTAAGTTGCACTTATTGTAAGAAAGCAGCAGAACGTATGCGGGTTATGAAATCGGAAAATCCAACGATTCCGTTTTATGCTATTTTAAATGGCAGACCGGAAGAATTAAATGCCTTCATTTCCGAAACACGCATGAACAATATTCCATTTACACTCTTCAATGGTGCCGGACATTTTACCGAATTAAATGGAAGCAACTCAGTACCAACCATTAAATGGGTAAGCGATACCACCGTAGTGCGCGAGTCGAATTATGCAAGTCTTAAGGACGCCGAAATACTTCGTTGGCTGAAACCTTAATTCTTTTTTTATCGCAAAATAATTGGCATCTTTACGCCATGAAATTACAATTAACGCGCCCTATAGCCTGCATCGACTTAGAAACTACCGGAACCAGCATTACACAAGATCGTATTGTTGAAATTTCCATTATTAAATTATTCCCCGACGGTACCCGCGAAGCCAAAACCCGACGCGTGAATCCGGGTATGCCCATTCCCGCCGAAGCCACTTCCATTCATGGTATCAGCAACGACGATGTTGCCTCGGAACCCTCCTTTAAAGCCTTGGCCAATGGCATTAAAGCCTATTTGGAAAATTGCGATTTGTGCGGTTACAATTCCAACAAATTCGATATTCCGTTACTGACCGAAGAATTTTTACGCAACGGCATTGAAATTGACTTCCGTTCCTCGCATTTGGTAGATGTTCAAGCCATTTATTTCAAAAAAGAACCTCGCACCTTAAGTGCTGCGCTCAAATATTATTGCCAACGCGAATTAGAACAAGCCCACAGTGCCGAAGCCGATGCCTCGGCCACCATCGATATTTTATTGGCCCAATTAGAACGTTATAGCGACCTTGAACCAAATGTGCAATTCCTCGACGAATACTCGAAAGGAGACGATTTCCTCGATTATTCGCGCCGTATTAAACGCGTGAACAAGGTACCGGTATTTAATTTCGGCAAGTACAAAGACAAACCCGTGCACGAAGTTTTACGTCTAGAACCACAGTATTACGATTGGATTATGAAAGGCGATTTCGCCCTTGATACCAAAAATGTACTCACCCGATTGTACCAAGAAACCTTATTAAGAAAATAATAGGCTTTTTTGCAACAACTCGTTCAGTTTTATTAACTAATTTCGTCCTTTGTCTATCCCTTGAGTCCCATCGTAATCATACCCACATTTAACGAAATCGAAAACATCGAAGCCATCATTCGTAAGGTTTTTTCACTTTCGACCGGCTTTCATGTATTAATTGTGGACGATAACTCGCCCGATGGTACCGCAGCCAAAGTAAAAACATTAATGCCCGAGTTCCCCAATGCCTTGCATATACTGGAACGCCCCGGGAAAGCCGGCTTAGGGCGAGCTTATATTGCCGGGTTTCGTTGGTGCATAGAACGTAAGTACGATTATATCATCGAAATGGATGCCGATTTCTCGCACAATCCACTCGATTTACCCCGCTTGTATGAGGCTTGTGCCAACGACGGAAACGATATTGCCATTGGCTCGCGCTACACCGATGGCGGACGAGTAGAGAACTGGCCCTTAAATCGAATTTTAATTTCTTATGGGGCTTCGGTATACACCCGCCTCATTACGTGGATGCCCGTAAAAGATTGTACCGCCGGCTTTATTTGTTACAAACGCGCTGTTTTAGAAGCCATCGACCTCGATTCAATTCAATTCATTGGCTATGCCTTCCAAATTGAAATGAAATACAAAGCTTGGAAGAAAGGTTTTCGTTTAAAGGAAGTACCCATCACCTTCATTGACCGTAAAGAAGGCCAATCGAAAATGAGCAAAGGCATTGTGAAAGAAGCGGTATTGGGTGTTTGGTCGCTACGCTTCGCGTAAAATATCCCGCATAAAATCGTCTACATTCCCAAATTGGAAATTGGGATACAAATTCGAAAATTTCGTTTTCAACAAACCACCTATTAATGGTCTAGGGGCCGGCTGATTGAGTTCTGCCGTACTTTTCATTTGCAAATTGAACTTGGCTTCGGGGAAATATTGCAATACCCGTTGTGCCAATTCAACCCGATTCATCCAATCGGTAGACGCAATATGAAAGAGACCTTCGTGCCCATCGCGTAATAAACAATACATGGCCAAGGCTACATCGGCGGCATTTACAGGCGTGGCATACTGATCGTAAGGAAGGGTTAATTCAAGCGTTTCGCCGGCTAAACATTGTTGTACAATTCGGGCAATAAAATTCTTATTCCGGTATTCCGTGCCATACACATTAGTTATGCGCAAAATCAAACTATTCGGAACAGCCTTCACCGCTTCTTCGGCGGCTAATTTGTGTTTGGCATATACACTTAAAGGATTCACGGCATCGGTTTCCGAATATGGCCCTGCCTGTCCATCGAACACATAATCGGTAGATAAAAACACAAAACGGGCCCCACATTGCTTCGATAATTCCAATAAATTCAAGGTAGACTGTACCGTTTTTTGATAGCTTTCATCTTGGTGCGTTTCGCAATAATCCACATGCGTCAACGCCCCGCAATGCACCACCACATCGGGTTTAAAGGCCAATAAATCGGCATTGTTCGCATCGTTTACATCGAGGGTATTGAAATACACCGTGTCGGGTATAGGATAAGAAAAATAAGTGCCCAGTACCGGCCATTCCATATGCTTGAACAACTGCATACAATTATACCCTACTAAACCCGAGGCTCCTGAAATAAATACGCGCATAAATTAAAAATTAAAGGGCGATTGAAATTGAGACAAGGGCGCAAATTGGGTATCGCGCACCGAGATAATGGGTGTTTCGGCAATTGGCCAATCGAATCCAAATGAATCGTAGCGTACGCCTCCATCGGAAGCCGCATGATATTCACCATCTAAGAAATAAAAGGTGGTGGCTTGTTCGCTCAAGGTCAGAAACCCATGTGCAAATCCTTTGGGAATATACAAGGCCTTGTGATTTTCGTGCGAAAGCTCACACGCAACAGCTTGACCATAGGTCGGCGAGCCTTGCCGTAAATCCAAAGCCACATCTAAAATAGCCCCTTGTGTACAAAATACAATTTTGGCATGTTCATAGGGTGGCGCATGAAAATGCATTCCTCGTAATACATTGCGATGCGATACGGAATAAAAACTTTCCTTCAAGGTAAAATCAATGCCCGCTTGTTTATAATCGGTATCATGAAAGGTTTTAATAAAAACCCCACGGTGATCTTCAGCCCTAAATTGTTCTAAAATAAGTACCGGAGGAATGGCTGTAGTAATAATGTTCATACCCTTAATTCGATTTAAAAAACAAATCGATTTGATCGTGGCAACGTTGAATTTCAGGCCGCGTATCCATATACCAATCCACCGTCCAATTGATGGCTTCAGGGGTTGTTAATTGGGGCTTCCAACCTAATTCAGTTTCAATTTTTTGTGTGCTCAATTGCAAGGTGGCCGCTTCGTGTACTTTTTCCGATAGGGCATCAATTTGGTACTGCCCTTTTCCAACCCGATTGATAATATGTTGCGTTAAGGCTTCCACCGTCATGGGTGAAGTGGCATCGGGACCAATATTATACGCCGTACTGAACCTTTGAGGATCTTCACTCAAACGTGCCGCCAATTGCAAATAGGCCGATACCGGCTCTAATACATGTTGCCATGGACGAATGGCATTCGGATGCCGTAAGGTGACGGTTTGTTCTTGCATCACCGCCCGAATAATATCGGGTATAATACGGTTATCGGCAAAATCGCCGCCACCAATTACATTGCCGGCACGAACCGATGCCAAGGCTTTGGTGGCTTGTTCTTTCCCGGTAAAAAACGATTTCCGATACGAGGCAATAATTAATTCGCAAGCGGCTTTGCTGGCTGAGTACGGATCATGTCCACCTAATCGATCGTCTTCCGTAAAAATGGTTCCCCCGTCGTTGTTTTCATACACTTTATCGGTGGTTATCATCACCGCCACACAAGGTTTCTCCAACAAACGAATGGCTTCCAATACCGTAGCCGTCCCTTCGGTATTCACCTGAAAGGTATACAAGGGATCGGTATAACCCCGCATCACCAAGGGCTGAGCGGCTAAATGAAAAACATAATCGGGCTCAAATATCAACAACTCACGAATCAAGCGATCGGAATCCCGTAAATCGTGCAAAATACTACTGCTACAAAGCGATTCTCCATCAATACGCGGATATAAATCGTAGGCATGTTCGGGTTCTAAAGAAAAACCTTTTACTTGCGCCCCCAATCGGTGTAAAACCATCAAGAGCCAAGCCCCTTTAAACCCGGTATGTCCGGTTAAAAATACTTTCTTACCTTGAAAATAAGGTTTTAAGGTCTCTAAGCTTACCATGTTTTCCATAAGGGATTGGTTTGCCACATTTTTTCCAGTTCTTCTTTATCGCGCAGGGTATCCATGCATTTCCAAAAACCACGATGTCGGTACCCACTTATTTGTTGCTTAGCCGCTAAATCGTACATGGGTTGGCGTTCCCACATCACGGTATCAATATTGGGGTCGCTCAAATAATCGGCAATGCCCGGTTCTATAATAAAAAAACCGCCATTAATCCAAGTACCACTGTCCTCCGGTTTTTCTTCAAATTGAAGCACGGTACCATCGGTATCCATATTCACCACACCAAAACGGCTGGCCGGCTGAATGACCGTCATGGTAGCCAATTTGCCATGGGCTTTATGGAACAACATCAATTCGTTTAAATCTACATTACTCACCCCGTCGCCGTACGTCAACATAAACGGTTCGTTGTTTGTATAAGGCAAAACCCGTTTTAAACGTCCGGCTGTCATGGTTTCCAAGCCCGTATCCACCAAGGTAATTTTAAACGGTTCGGCTTGGGAATGATGCATGGTGATTTGATTATTCGTCAAATCGATGGTCATATCGGTATTGTGAATGAAGTACTGATTAAAATACTCTTTAATCATCCACCCTCTATACCCACAACAAATAATAAATTCGGTATGTCCGTAGGCGGCAAAGCCCTTCATGATATGCCACAATATGGGTTTACCGCCAATTTCAATCATTGGTTTAGGGCGCAAATGGCTTTCCTCGGAAATGCGGGTACCCATTCCCCCGGCAAAAATGACAACTTTCATAGCGACCTGTTTCGTTATGAGGTGCAAGGTAGAAAAAAAAACGCAGGTTGAAGCGCAGGTTTTATCTTCACACCATGAAAAAAAGCATGCCCCGTTGGCTATTCCTTTTTACACTATTTATCTTGGCTCAAAATGCCCAAAGTCAAGACGTTTTTTCGGAAGGATTCATCATTTATAATGTTTACAATACCGACTCCGCCAAACCCTGTGGCACTTATACCCAAACCATTAAAAGCGGGAATATTCGTCGGGAACTCAAATTGCATAATGGCCTCCATCAAATTACCATTCATCAAACCCACACCGGCGATAATTATTCCTTGTACAAAGAAAACGATCACCTCTTCGCCCTTCTCTTAAGTAAAACCGAATACGATTCGTTGCAAAAAGCCCGCGGCACACTTACTCGAAATACCACCGGACAACATAAAAAAATTTTAGGCTATTCCTGCCAAGGCATTGAAGTGATGGAAAATAAATCGCGCTTGGTAGATGGCTTTTATACCACCTCCATCACCACGCAACACGAATATTTCAATCCACTGTTCCCCAACTTACCCGGCCTCGTTTTGGAATACACCACGCATCAAAACAATAACGACGACCTCACCTTTGTGGCGGTTGAAATTACCGAAAGCGTGGTGGATCCCCGCATTTTTACTATCCCCATCGATTATGAAATAATTCGACTGAACGATTTAGCGCAATAAGCCTTTTCCATGTAGTTTTGTTCCCCTATGAAATTCTTAATTGCCGGCTTAGGAAATATTGGTTCGGAATACGTGGAAACACGCCACAATATTGGGTTCGATGTGGTGAGTGTTTTAGCCAATAAACACCGCGGCACTTGGCGAACCGACCGCTTGGCCGATGTTTGCGACATTAGCATTAAAGGCAAAAAATTAGTGCTCATCAAACCATCCACCTATATGAATTTGAGTGGCCGAGCCATCAAATATTGGCTCGATGCCGAAAAAATTCCGGTTGAACATTTGCTTGTTGTAGTCGACGATTTAGCCTTCCCCCTCGATGCCATTAAACTGAAAAAAAGTGGGAGCGATGCCGGGCATAATGGACTTAAAAACATTCAAGAAGTATTGGGTACGCAACAATATCCGCGGCTTCGCTTCGGCATTGGTAACAACTTCGCCAAAGGCCGACAAGTTGATTTTGTATTGGGCCGTTGGCACAACGACGAAATGCCCCTCGTGAATAAAAAAGTGGCCGTAGCCTGCGAAATGATTGAATGCTTTTGCACCATTGGCATCGACCGTACCATGAATTTGTACAATAATACCCCCGTTAAACCATGAAACTATTTTGCATCGGCCGCAACTATGCCGCCCATATCGAAGAACTGAAAAACGAAATTCCAAGCTCGCCTGTTCTTTTCATGAAACCACCCACCGCCGTTTTAAGCGACGGTAAACCATTTTATTACCCGAACTTTTCGAAGGACATTCACTACGAAGGTGAACTCATTTTTCGCTTCGGAAAAAACGGCCGCGCCATTGCCCCCCAATTCGCCCTCGATTATATCGACGCCATGAGCATCGGCATCGATTTTACCGCCCGCGACCTCCAAGAAACCCAAAAACAAAAAGGCCTCCCTTGGGAAATTGCCAAAGCCTTCGATCATTCCGCCGTAATTGGCACCTGGCAATCCATTCAAAAAGAACAACTCAAACATCCCATTCGTTACGAACTATACAAAAACGATACCTTAGTGCAATTGGGCGATACTTCGTTGTGGTTGTACAATTTAGAACAAATGATTGTCTACATTTCTACTTACTTCACCATTCAACAAGGTGATATATTGTTTACCGGTACCCCCAAAGGCGTTGGACCAATTGCTATTGGCGATCACTTTACCGGACTAATCAACAACGAAAAAATATTAAATGTAGAGGTACGCTAGTCCGAACCTACCTTCAATTTTGATAATATTCGCACTTTTATTTTACTAAATGTATGTTTTAAAGAACGTTATGTCACAATAATGACAATAATCACATCATTTTCATCGAACTTGAGTAAAAATGATCTCTATTTTTGTATGTAGAATTATTCAACACATCCCATGTATCGCGTTTGGCTCAATTTCATTTTAGTACCGGTATGGTTTCTTATCTCCGCCTTGGGAGTGGATTGGGCATTAACACGATTCGAGTCAAACCTCAATCAATTACCCGATTATATTAAAGAGTCCGGCCCACTCATCATGGGCTTCGGCTTAATTAGCATGTTTTGCTTTCTTTTATGGAGTGCAAAAAAAGACCATTTCGACCTGTTTAAAGAAGGTTGGTATGTGCGTAATAACCTCATACTTGAAATTATTCTCGGAATAGGGGTTGGACTCACCATGGCCATCCTTTACTTCGCCTTTTTTGCTAAACTGCAAATCGATTTACAAAATTATTTCGGCGATTATGTTTCAACCGGACAAACAGCATCCATTTACATAAAAAATCCCATCATCTTTGCCATTGTTAATATTGGTTTGGCGCCGTTTATCGAGGAATCGCTCTTCCGAAGCTATCTCCTAAAATGTTTGCCCCAACATTATAATCCTTATCTGCGCATGTTTATTAGTGCAACCGGGTTTGGACTCTTACATTGGTTGGGGGGTGGATGGTATTTGCTCATGACCGGCTATTTAGTTGGGTTTCCCCTTGCCTTCTTTGCCCACAAACGGAAAAATATTGTGTTTACCTTCGCCGCACACACCACCTTGAATCTCCTCGAAGTAATTTATTTTTACTTCTAAAGCCTTCACCGCTATAGAATTATTTCGATACACCCGCATTTCATCGAAATACCACCTACTTTTACACCATGAAATACAGTCCGATTCTCTTTTTAAGCATCGGCATCGTGTGCCTGCAATGCCAATCGAATAACAAGGCACTTGATACTTCCGACCAAAAACCGGACACCGCCGTATCCGTCGCAACCGTTCCCACCTTCGATACGCTCGCCGAGCAACAGGCCTTGGAAACCGTGTTCAAAGAATTTTACCGTCGACTCAATACGATGTGTCGCACCCCCGATTTTGAACCCGAAGAAAATGCCGAAGGCACGGCCTATATCGGTATCAACCCTACCATTCACCAAAAACGCCTCAAGGAATTGCACGCCACCGCCCTCCTCGATTCTTCGTTTTTAAAACACTACGACAAGCTCGCCCAACGCATCAACCGCGATTTAAAATCGGGAAAAACCACTTGGAACGTAGGAGAACTTCCGCCCTTCGGCAATGGAGCCATGCCTTGGATCAATGCCCAAGACCATCCCGATGCGTATTGGAATAATATTCAAATCAATATTCAAACGCTCACACCCAATAAGGCTGTTTTAACTTGGACCTGGGGCGAAGATTTTCATTATCCCGCCGAAGCCATTAAAACATCCGAAGGTTGGAAAATCAGCCGTTTGGCCGGTTTCGATGAAGCCAATTTCTTTTCAATGCCATTAGAATAGGCGTTGAAGCGCATCGTCGGTACGCTCTTCATCACCCGTCTTGCTTTTCGCTCCAATGCCACGGGCTGCGCCACGCGGCATTTCCACTGCAATCAAGGCTATCTGTGCATCGCCGCGAACTTCCCTCATCTTTTCCCAAACCGGGTTATTCATCGCTTCACCTTAAGGTGGCGTAAAATAACAATAGCCTATTTCTTAAACTAGTTTATTTTTCAAGCCAACACGCAGACTCATTTTTGCATTCTAAATTAAACACTATGAAAAAAATGATGTTCTCCCTGATGACCTTGTTCATCGCCCTCGCCACCCAAGCCCAAACCGCAAAAACATGGCAAGTAGATCCCGTGCATTCCGCCGTTAAATTCTCGGTATCGCATTTGGTGATTTCGGAAGTGGATGGTTCGTTTAAAAAATTCCAAGGCAGCATTAAAAGTGCCCAAGCCGATTTACAAGATGCTCAAATTGAATTCAACATCGATGTGAACAGCATCAATACCGACAATAATATGCGCGATGAACATTTAAAATCGGCCGACTTCTTCGATGCGAAACAATTTCCAAGCATGAAGTTTGTCAGCACTTCCTTCAAAAAGAAATCGGGGAATAATTATATCCTCACCGGAAATATGACTATTAAAGGCGTAACTAAAAAAGTAAGCTACAATGTGGTTTATGGTGGTATTGCGAAAGATGGTTATGGTAATACCAAAGCCGGATTTAAAGTGAAAGGCATCATCAATCGTTTCGATTACGATTTGAAATGGAATGCGTTAACCGAAGCCGGTGGTGCTACCGTTGGTAAGGATATCGATATGACCTTGAACTTGGAATTTGCCCAAGATAAATAGTTGTTTTCCACTTTTTTTCTTGATAAAAAAAGTGGAGCAAAAAAATCAAGGCTTTCGAAAAATAGCTAAAAATGAGCATTTTGTAGCGGAAATAAAAAAGCTATGCGCCTGCATCAAATCATTGAGCGGCAGTAGTTAGACCCAAACGACGAAATAAAATTGAACGGATTAATTATGTTTTTATTTCTATCGCTCAAAATGCTCATTTTCTTAACGCTATTTTTCTCAGGCCGGTCAGCCCATCATCTTCCCCGCTGAGGTCTCCCGAAGGGGTCTCAGAGCCACTCGCTTTCGTCTGCTGCCTAAGGAAGATTGCTCGTACTGTTTTTTTATCACAGAGGTGATGAGGTGTTTTCACAGAGGTTTCGAGGTCATGAGGCTAGCCACTCGCTTACGCTTCGTTACTCGCTCTGTATTTTCAATTTCCTCCGATATCGCTGAGTCTAAACCAGATACTCAGGGAATGCAAATAATATGGGACATAAAAAACAACCCTAAAACGGCAATACAAAATCTTGCTTCTCCTTAAACGCTGAATCGAAAAAGACTAATCCAAAATAATACAAATCTATCGATAAGCGAACCCGCTCATCGCGCCGTATCGCTTCCCACGCCGCACGCATGCCTTCACTCCAATGTATATCATCGAATAGCATCACGCCGTTTTCAGACATATGCCCACAGGCCTGTTCAAAATAACGGCGCGTAGGTTCTTCCCGATGATTCCCATCAATAAAAACCAAATCCCAACGCGGTGCTTTCGCTAATACATCGCTTAAAATAACATCAAAATTGCCCAAATGGAATTGAACATTCTGGGCACCAATACTTTGTAAATTTTGTTTCGCTTGCGCTGCAATATTCGCACAACCTTCTATGGTATGCACGCTGGCTTCGCTATTACTTAAAGACAAATACCCGGTACCAATGCCCATGGAAGTCCCCAATTCCAATACCTGCCGATATTGATAGCGTTGCATCAAACGAAATAAAAATCGACCTTGCTTGGGTGTGCGTGCCGCCATGCGTGTAATGTCAGCTATGCGTCGTTCGGTTCCGGCACCGTTATGCGAACCGGCACCAAAATCGCTCACCTGAATACTTCCCTTACTTTGCAATAAATCGTTTCGCAATTGCTCCATGGTATCGAATGCATAAAAATGCCGTTGGTCGCGCAATACGGTTTGTATAAAATCGAATACAAAGGGCGAATGCACGCCGTGCCCTTTCGCATTTTCCGCACGAAGCCAATGCCGGAAATATTCGGCCACCATAAAGGCTTTTTGCTTAAGCATGCTTCACCCGATGATAAACTAAAAACGTACAATCGAAGGCATTCTTTTCATCGGCCGCTCGAAAGGTTTCTTCCACCAAAGTCCACTGATCGGCTTCCGGTTCAGCAAAAAAAGCTTCCCCATTTTCAATGTGGGTATGCACCCGCGTGAGGTGCAATACATCGGCCATATCGCGTGTTTGTTGGTATATCCGATCGCCCCCAATAATGAAGGTCTTCAAGGGCAAGGTGACCGTATAAGCCAAGGCCGCTTCCAAACTCGAAAACACCGTAACGCCTTCGGGTTTAAAATCGGCTTGTCGCGAAACCACCAAATTCTCCCGATTCGGCAATGGCCTGCCAATCGATTCATAGGTATTTCGTCCCATTAAAATGGGGTGCCCCGAGGTTACTTTTTTGAAATACTGCAAATCGGCAGGCAAATGCCAAGGTAAGGTATTCGCCACACCAATCACGCCATTTTCCGAAACCGCTACAATAATTGCCGGTGCCATACTTATTTTTTTACCATGGTTAAAATGGTGGCTACACCCACTAAAGGTTCTTCACTGTCGTCGAAAATTTCAACCAACCATTTCACAATGCCTTTATCAATGTCTTCATCGTTGCGTTTGTCGGTAGGCACTTTTTCTTTGCACGTAAAACGGACATAAACATGAGTACCCGGATACACCGGCTTCGTGAAACGCAATTCATCAATACCATAATTCAGCAATACCGGATTCATGGAATAACTGTCCACAAACAAGCCCGCCGCCACACTAATTAAAAAGTACCCATGTGCCACCTGATGCGTAAACATGGTGCCTTCAAAATTGGTATCCTTCATATGGGCATAAAAATGATCGCCGCTTAAATCGGCAAAGCGGTCTATATCTTCACTGGTAATCAGGCGTTTTTCGGTAATTAATTGATCGCCAATTTGTAAGGCATCGTAAGTTTTTTGGAACGGATGAATACCATCCACTTTCCCTTCAGCCCCTTGTTGATGCACTTGCGTAATGGCCGAAATCATACTCGGCGAACCTTGAATGGCCGTGCGTTGCAAGTAATGCAATACCCCACGCATACCGCCCATTTCTTCGCCACCTCCTGCACGTCCGGGACCGCCATGCACCAACAACGGCATCGGTGAGCCGTGCCCTGTACTTTCTTTCGCGCAAGCTTCATTCAAAATTAAAATACGACCATGCATCGACGCCGCGCCTAGGGTAAACTCGCGGGCTTCCTTCGTATCGTTGGTGGCCATACTGCACACCAAAGAACCTTTCCCCATATTCACCAATTCAATGGCTTCATCGGTGGTGGTATAAGGAATCAAGGTCGATACCGGTCCGAAGGCTTCAATATTATGGCAAGCGGTATTGGTAAACGGTTGATCGTTGTAAAATACAATGGGCGACATGAAAGCGCCTTTGTCTTTATCGGCGCCTATAACATTGAACTGTTCCAAATCGCCAATGATAATTTCTTGCGATTTTTTCAATTCCATTACTTTCTCCATCACGTCTTTACGCTGACTGATACCCGCCAAAGGTCCCATACGAACCCCATCCACCGACGGATCGCCAATGGTGGTGCTCATCAAGCGTTTACCCAAGGCAATTTGAACATCTTCAATGCGGTTGGCGGGCACAATAATGCGACGCACCGCCGTACATTTTTGTCCGGCTTTGGTGGTCATTTCACGTGCTACTTCTTTAATAAACAAATCGAATTCAGGCGTATCGGGTGTGGCATGTAAACCCAATACCGTGGCATTCAAGGAATCGGCTTCCATATTAAACGGCACCGCTTCATCGATTAAACGCGGGTGCGATTTCAGCATTTTCCCCGTATCGGCACTCCCCGTAAAGGTCACCGTATCTTGGTTCTGTACAAAATCGAGAATACCGCGGGCACTGCCACAAATTAATTGCAAAGCCCCTGCCGGTAAAATACCCGAGGCAATAATTTCTTTAAACACCGCTTCGGTTAAAAACGAGGTCAAGGTAGCCGGCTTCACAATGGCCGGAACACCCGCCAATAAATTCACCGCAATTTTTTCCAACATGCCCCAAACCGGAAAATTAAAGGCATTAATATGAATGGCTACCCCGTGCTTCGGCACCATAATATGATGACCAATGAAGGTATTGCGCTTCGATAAAGGCACCGCATTCCCATCCACATAATAGGTTTCGTCGGGGAAGTTCTTGCGTAAGCTGGCATTGGCAAACAAGTTTCCTATGCCCCCTTCAATATCCACCCACGAATCAATACGGGTTGCCCCGGTATAGGCACTAATTTGATAGAATTTTTCTTTCTTGGTCAACAAATGCATGGCTAAGGCCTTCAGCATACGGCCACGTTCGTGAAAGGTCATTTTGCGCAAGGCGGGACTCCCAACCTGACGCGCATAACGCATCATGGCATCGAAATCTAAACCGGCGGAACCCGCTTCGTACAAGGCTTCTCCGGTAATGGCATTAAATAAAGTATCGGTTTTGCCTGATGGTTTAATCCAACGGCCTTCGGCATAATTTTCGAGCGTAATCATCGTGAAACGTGCTTTTAATATTGGGTTTCAAAGATAACTAAAAATCAGTGCGGAAGTGAAAGTGTAAGCGTGCTAAACGGAAAAGGGCGAATCCCCCGATTCGCCCCTTTACAATTAAATATAAAATTAATTAGCGTTTCAATTGCTCGTACTGTTCGCGCATGCTTTGCAAGGTGGCGCGTTGTGTTGTCACGTCTTCTTTGGCCTTTTCCAATTCCGAATCGTTTTGTTTAATCTTCTCTTCGGTTTTGGCTAAATTATACTTGTACTTTTCAGCGTCTTTTTCGGCACTGCTTAATTTCTTCTTCAATTTGCTTAAAACATCTTCTTGCTTATCAATATCCTTCATAATAGCTTTCATTTGTTCTACCGTCCCGGTTTGCGATTTAGCAATTTCCACCATACGTTCTTGGCTCTCTACTTCGTTTTGAATTTTGGCTTGCGCATTGATATTATCCGAAATTTGTGTTTCCAAACCACGCTTTTCTGCTTGTAACTTTTCACCGTCTTTCTTTACGGTTTCCACTTTCTTTTCAGCCGCGGCCACTTTCGCTTCCACCGGTTTTAAATCGGCCAAGGCTTTGGCAACATTCACATCTTTCACCAAGCCATTCAAGAAATTCTGCGTATTCAAAATTTCAGCCGGGTGCGATTCATTCGTCAAAAAATTATCGTTCCCTAAAGAAGACATTAAATAAACCGTAGAAGCCGTTTTTTCTTTATTGCCTTCTACTTTAAAATAAACATCCATGGTTAAAGCACCAATTTCATTCCACTTCACGCCCTTCATCACTTTAAAGCCACTCTCTGCCGATTTGGCCGTGGCTTGCAACTTCGCGTCGTTCATTTTCTTTTTCAAAATCTCTTCTACAATATTCGCCGGCGCTTGGTAGGTTTCCGAAACCGCCGGATGTTGCACCTTACCAAAAGGCGTCATGCCATACTGTGCATCTTGGGCATTCACCGAAGCCACCCACATCATTCCCATCAAAAACAAAATACGTTTCATATTACTAATTTTTTATAATTCGAAACAAAGGTAATTCGCCAAACACGGATTCGTAGCATTTTCCTTGTAGAATAACTTCGTAGGCTAAACCGAAAATGATTCTATTTTTACAACCTAATACAATTGGCGTGAGCATTAAGAAATTAGCCGGACAAACCATGTGGTATGGACTCAGCAGTATCGTAGGGCGATTCATTAATTATTTGCTGACGCCCTTGTTGACGGTACTCGGTACCAGCCAATATGGGGAATACACCACCGTGTACGCCAATATCAC
>JBPCSZ010000080.1:0-3719 GCA_051006655.1 Chitinophagaceae bacterium
ATGTAGACGGGTTTCAGAACCATCCGTCACCGTGTTGCAAGGAACATGCGAACCTTGAAATTGAAGCTTGGTGGTCCTGCGAGGCTGAAAAGGCCAAGGGAGCGCCCGATATTTACAAGTTCTTTTGCAAGTCCTGCGGCGTCTGCCATGTGCGGTTCTGTGTCGGTGGAAATCACCCAACGGACCCCACGAAAAAGGACTTCCGACCCTTCTGGGAGGTAAGATAACCAATGGCAAACAAGTATCAGGCGGCGTTGTCGCGCTCCGGCATCAACACCGCAGGCCCGCAGTTGTACTGGCAGCTTCGCTCCAACGGTTCGGCGCGTCTGCGCTTGGTCGAGATCGGCATCGCCATCTCCGTGGCCCCGACCACGGCCCCGCTGTTCCAGATCAGCCGTGCAACCGCTTCGCTGGGTACGGCATCCACGACACTTGCGGGACAGCCGTTTGACAGTTCTGACGCGGCGGCCACGGGCATTTTTGAAAGCGCGTGGTCGGTGGCTCCCACGATCAACACCACCTATCACCGCATGATGGGTCTGCCTGTCACGGCAGGCAACGGCTTCATTTGGAGTTTCCCGAATGATGGCGAAATGGTCATTGGCGGTGCTGCGGTAGCCCACGAGCTCCAGATCACCAATGCCAATGCGTCGGGTGCCACAACGGGAACCTTCTCAGGTTACGTGGTCTGGGAAGAATAAACCATGCCCATCCTTCGTGGTGGCACAACAAACAACCTTGTACGCAATACATCGGCGTATTCTGGGCAGACCCACACCGACCTATTTAGCAGCATCAAGTATGCTGAGGCTGGCTATCTCATCCCGGCGGATGAGAGCAGTTACGTTCTCACCGGCACCGATGCCACGCTGCGTCACGGCTGGGTCATCCCGGCCTACAACACGGTGGATGGCCTCAATGCCGTCTCGCCCACGATTGACGGCCTCACCGCTTGGCCGACTGACAACTACGACGGCGGCTTCTACAATTACACCGGAACCGCGGCGAATGTCGCCAAGGGGCGCAATCTCGCGGCTGGTGCCGGGTCATATACCTACACACGCACGGCGGCCACCCTTCGCCACGCCTGGATATTGCCCGCAGCGTCGGGAAGCTACGCACTTACCGGCACGGCGGCGAGCGTAGAACTTGGGCGGCGCATCACTGCGCTCGCTGGGTCTTACAGCCTCACCGGCACAGCAGCGACGATCCGCAAAGCGTGGAAGGTCGCGGCGGCGCAAGGCACTTACAGCCTGTCGGGAACGGCAGCGGGCGTTCTTCACGGCTGGCGCATTGCAGCCGGAACGGGTTCTTACAGTCTCACGGGCAGCGCGGCCAATATCAAGCGCGGCCTGACACTCACGGCGGCCAGCGGCGCATATACGCTCACTGGCACAGCGGCGACAGTTCGTCATTCTTGGGTCGTTTCGGCGGGGCAGGGTTCCTACGCGCTCACTGGCACAGCTGCTGCTCTCAAGCATGGCTGGGTCGTTACCGCAGCGGCTGGTTCTTATGCCCTCACGGGGTTTGATGCGACAATCACCAAGTCGGCAGTTGCTGGCAAGGTCATCACCGCAGACGCAGGCGGATACACACTCGCCGGCACCGATGCCACGCTGGCAAAGGGTGCGGCGCAAGAACAGCGGAACACGGGCGGCGCAGGTCACTGGCCCGAACACAAGCCGCAGTATCGTATCTATCCAGAATACGATGACGCGAAACCGAAGAAGAAAAAGCGCCGCGTCACGCAGGTTGGCGAACAGGTCATCCTTGCGGGTGAACCCGACATCCAGACAGGCATCATTGCCGTCAAGCCAGCGTGGGATGCGCTGGTGGAACTGCAACAGAAGCAGGCGGAAGCCGAGCAGGCCCGCCGCGATAAACTCAGAGCAATCGCCTTGGCCGACGATGAATGGCTGATGGTGGCATAGGAGCAACGACAATGGGCGGTAGTGCAGCAAACAAGCAGAACGAATGGCGCGCCCCCGGCGCGATGCGCTGGAATGGCGGCAAGACCAGCGGGGCCTATCCCAATTCCCCCATGCGGGCCGCAAATCCGCAGGGCAATGCCTATGGTTTCCGTGGCACGCGCCCGCCGCAGGCCCAGAACCAGCCGCAGATCGAAGACCCGGCCATGCCTGCCTATGACCCGACGAAGGACACCAGCTTCAGCAACCCGTCGCCGCAAATGCCGCAGATGCCGACCCCGCCGCAGTATTCGCAGGGCTGGGCCTTCAATGGCCCGCCAGCACTTCTGGGCAATGGCGCAATTGCCGGAAACGGCCAGCCCAGCGGTTCGTCTGCGCTTCCCGAGTGGCTGAAGCAGGCAATGATGAATGCACGCGGCATGTAAGCCGCCAACCTAATTCGGGCAATAATGCCCGGATGCACCGCCGTGATGGCGCTGCTGTCCCAGTGAGCAAGCGAAAGCACTCCCGATGGAAATGAACGACACGACCAATCCTGAAGCCGAAGCCCCCGAAGCAGAGGCCCCGGAAGTCGATACTGAAGACTCCGAGAACCTCGTTGCCGACGCAACGGATGAGAATGCCGAAGACGGCGACGAGGCCCCGGAGGAAGAAGAGGAACTCGACATTGACGGGAACCCGCTGAAGGTTCCCAAGACCCTTGCCGAGAAGCTCAAGGCCCGCATGATGATGCAGGCCGACTATACCCAGAAGACGCAGACCCTTGCCGAGCAGCGCCGCGAGCTAGAGCAGCAGCGCCAGGCCGTGCAGTGGGAAGCCGAGACGAAGCAGGCGCTTTTCAATGAGGAAGCGCAGTTGCTCACCGTCCAGCAGCGTCTTGAACAGTTCCAGGGCATCAACTGGGCCGCCTTGGCACAGCAGGACATGCAGCAGCACGCTGTCATGCAGGCCGAATACACGCAGTTGAAAGACTATGCGGATCGGCTGGCTGGTCATGTGAATGGCCGCCGCGCGGAACTCAATGCTCTTCGTGAACAGGAAACTGCAATCACGCTTGAGCGGGCAATTTCGCAACTCAACACGCCCAAGCCCGATATTGGCTGGGACGGAAAATTTGACGCCGAAAAGCGAGCAAATTTGACGAAGCTGGCAATGGATACCCTTGGATATTCAAACGAAGAAATATCCGTCGTTACGGACCCTCGCCATTTGCACACGTTGAACCTCGCACGGATCGGTTACGAAGCCCTGCGGAAGCAGAACGCTGCTTTGAAGACGCCAACCCCACAAGCCCAGCCCGTGCCGCAGGTCGCCACGGGCAAGACGCGCACAGGCCCGGTGAACCCGGACAGGCTGTCGCCGGATGAATGGCTCAAGTGGCGGGAAACGCAGATCGCAAAGAAGCAGCAGCGCAACCGCTAAACCCAACATGCAGCGTCGGATGACGCCGCGTCTCTTAGAAAGATACGCCAATGGCGAACACTATTCTTACGCCTACCGCAGTGACCCGCGAGGCCCTGCGTATCCTCCACCAGAAGCTCAATTTCGTCGGCAACATCAACCGCCAGTACGATGACAGCTTCGCCAAGTCCGGTGCCAAGATCGGTGACAGCCTCAAGATTCGTCTGCCGAACCAGTACACCGTCCGTTCGGGCGCTGTTCTGAACGTGCAGAACACGGCTGAAACCTCCACCACGCTTCAGATCGCCACCCAGCAGGGCGTTGACCTGAACTTCTCGTCCACGGAACTGACCCTTTCGTTGGATGACTTCTCCAAGCGTGTGCTTGATC
>JBPCSZ010000081.1:0-2968 GCA_051006655.1 Chitinophagaceae bacterium
ATGAATTGGTTTTTTCGTGCACCGGCCATGGCCGCTTCTTTAGCCATAATCCTACTCCTCCATTGGGCCCTCCCCAATATGGCCGCTAGCGGTGGCTCTCTCATCGCCCTCCGACTCGCTTGGGTCCTCTATTTAATCGTAGTGGGCATCAAAACCAAAAAACTCCCCACTTGGATTTTAATCGCTATGCTCATCGGCGTTGAAATCGGCTACGATTTCCCAAGCATCGCCCTGCAACTGAATGTCCTCAGTGGCATCTTCCTCAAACTCATTAAAACCATTATTGCACCCCTCATTTTTGCTACCCTCGTGGTGGGCATTGCCGGTCACTCCAACCTCAAACAAGTGGGGCGCATCGCCTGGAAATCGTTGGTGTATTTTTATGCGGCTACTACAGCGGCCTTGTTTATTGGACTCGCCGCCATTAATCTCAGTGGGGCCGGTCGCGGTATTATCATGCCCACCGATACCGCCAATACTTTGCCCGAAACCAAGGCCCAAACTTGGCAAGAAATTGTCTTGCATATCTTCCCCGAAAACATGGCGAAATCAATTGCCGAAGGACAAGTCTTGCAAGTGGTTATTTTCAGTATTTTGTTTGGTATTGCCTTGGCCTCCTTAAGCGACCGCTTGCGCCGCCCCATGCTCGAATTTTCCGAAAGCTTGGCCGAAACCATGTTCAAATTCACCAACCTCGTAATGTATGCCGCCCCCTTTGGCGTGGGTGGTGCCATGGCCTATACGGTAGGTAAAATGGGCATTGGCGTTTTACTCAATGGTTTGTATCTAGTGCTTACACTTTACGGAGCCTTATTCGCTTTCGTGCTCTTGGTGTTCTTACCCATCGCCTTTTTTGCTAAACTTTCCCTCAAGCATTTATGGATGGCCGTATCGGAGCCCTTCACCTTAGCCTTTGCCACCGCTAGTTCCGAAAGTGCCTTACCCAAAGCCCTCAAAAACATGGAGCTCTTTGGCGTGCCCCGAAAAATTGTTTCGTTTGTAATGCCTTTGGGCTATAGCTTCAACCTCGATGGCACCACTTTATACCTCTCCCTCGCCAGCATTTTTGTGGCCCAAGCCTGTGGGGTGGAATTACCCATAGGACAACAACTTTTCATTGTCTTCACCCTCATGTTAACCAGTAAAGGCGTGGCCGGTGTGCCACGCGCTTCATTTGTTATTTTATTAGGCACCATTGCCGGGTTTTCGCACCTTGGACTCAATGAGTGGCCCTTGTACATCATACTCGGTATTGATGCACTCATGGACATGGCCCGCACCAGCATCAACGTATTGGGCAATTGTTTGGCCAGCGCCGTCATTGCCCGTTGGGAAGGCGAACTCGACGAAAGCAAAATGAATAATCCCGCCTTCTTACAGCAAAGCATCAGCTCCGAAGAGTAATTTTTTTAGAAGCGAGTCCAACGAACATTCTTCATCGGCTGTCGCGCTTTCCACGGTGCATAGCACCTTGTTCCAATCGCGGCTATTTTTCATCGTTCGGAAGATCTTTCATCTGTTTTTTTAGTTCGCTTAAATTACTCTTGCTTTATTGCGTCCTGTTTTCAATTGTCTTATCTTGAAATCTTGGTATTCTGTTTTGTATTGAAAATTATTTGGTGTGTGTAAAAAGAAAAATTAGTTTTATGCATGGCAAATCGTTGGGGGATACCAAAGGAAATTGAGGTGTTGGTTATAAACAGAGATACATCCTGTGTGTATTGCGGAATTCAATTTAGTGATTTAGATAGAAATAGAAGAACAAGAAGGTCATGGGAGCATATTATTAATGATATTAGATTGAATCAAGCAGATAATATAGCTTTATGCTGTGGTTCATGCAATGCAAGTAAAGGGAGCAAAATATTGAAGGATTGGTTGAATGGTAAATATTGTGCTACAAAGAATGTTAATGAAGAAACGGTTTCAGAGGTGGTTAAAAGACATATAGAAAAGAAACTACCATATTACCTCAATAGTCATCAACAATAAATTCATACAGCTAATTTTTTAAGCACACACCACCTTATCTTTGGATATTATTATAAAAAATTGATAGAGAATTTTCAAATGAATGTATTTAAAATCAGTACAATAGTAATATGCCTGTTTATACTATTTGCCTGTAAAGAAAATAATTTCGAAACTAAGTCAGAAACAAATTCTGAGATTGTGCCTCCCTTGACATTTCAAGGGGAAGTAGTAGCCATTAAGGATGGTGATACCTATGAGGTGCTTAATAATGGAAAAGCACAAACAATTAGATTAGCCCATATCGATTGTCCTGAAAAGAAACAAGCCTTTGGCAGTAAAGCTAAAATGTTTGCATCCAATCTTTGTTTCGGTAAAATTGTAATTGTTTCATCAGAAGGAAAGATGGATCGTTATAAAAGACTTATTGCTGAAGTATTGTTGCAAGATGGAACTAATGTAAACCAAGAATTGGTTAAAAATGGTTTGGCTTGGCATTTTAAAAAGTATTCTGATAGCAAAGAATATGCTGAATTGGAAATACAAGCTAGGAATAATAAAGTAGGTCTTTGGAGAGAGTCCAACCCAATTGCACCATGGGATTGGAGAAGAAAATAATGCTTCCTGTTTTTTCTCCGCATCCTTACCTGCCACTATTTTTAAGTGAATAAAATTATTTCCCGATGGAACGTTGCGGAATCGAAGGTTTTAATATTAGGTTCGTTTCGTGAAGATACTAAACGATGATAATGTTGGCGAGCGACGATGCGGGTAATCTGCCTGAGGCAGACGAGTGCATGTTGTAGGGGCGAATTGAATTCGCCCGTTATAAAAGCGGGAGCGTGAAACGAAGCGAAAGCGAGAAGTCTGCCTGCGGCAGAAGCGTGAGGGATTGCAACGGAAAGCCTTGCGTGAGGCACGAGCGCAAGCTTGGAGTGTAAAGCCCGACCCGAAGTGAGGGAGCAGTGTGGGCAAACAGGAAACAGGGAAGACCACT
>JBPCSZ010000082.1:0-9630 GCA_051006655.1 Chitinophagaceae bacterium
AAATAAAACGGTGTTTGGTAAATGTGCCAATGAAAATTGGCATGGACACAATTACGAATTACACGTAACCGTAAAAGGAGAAATTAACGAAGAGACCGGCTATGTGATGAATGCCAAGCATTTGGGTGACATCATGAAACGTCGGATTGTTGATGTAGCCGATCACCGTAACCTCAATTTGGAAGTCCCTTTCATGGACGGTAAACTTACCTCGGCTGAAAATTTTGCCATCGCCATTTGGAATGAATTGCAAGCTGAGATTGAAGCTGAAGGGGCTTTTTTACACGCAATCAAATTAATTGAAACACCTCGAATTTACGTGGAGTATTTCGGGCCTAACGCTTAAACGTATTATTTTATGTCGTACCGCAAAGAAGAACATTTCGATGACCAAACTATGGCTCGTTTGAGCGAACATTACAAACAGGTGATTGAAGATTTGGGTGAAGATCCAACCCGTGAAGGTTTGGAAAAAACACCACACCGAGTGGCCAAAGCCAATCTATTTTTAACTCAAGGGTATAAAATGGATGCGGTTGAAATTATCAATTCGGCCAAGTTCAAAGAAAGTTATAGCGAGATGGTGATTGTAAAAGACATTGAATTGTATTCGATGTGTGAACACCATATGTTGCCTTTCTTCGGGAAAGCGCATATTGCGTATATCCCGAATGGGTATATTACCGGACTCAGTAAATTAGCCCGTGTGGTGGATTGTTTCGCACGCCGTATGCAAGTACAGGAACGCATGACGCATCAAATTTTAGATGCTGTTACCGAGGCCTTGAATCCATTGGGTGCCGCGGTGGTTATTGAAGCCAAGCACTTATGCATGATGATGCGCGGAGTTCAAAAACAAAATTCATCTACTACCACGTCGGCTTTTTCGGGCGAGTTTGAAAAGGAAAAAACCCGCGCTGAATTTTTACGTTTGATATCGGCTTCGTTGCATTAGTTGAATGCTGACTGAAGCGATGCTGATGACCCTGCCTCTGGCAGACAGCCCCGATTGCAACGGAAAGCCCCGTGAATTTAAGTAGGAACTATACCTTGTACACCAACAGGGCTTGCAGTGAAAAGCGGGAAATAAGCTGATGCTTGTTCCTGCGATGCCGCTCCTAATAATACTCAACCACATCGGCTTCCACTTCGTGAAACCAATGTTCATCGTCGTTGTAAATCAACATCACCAAATCGAGCATGATGGCTTCGCAAGGCACGCCACCGTTAATTAAGCGCGAACGAACGGTGTTGATTCGGCGGAAACAATCCCAAATGCGTTCGTTGTAGGTGCTATCTACAATCGAATCGCCGCTGTAATAATAAGCGCGCAACGTAACTACAATATCGCTGCTATCGGCACTTATCATCGGCCATTCGGCACATACGCTATCAACCCAACACGCCGAAGCGGAATCTAATATTTCATAACACGAATCCAATTGCAAAACACTTTCCGTGATGTATTTGTGAAAGCCCGGTTGGCGCAAACGCATTTCGGTTTCAATGATGGCCGGGAGCGAATCGTGGCGTAAATCGAAATAACGGGTGAAGGTTCTGTAGCCGGGCAAGTGCGCCTGTAAACCATATAAACGGCCTTGTTCTAAGGTGAATGCGAAACTGCCATCGCCTTCGTTACTTTCCAATTCGGCAATCGTTTTACCTTCGCTGAAATCGAGTAAGCTTAATGGTTTTTCGAAGAGTTTGCTGTTGTAATATTTATCGAATAAATAGCCGTGCACTTGCACTGTGGGCTTAGGCGCCATGGCGGGATATACCTTGAATTGATAAATATCTAAACTGCCGCTGGGGTTATTTTTATCCTTCTCTTTGCGTGCCGCAAAAAAGGCATCTTTACCTGTAGCGTCTACTACTAAAGCGCCTTCGTGTTGTGGACTATTAATAGGAGCGCCGAGGTTCATAGGCGTACCCCAAGTACTGTCGTTAATGCGTCGACTCACAAACACATCCGAGGATCCAAGTCCGGGTAAACCATCACTTCCAAAATATAAGGTCTTACGATCGGGATGAATAAAAGGTGAAATTTCATCGCCCTTGGTATTGATTTGCGGACCCAAATTACGCGGCTTCGTCCACATCATATTCTCGTATCGACTCACCCAAATATCAAGTCCGCCATAACCACCTTCGCGGTTGCTTACAAAATAAAGTTCTTGGTTATCGCTGCTCAAACACGGCATGCCTTCGTAGGCTGTCGTGTTGATGGTATAGCCAAAATATTGCGGGGAACTCCAGGTGCTGTCTTCATCGATATAACTGAAGGCAATATCGCAACCGCCGCCTTCCAATCCGTTGGCGCTTTGCATACCACAACGCGTATAAAACAAATAATGCCCATCGGCACTGAGTCGCGCCCCGGCATCGGGTTTATCGGTATTGGGCGGGTAGCCCATGTTTTCGGCTTTGCGCCATTGCCCGTTCGTGTCTTTTCGTGCAATAAAAAAATCTTCGTTGCCCATCACACGGCGCGTGAAAATTAAGGTCTTACCATCCAAGCTCAGGGAGGGTAAAAATTCATCTTCGCGGGTATTGATACTGTCGGAAAGTTTCGTTAGCACCACACCTTTCACCGGGGCATTTTGCAATTGCACGCGGGTTTGTTGCAGGTTTTTTAATTGCGTAACTTGTTGGGCTTTTTCGGCATCAATGCGGGCGCCGGCTTGGTAGGCCAATATAGTTTCCGACGCGGCATATTCATTTTTCTTAGCGAGGTTACGGGCCAATAAATTCATGGGGCCGTAAGATTCGTTTGGATTTAAATCGATGGCTTTTTTCGCAAAGAACACCGATAAATCAATGTCGTTTTCGAGGGCATGAATTTCTGCCAAGCGCATAAAGGGGCGGTATTGTTTGGGCCAATTGCGGCGCAAGGAATCGAAGCAAACTTTGGCGCGGGTGGTTTTTCCGTCACTCAATTCCTTTTCACAAACCATTAAATTTTTGCGGTACGATTTCAAGGAATCGGCAGCGAAACCGGGCGATGCGAGGAAGAGTCCGACAATAACGAACCACAAAAAACGATATGGATTTCCCGTTTGGTGCATACCTCATCGTAGGGTTGCGGGCCCGTTTAAAATTGGTTTTTCCACATCATGCTTTCTACGGGACGGTTAGGTTGCCCGCTGTATTTCGCCCCGGCTTTGTTATTGTATTTCACATTGATTTCGCCGTCGACCGGGAAATAAATGAGTTGTCCGATGGGCATACCGGCATAAACACGCACGGGGACTTTCACCGAAATTTCGAGTGTCCAATTTCCGCAAAAACCCACATCGCCTTTCCCGGCAGTGGCGTGGATATCGATGCCCAAGCGGCCGGTGCTTGATTTGCCTTCTAAGAAAGGCACGTGTTCGTGGGTTTCGGTATATTCTTCCGTAACGCCCAAATAGAACTCGCCCGGTAGGAGTAAAAAACCTTCGTCCGGGATATCGAAATGCGCGATGGTATTGTGTTTCTTGGCATCGAGTTCTCGGTCAACATACGTGGCCAAGTGGCGGCCCAAATGCACGTCGTACGAATTACTGCCTAAACAGGAAGGTTGGAATGGCTCAATTTTAATACTGCCTTTCCCCATTTCTTCTAAAATGCGATTGTCCGATAATATCATACCGGACAAAGGTAGGGGTTCGACGGGAAATATTATAATTGCATTTTCAGGTCATGTTTGGGCTTTTTTGAAGCGCATCAGCATCGCCATTTTCAGCTGTCGTCCCGTGTTTCGCGCCAAGCCAACAAGCGCAATGCGTAGCAACCGCTTTCGCTTTCGCACACGCATTGCGCTTGTTGGGCTTTCTGCTGCACCCGGGGCTATTTTGGCAGGGTTCGGTTCATTATTCAACTAATTAAAAATAAGATTTGTTCCAAAAAATATAAAGGGCGAATTCAATTCGCCCCTACACAATACAATCACTTTCGCTTTGTAACTCTTTTTTTATTTTATCCGTGGGCGGCCACGAGGGCACGCCCCTACGTATAACCTCGCTTTCGCTTTGTTACACGCTTTGTTATCTTACCGCAACAACCCGTAATTGCGCCAACAAATCCAATTCACTTTGTTTCAGGGTGAGAATCGATTGTTGGGTGATGCGAATTTCTTCTTCGTTGGTTTCGGTTTTGAGTTCTTCTAGATATTCGTAATAAATGGCTTTAATTTTACGCAACATAAAATAAACCACCGAACGGGTTACATCGTTGAAGAAGGTGTCTTCGCGTGAGGGGACTACAATTAGATGTTCGTCGTACCAATTGTGACTCACTTCATAGCCAAAATAAACGGCTTCGATGGCGGCACTGCGTATGCCTTCATCGGTGTGATTGGTGAAGAAACTCAAATCGGGATATTGCAAGGTATTGGCCCATTCCGTTACATACAATACAAACAAATTCTTCCAAATGGGATTCACAAAATCATCGGAAGAAATTTTGTTCAGAATAAATTCAATCACAGTTTCCGATTCGGAATAAGGACGATTTCCGAATTCCAACATCACGCGCAACAGATTTTTTTCTTGGGCATAATCTTTGCGCAAGAGGTCGAGTAAAGGGGCTTGTTCAGGGGCTTCGGGCTCGGCTTGTTGGGCTAAGGCTTCCGCTTCGCGCGCATCCACGCCTTCGCGTTTACTTACCTTTTCGCGTATTTTTTTATTTACTAACGAAATCAATCCGGCTTGGTCAATCTTCAGCAATTCGCTGCAGCGGCGGATATAATCATCTTGCTTGGTAAAATCTTCTAACTTATTGATGCGCGATAAAGTTTCGGCAATATCGTTTATCAAGGCCGATTTTTTAATCGGGTCGTCGTGAGCATCTTTCAAGGATACTTCCAACTTAAACAAAATAATATCTTGTTTATGTTTTTGTATGTATTCGCGTAAGCCTTCGGCCCCGTGTGCGCGTACGTAACTGTCCGGATCGTGGTTATCGGGCAATAATACCACTTGCACATTCATGCCTTGCTCAATGGCCATGTCGAGTCCACGCAAAGCCGCTTTAATACCGGCGGCATCGCCATCGTATAGAATGGTGAGGTTTTTGGTGTGGCGCGATATTAATTTTAATTGTTCTTCTGTTAAAGAGGTGCCACTACTAGCCACCACATTATCGACGCCCGATTGAAACAAGGAAAGCACATCGGTATAGCCTTCTACTAAAATACATTCATTGTATTTCGAGAGGGCGGTACGGGCAAAATAAATGCCGTACAAGGATTTGCTTTTATGGTAAACTTCGTTTTCGGGCGTATTGATGTATTTCGGAATACGTTCCCCGGTTTTTAAAGTACGCGCCCCAAACCCAATTACTTTGCCACTGGCATTATGAATAGGAAAAATTACCCGTCCCTGATACATTGAAACCAAACGCCCTTGACGCTCGGTAACCAATCCGGTTTTGATTAGCAATTCACGTTGATAGCCTTTGGCAATAGCCGCTTCGGGAAAGCCATCGTATTCTAAACAATACCCTAATTCAAATTGGGTAATGATGTCTTTGCGAAAACCACGCTCTTCAAAATAAGCGAGTCCAATGGTTTGTCCTTCGTTATGATTTAATAATTGTTCGTGGAAATACGTAGCCGCAAATTGGTTGATGATGCGCAGACTTTCCTCAACTTGTTGTTGTTCGCGTACCTCTTGACTCACCTGGGTTTCTTCCACCTCAATATTGTAGCGCTTGGCTAACCAAACGATGGTTTCGGGGTAGGTGAGTTTTTCGTGTTCTTGAATAAACGTAATCACATTGCCGGCTTTCCCGCAACCGAAACATTTGTAAATGCCTTTGGAAGGAGATACCGTAAACGAGGGTGTTTTTTCGTTGTGGAATGGACAGTTCCCCAAGTAGTTGGCACCACGGCGTTTGAGCTTAATGAAGGAGCCCACCACATCGAGAATATCGGCGGTGTCGTTGACTTTTTGTATAGTATTGCGTGAAATCACAAGGAATAAAATTAGCCCACTTCCACAATTAAAAACTTGAGGTAATTGGTATTCTCCATATTATACACAATCGGGTGGTCGGCCGCTTGGGTACGGAAACAAACTTGGCGCAGTGGACGGCGTGCATCTTTTGCGGCCATTTGAATGATGTCTAAAAACATATCGGGTGGTACTAAATTCGTACAAGAAGCTGTAACCAAGAAGCCGCCTTTTTTCACCAATTTCATGGCGCGCAAATTAATTTCTTTATAACCGGTAATGGCCTTTTGCACATTGGCGCGGGTTTTGGTGAAGGCCGGTGGATCGAGCATCACCACATCCCAACGTTTGTCTTCTTTCGACCATTGTTTTAATTGGTCGAAGGCGTTCACGGATTGGAATGTACATATATCGCTGAGTCCATTAATTTCCGCATTTCGGCGAGCGGTTTCAACGGCAAAATCGGATATGTCTAAACCCAATACTTTCTTGGCCCCATAATGCGCCGCATGAATCCCAAAGGTGCCGGTATAACAAAAAGCTTCCAATACATCGGCATCTTTTACAATGCGGGCCACTTCTCGGCGATTATCTTGTTGGTCGAGAAAATACCCTGTTTTTTGTCCGTTTACAATATCTACAATGAACTTCAGTCCATTTTCATTAATCACAATTTCGGTTGAAAATGGTGCCGATAAAAATCCTTTTTGTTGGGCCAATCCTTCGAGTTCGCGCACGGGCACATCGTTGCGTTCGTATATGCCTTTCGGCGAAAAGATACGATTCAAAGCATCTACAATGGCGCCTTTCCAAATATCGATGCCGAGGGCCATGGTTTGAATCACGAAGTAATCGTTGAACTTATCGATGATGAGGGCGGGGAGACCATCGGCTTCACCAAATACCAAGCGGCAATTTTCAATATACCCTAATTTTTTACGGTATTCCCAGCAAGCGGCAATACGGCGGTAAAAGAATTCAGCATCGATGGTTTCGTGCATATCGCGCGTAAGCAAGCGCACCTGAATTTGCGAATTGGCATTGTAGTAACCTTGTCCAACACCTTGTCCTTTCGCATTAAAAACACTTACAATATCGCCATTGGCAATACCCTCATCGGCACGATGAATTTCATTGCCATAAATCCACGGATGTCCTTTTTGAACGCGATCCGCAATGCGTTGTCGTAAATGTACTGTTGGCATAGGTTGGCAAAGATAAAGATTGCCTATTCAAATTTGGTTCGTTTCATCAATTTCATTATTTTTGCGTCCCGCTTTTGAAATAGAAGCGTTTCAGTGCGGGACGTAGCTCAGCCCGGTTAGAGTACACGTCTGGGGGGCGTGTGGTCGCTAGTTCGAATCTAGTCGTCCCGACCTCAAAAAACCATCTTGCAAAAGGTGGTTTTTTTATTTGGAAGCGCATCGACTTAACATCATTCAACATTCGTCCCGCTTTTCGCGCTGCATGGCAGCCAGCTTCAATCGGGGCTGGACATCATCGTTCGATTCATTCATCATCAAATAAAAGGGCGAATTCAATTCGCCCCTACAATACACAATGTTTCTTTCACCCCGCTTTCGCTTCCTTACACGCTCTGATTTTTCACTACGCTTTTATACAGCGCTTCATACGCCGGAATAATCGCATCAATATTGAAGCGTTGTGCTTGGGTGAGTGCATTTTGTTTGAACTGATTCAGTTTGGATTCATCCGAAAGCAATTCAATGCTATGGGCGGCCATGGCTTCGGTATCGCCCACGGGAGTTAAATAACCGGTTACCCCGTGAATATTAATTTCAGGTATCCCCCCGGCATTGCTCGATATAACAGGTACTTGACAACCCATGGCTTCTAGCGCGGCTAAGCCAAAACTTTCATAGGCACTGGGCAATAAGAATAAATCGGTGATGGATAAGAGTTCTTCCAGTTTTTCTTGTTTCCCTAAAAAGCGTACATCATCGCAATGTTGTCCATCGCGCACCAATTGTTCAATGGCAGGCCGTTCTGGACCATCACCAATCATCAATAATTTAACGGGCATTTTTTCGCGCACCTTTTGGAATACGGCCACCACATCTTCTACGCGTTTTACTTTGCGGAAGTTCGAAACATGGGCCATGATTTTTTCGCCTTGTGGGGCTAATAACTTCCTAAAATGGGCCTTATTCAATAAAGAAAAACGGCGAATATCCACGAAGTTCGGAATTACATGAATTTCTTTTTCGATGGCGAAAGAACGTAAGGTTTCGTTGCGTAAATCTTCCGACACCGCCGTAATGGCATCCGATTCGTTGATGGAAAAGGTCACAACCGGTTCGTACATTTTATCTTTACCCACCAAGGTGATGTCGGTACCGTGAAGGGTAGTGATATAGGGAATTTCAATGCCTTTTTTAGCCAAAATTTGTCGCGCTAAATAGGCCGAAGAGGCATGTGGGATAGCGTAATGCACATGCAATACATCGAGTTTATGATTACTGATGACATCCACCATGGTGGAAGACAAGGCACTTTCATAGGGCGGGAAATCGAAGAGGGGGTAAGCCGGCACGCTCACTTCGTGATAAAATATGTTCGGGTGAAAAGCTTCCAAGCGAACCGGTTGTTGATAGGTAATAAAATGAACGGTATAGCCTTTGTCGGCAAGGGCTTTTCCGAGTTCGGTGGCCATTACACCGCTTCCGCCGAAAGTAGGGTAACATACGATGCCTATCGTCATGAGCTTTTTCAATTTGAACACAAAGGTAGTGGAATTGGCTGTACACCTTATTACGCGTTCTTTATTGGCCTTAAATGTTAACGAACGCTACAAATGACGTATATTTGTGACTTGCTTTTTTTTAGCCCATAGAACTTGACAACCATCATAAAATATATTTACAACCACGGTAGCGACGAAGTGATTCGACGTGGGAAACGCATATTCCTAACCAAAGGGGTTGTATTGCAACGTCGCGATGAGCTCACGGGCCAATTGCACTTTAAAGTACGGAACGATCAGTACCATACGCAGTATAATGTTACCGTATCGAAATACAACGATATTGCCAATATTCAAGCGCGTTGTACTTGTCCGTACAACATGGGCATTCTTTGTCGCCACGAAGTAGCCGCACTCTTTCAATTGAGCGATATGTTGCAACACAACACGCTCGATGCCGGTTCAATCGAATTCAATCAGGCCAATACCGTAATTCGGATGGTGGGCATTGATTTAAAAACCTTGCGATTGTTTATTTCCTCGTATTTATTCGATGAAGCGGCCCGCATTGAACAACAAGAAAAAGCTCATATTGTGTCGGCCGGCAACGATGTGGTTAAGGCCGATTATCGCATAGATGGACAGGTTTATGCCATTAGTTTAAAATACAACGACGATAAAACCTACGAAACGTCTTGTACTTGTACAGAAACCAAGCATCCGTTGTGCGTTCATAAAGTGGCTTTGTTTCTACAATTACTTCATAGTTATGGTGAAAATTATTTCGATACCATTCGCGATTGGAAGGCTCAGAAGAATAAACTCTTAGGTTTATATGGGTATAGTTTAAACGACGATTTAAGCGGGAAATTCGAATTCGAATACCGAGAAGGTAAACCCTTTTTGAAAGTGCTCGATACCCGTTTGCGTAAAGTGAATGAAGCCGGTTATTCTCCCATTAAATTTTCAACCCAAGCGCCGGTACAATCCCAA
>JBPCSZ010000083.1:0-29003 GCA_051006655.1 Chitinophagaceae bacterium
ATTGGTTTTAGTTTCTAATTTTTAAAATTCAATGATGATAAAGCAAATCTTTTTTTATGTGCTACTCGCGAGTAGCCTAATGGCGCAGAACCAAGAGTTTAATGTGAATTGGACACCCTATATTACGTATAATGCCAACAACACCGGCGATTTTGAACAATTTATTGGCGCCGACGACAAATTGGTTTATGCCTACTTTACCCCGTCCACCAAAAAGGCAATGCACAACGAAGTGTATTTAAGCGCCTACAACAAGAAAACCATGAGCAAAGCCAGCAGCATGTTGGTGCATTGCCCTAACGACATTAAATATGTTCGGATGAGTAAAGAGAGTATTTACATCATTACCGAACATTATGCCGATCAAAATGTTGAAGTTGGCTGCATGACCTTGAATTCTGCTTTCAAAACAATTGTGCCACATAAAATTATTTTTAAACAAAAAGTAGCCGGTAAGTTATTTGCCTCTTTGCAGAATAAAGTATCTACCAATGCCAAAGCCAACGATTATTTGTATTTAATGTCGGAAAAACAAGTTGTTAAAAATGAAAAAATGAAGGTGGAGTATTTAATCCTCGACGGTGAATTGAATATCATCAATGCCGGACAACAAGAATTACCCGTTATCGCCCTCTCTAATGCATCGAACGGAACTACCAATTTTACCATTGGGGATGATGGCATGATTGTAATAAAAAATCAAGTGAAGGCTGACAAAGAAACCCGTGAGCAGGAAAAAATATATTCTTATGCCTTGTTGACTGCTATTAATCCCTTGAATAAATCATCGTACACCTTACCAATCCGAGCTAGCGGAAAAGATATTGAAGATTATATTTATAGCAGCGAAAAGAACCGATTAACCATATATGGTTTTTATACCGGCAAAGACGATCGTGGTAAGTTCAATGGCGAAAAAGGGATTTTTGTAACTACCTACAATACCTTAACCAACAGTATCGATCAAACGGCGTTTATTAAAGTAAAAGGCTATGATGCCGATTTTGAAACCATCTCTTTAGACCGATTAAAAAAGCATGCCGATGGTAGCGTTACCCTCATTGGCGGTGAAAGTGAAAACATCATTATTCAAAGTAAAAACGGCACAAGTTATACCAATCGTAAAGGCGATATTTATGTGGCCAACATTACTAAAAATGGCGAATTGCGTTGGGAAAAAACCTTGTCTCGCTATATTACCTATTCCGAATTATATGTAGATGATTTGCAAGTAGCCGAGCACGACAACAATTTATACATTGTATACGCCGACCAATTTACACGTAAAGAAAAAAAGAAAGCCGCGGTGATGGGCGATAACCGGAGTAAGAAAGACATGCGCGATTTCTTAAGTTATTATACCTTGAATTTAAATAACGGACAATCGGCCAAGAAGGAATTAAAATTAAATGCCGGCAATGAAATGGCCGACAATATGCGCAGTGTTAATTCATCGCGTATCACCGTGTTCGACGATGCCTTTTATTTGGA
This sequence comes from Chitinophagaceae bacterium, assembly GCA_051006655.1. GTDB lineage: Bacteria > Bacteroidota > Bacteroidia > Chitinophagales > Chitinophagaceae > OLB11. The sequence goes on from JBPCSZ010000083.1 coordinate 1,492, forward strand.
TGGTTTTAATACCAATATAAAATCGGGCGTTACGGCCTTAGCCTGTGGTACCGCCTGTTTATTAGGCGCCGGCTGTATTTATTACAATATCAAAACAAATAATGGTTCGGCCTATACCGGTGGCGGTTCTTTAGGTTCAATTTCGTTTAAATAAATTACCGATATTCAGGGGGACAAGCGTCCCATGCCATACGCAGCCGATGCCGACACGCATCGGCTGTTTTATTGTATTGCCTATTTCGTTGACGGGGCACTAATTTTTCGCTTAAACGAATATTACCGCTATAAAATTTAAAGAGGAACATCGAAGCGAAGCCAATACTATTCCAATATAATTTGCGTTGAAACATGTTATAAACCAAGTAACCCGCACCGGCATTCAAGCCAAACGAAATCAAGGCCTCTTTGGGGTAGCCCTTCAAAAACATCCCTAAGCCGGGAAGCACATACGACGAACCTTTACGCCACTTTTCCAATCGTAAATTAGAACTAGGCGGTTTTAATTGCCAACAAGATTGGCAAGCATTCCAATCGACTGATTGATTTGGAACTGAAGCCGAAACAGTATCGTATAACATCAAAGCCATCCACGACGAAGTACAAGTAGAATCGGTATCCATTTGTAAAAACAAGGCCCACCAATACCGCGCTTTTTCAAGTTGCTGTTGTTTCAAAAAATAAAGGGCTGCATTATACGCATGCATAGCATTCGACGCAGACGGCATGCGATTTAAATCGGGCAATAGACTAGCTAAGTTTCCGCAGGCCTCACTCGAATCGGCCCCTTGCCGACAATACCCTTCAAAACTGTCCCAAATTAAGGCCTCTTGTATTGAATCGTTGGGCGCAGACCATATGGCATGCACTTTTTCCCAGCTCGATGCAAGCGGACGATTCCCCTGTGCCTTAACGCACATCCCATTAAAAATAACGACTGTAATAAACAGCGCTGTAATAATCCGATACATCATGAAACAATGTTCTTTTCATGGCCTCGCGGTATTGCACCATATCGCGAGCACTGCCATAAATTCCTGCCATATAAAACAAACCGGCTACCGGCACGGTAAACCAAGTTAAAGGGTGCTTCCATCCTACACGATGCACACTTTCGTATGCTTGCATCGATAATAAACCAATAAAAATGGTTTGCGAAATACCGCGTCCCGGAGCCTTTACATACCAAGCACCCGAACCGGGTACAATAGCCGATGACAACGCAGCAAGTCCACTTTTTTTACGCTGCGCTTGTTGGTACTTTTTCCAATCGAGGGCTATTTGTCCTTGTTGTAAAACGCTATTTTTTGTATCAAGTTGTGTTTTATATACGGCGACCAAATCAATTAAAATCGCCTCTTGTGTATTTGCTGCTAGCCAAGAAAACCAAGCCTCGCCAAGGGATACATATTTTTCTTCTTTCAACAACGAACACGAAATTCGGCCACACAATAAGGGTTCCTTTTTTAAAAAGGATTGCCCTTTCATCCATGATGTTTCGAACCCCGCTCTATCGTTTTGTTGCAAAGCCAACATAGCACGCCAAGCATACAGCGAATCGGATTCTTGCATACCGGCATCGTATAAATAATCGTGGGCTTCGTGTAAAAAATTCATTTGACTCAACCATTGCAGAAAGGCTCGGTCCAGAGAACCTTGCCCTCTGCTTGTTTGAGCAAATAAGCCAAGTAAACACAAGAGCAAACTACCAAATTTCATGGTCGATATTGTTCTTGATTTTACGATGTTCATTCAAATCAATATCCGAATGATAAAGCGGTTCAAATCCCGTACAAGTTGAATATTGGTATAAACCCGACAAGATGCCCCGCCCTGCCCCATACGTTTGCAAACATTGTTTCATGTACTCCGAACAGGTTGTTTCATAAACACAATCAGCTTGAATTTGTTCCGAAACAAATTGTTGGTACACATACAGCAATCCTCCAGTAATTGGCTTCAACCAATTATGGCCTGTTTGAAATGCGCGGTACGGTGTTTTCCCATTCGATTGAAGGGGTATTTTTTTATCCCAATTGGGACTCATGCCTTGCGAATAGCCCTTGAAAGCCACGAGAAATAAAGCAAAGCCGAGTATTAAAAACAACGAAAAACGCACGTTCACAAAGATAGCGTGAAAAGAGCGGTAAGGGCACACCAAAAAATCGCAAAAGCGTGTACCTTTGCCCGCACTAAATCCGATTACATGTCGGAATGGTCCGGTAGCTCAGCTGGATAGAGCAACAGCCTTCTAAGCTGTAGGCCATTGGTTCGAATCCAATCCGGATCACAAATTCCTCCTTCACACAAGGAGGTTTTTTTTTGAAGCCAAGCGATGTCTCGTTCATCAACACCCGTCCCGTGTTACGCTGCAAGCCCCTCCGTAACTCCACAGCGTTGGCGTAGTATTCTTTGTTCCGGGGGCTTTCCACTGCACCCGGGGCTATGCTGCCCGAGGCAGATCATCGTCTGTTTCATTCTTCATCAATCCCATACCAACAACGCCTTCAACATCATCGCAAACACGCCAATAAAAAATCCCGACGATTTCTCGTCGGGATTCAAAATCAAAAAATTAAAAAACTATTTCACCCATCGAACGGCTTCCGTACCATGATCGGTTTGTACCAACAAGGTATAAACGCCGGCGGGTAATTCAACCACATTGATTTGCATAACGGACGAACGATTAGCCGGTTGAATCGTGCGAATCACTTTACCGGTAAAATCAATCAAGCGACAAGCACCGATGTTTCCGTTACTTAATTGGATGTTCAATACATCGGTGGCCGGATTCGGCGACACGTGCACCGTAGACTGATTCACCACATCGTTTACACCGGCAGGATACAATTCAATAATTTTTGTAATCGTATCGGTTTTACACGGGCCAACCACAATGAGGGTTACCGTGAATACACCAAAGCCGGAGTAGGTATACGTTGGATTACTACTGAATGAACCATTGCCATCGCCAAAATCCCAAAGCCATTGAGTGGCCCCATTGGTACTGTCGTTAAAATTGAAGGTGGCCCCGTTTTGCGTCCAACCAAAATTCGAATTTTGAGCCGGCAAGGCTTGCAATTGAATCGAATCGGTACTGCTACAACCAAACTGATTAGTAACAGTTACACTGAGGGTGGTATCGAATAATAACACGATGGTATCGCGGCGGGTAGTAACCCCATTACTCCACAAGAAAGTAGTTCCTGCGGGCGGATTAGGTCCACCAACACAATTCAATACAACCGTAGTTCCACTACAAACCGGTGCCGTTGGATTTGAAGTCATGGTTAAGGTTGGCGGATTGCTAGGCACTACATTAATGGTAGCCGTAGCCGAGCAACCATTGGCATCGATGCCGGTAACGGTGTATTGAGTATTAGCGGCAGGAGCGGCAATCACCGTAGCACCCGTGCTTACACTTAATCCGGTTACAGGTAACCACGTATACGTGGAAGCACCCGAGACCGTTAAGTTAGCCCCATTACTGCCGGCACAAAAACCTTGTGGCGAGGCCGGTACTGTAATGCTTGGATTCGGATTGGCGCTGACCACACAACTATCTACCGGAGTAGTATAAGTTTGATTGGAATTCGAACATGTTACCACGCAACGGAACCAAGTGGTATTTACTAAATTACCGGTAGTGGTATTGGCGCTTGTAGCGAAACTCACCCAAGGACCGGCATTGCTATTGGCTTTTTCCCACGAATAGGTTAAACCACTTACCGCCAGAGGAACAGACAAGTTCAAAGTTGCATTCCCTGAACCACCGCACATGATTGGATTGGAATTCACAATATTTCCAACATTAGGAATACCGGTACAAGGCGAAGGGAATTCATCATAACTCACATCATCTAAATAAATATATGCCCCATTGTTAGCTCCCGCAGCTTGACTGGTTCCTAGAAATATAAAATGCGTTGTGGTGGAATTGGTAAACGCAGTTGGAATGGCGAAGGTGTACTGATACCAAGCGTTGGTCGCTTGGGTATCGGGTAATGCATACGAACGATTGCGCGCAATTACACCTAAACGAACGGCAGTCCCGGTAAGGGTGTCGCTATTGTCTACATATACAGTTAAGCTATCCCACGTATTGGCGCTATTATCGCGAAACATCCAGAAACTGAGGTTCGCCGCGCTATTGCCGCGATTGCTGTAATCAACCGGACGCGACACTAATAATTGTTGCGTTCCGGCCGGAATGGTACGACTACGAAAACGAGCAAAACCGGCACCACTGTGCGGGTTAGCGGTTGGGTTGGTTGAGGTGGTGCTTCGAACCCATGCATTGGTGGGTGTCATAGGCGGTTTGATACTCCAACCACTGGGGGCGAACGTAACATTATCGAAACTTTCGGTGGTTAAAACCGATTGAGCCTGTGTGCTAGAGACGGCGCTCAATAAAAAAAGCGCGATGGCGCTAAATACACGATGTAACATATTCTTCATAATGTGCAATGAGATTTCGAAATTAAGGACTGCTGTATGGATGACAGCGGGGAAATAGACGAATCAAATGAAAGATTGTTTAAACATCGCTGAAAAAAGATTCAGACCTTGAAAATGGGCCGCGGTTGCAGCGGAAACCCTGCAGCCAAAACAGGACCAATGCCATAGGATGTAGCAACATGTTTTGTTTTGGCGAAGCGTTGCAGCGGAAAACGCGACGGGTGCTGATGCTTGTTCTTTAGTTTCGCCCCATAAAAAAAGCCCCGAAAAATCGGAGCTTATTTAGTGACCGCGTTAGGATTCAAACCTAAAACCTTCTCATCCGTAGTGAGATGCTCTATTCAGTTGAGCTACGCAGCCATCTCGTTGGCGATTGCCGTAAGAGGTTGCAAATATACACGCTATTATGGAATTGCCAAAAAAATGCTTTAAAAAGGAAAATTTTATACCGATTTTTTTTCGGCGAAGAGTTGATGAATGATGCCATCAGAGAGCCCAATTTGAGGTACCAACATTTTATCGATATCGGCCCAGCGCATGATGGCGGTATAGATTTTCAGTGCCGGCACAATTACATCGGCACGGTCGGCACGCAAATCGAAATGGTGCATGCGTTCATCGACGGTGAGCGCTTGCAATTGTTTGTAATAATCATTGAGCAATTCTAAATCGAGGGGCTTATCTTTTTTGCGTTTGGCCATAGAAAAGACCTTGTTGATATTGCCACCTGAGCCCACCGCAATGGCTTTAGGTCCATTCAAGATATGGGTTTTTACATAGGTTTTCATCTCGTTCCAAGCTGTTTCAACATTAGCCTCTTTCAACAAACGAATGGTACCTACATTAAACGATTGATTGATGATGCAGGTTGATTGTTTATAAATACTAATTTCGGTACTCCCCCCTCCCACATCGATATACACTTGGCGTTGGGCCGGATAAGCCGCCGCATCGGGGTATGCGGCATACAACATTTTGGCCTCTTCTTGTCCCGATAAAATTTGAATAATCAATCCAGTTTCTTCATGAATCTTCCGAACAATGTCGCCCGAATTTCCGGCATCGCGCATGGCCGAGGTAGCACAAATCCGATAATCGTCTACTTTGTAAACCCGCATGAGTCCTTGAAACGCTTTAAGGGTTTCCAGCAAGGTTTCAATTTTGGTATTTGAAATCATGCCGGTTTCAAATACATCGAAGCCCAAGCGAATGGGCACACGCACGAAACTCAGTTTGGTATAGTCGTTCCCGCCTTCATGCCAAGGATGGATATCGTTGATGAGTAAGCGAACGGCATTCGAGCCGATATCGATGGCAGCAAGACGCATGTAGTGGTAGTGGTTTTAAGTGATTGAATAATTGATGTGTTGAAGGTATTCATAAATTTCAATTTGCGAACGAAATGGTTTTGTGCCTTTGGGGGCTTTTACATATTCGTTGTTTTGTGCATTATTCAATACGCGGGCTTTAACGTTTTCTTGCAATTGAAATTGAAGTATTTGAAGGAGTTCTGCGCGCAAGGCGGGGTCGGTAATGGGCAGACTCGCTTCGATGCGGTGATCGAGGTTACGCATCATCCAATCGGCACTGGAGAGATACATCGAATCGTCGTGTGCGAAATAAATTACACGAGCATGTTCTAAATATTCATCCACAATACTAATGGCTTGGATGGGTGCCGGCCAAGAAGGGTGATTGGTTTTGGCACAACAAATGCCCCGAATAATGAGTTGAATGGGAAGTCCAACTTCGGCCGCTTTATACAAGGCATGAATTAAACTATCATCGCTGAGGCTATTGAGTTTAATAATGATACCGGCTTTTTTTCCGGCCAAATGGGATTTAACGGCATCGGCAATTTTTTGCTTAAAAAAATGGCGTGTATTGAAGGGCGAAACCAGCAAGGTTTGGCACAATTTCAACGGTGCATCGTTCGATTGATTTTCAATGAATTGAAATACACGAGCGATATCGGACATCACCTGTTTATTCGAGGTGAGCAAACAATGATCACCATAAATGCGGGCTGTATTTTCATTCATATTTCCCGTACTTACAAAACCATACAATTTTGTTTTCTTACCGATGCGCTTGGTGATTAGGCAAAGTTTAGCATGAATTTTTCGGTTGGGCAAACCCACAATCACATACACGCCTTCTTCTTCTAAAATTCGCTTCCAACGCAAATTGGCTTCTTCATCGAAGCGAGCCCGCAACTCAATCACGACACTCACTTTTTTTCCATTGCGTACGGCATTCAATAAGGCGTTTACAATTTTGCTTTCTTTCGCTAAGCGGTAGCAGGTAATGCGAATATGGGTTACATTCGGATCGATGGCCGATTCGCGCAATAAATCAATTAAACTATCGAAGGAATGATACGGAAAATGAAGCAGGATATCGCGTTCATCGAGTATGTGTAATATGCGTACCGGCGGCTTCAACAAGGGATGGATAAAGGGCGCCTTTCGGGTTGAAGTACCTTGAATAATGCCTTCGGGAAAGCTCATAAAATCTTTGAAATTATGAATGCGTCCACCGGGAATTAAGGGGTCTTTCTTACTTAAATTCAAGAGCTTCGTTAAGTAGGCCAATAAATTTTTATTAATTTGTTTGTCGTAAACGAAGCGAACAGCTTTCCCTTTTTTTCTGTTTTTTAACCCCTTTTCTAATTTCTGAATCACATCGGTGGAAAGGTCAACATCTAAATCCAACTCTGCATCGCGGGTTACTTTGATAATGGAACCTTCGAACCAGTTGAAACCAAATTGGGTAAATAAATCGGGCAAGCCCAAACGAATAATATCTTCCAATAAAATGATATGGCGGAACCCTTTCGGCCCCGGCAAAATTTTAAATCGCGGCAATACGCCCGAAGGAATTTCAATAAGGGCATAACTGTTCATGAATGAATTGTCGGAATTACTCAAAGTACAAGCCAAGTAAATAGCCCGATCGCTAAGCAAAGGCAATTCCGGCACACTTTCAATCATGATGGGGAACAAATTTGTGCGTACTTTATCGTTGAAATAAGCGCGCACAATGCCTCGCTGTTCCGCATTCAAGGTGGTATCGGATACAAACGCAATTTTTTCTTTTTTCAGGGCCTGCTGTACATCGGCATAAATGCGTTCAAAGGATTCTTGTTGACTTAATACAATTTGTTGTATTTCTTTGAGAATGGCCGCCGGTTTTTCTTCCGAATGAAAGGGCATTTCTTTGCCAATCCGCAACATCCTATTCAAAGCCGCCACGCGTACACGAAAAAACTCATCGAGATTGTTCGAAAAAATTCCCAAAAAACGGAGACGTTCATAGAGTGGTACTCGAGGGTCTTCGGCTTCTTGCAATACCCGAGCATTGAACGATAACCAACTAATATCGCGAACTAATAATTCGGGAACAGATTTCTTCCGCATAATGCCAAAGGTATTATCGCATTATTTCCTTAATGTTATGAATTATCTAGGGTTTCATGGCACCTTTATTTTGCCTCCTTTATATTTGTGTTGGTATGATAGAACTCTGGAGCTTAGGCAAACCCGACAAAAAAGAATTAGCAGGACCAATTGCGGTGTATTTGGACCGTTTGAAACATTATACGCGGTTCGAATTAATTACCATCGACAATAAACGAGTTCCCAAACAAGGGGGCAAAGAACTCATTCTTGAAAAAGAAGCCGAAATTATTGAAGCCCGTTTACAGGAACGCGATTTATTCATAGTGCTCGATGAACATGGCAAAGAATTTACCTCGGTGGATTTTTCAGCCCAATTGAATGGCTGGATGAACCGTTCGCCCAACCGCATTATTTTTTTAATTGGAGGCAGTTACGGCGTAGCAGAACGTTTGCAAAAACGCGCCGATGGACTGATTGGCTTATCGAAATTAACCTTCCCACATCAACTGGTTCGACTTATTTTTTGCGAACAATTGTATCGGGCATTTACGATTCTGAAAAACGAAAAATATCACCACGAATAATACGTGGCTTATTCGTATTCGCCGTTATTGAAAATACTGAAGATACCAATACTATCTATGCCCGATGAGGTGGTGACTCCTTTCACAAAAACAGTATAAAATCGGCCGGCTTGCAAATCGGTATAAAACGGCGTTCCTAAGGTATCGCCGGTTTTGGTACGAATAGCGGTAAACGAAGTAGGGCCGGCTATATAAGTAAGATATTGACTGTTCATACCATTCACAAAACCACTGAGCACCGGAATAGAATCGTTTCCTTTTTGAAAACTCACCGAATCGGCATTGTTAGACAAATGCAAGAAACGCACCTTGGCATTCGCCCCATTGGGGACTATAAATTGTTCTTCCACTAATTTACAACGAATAGTAGAAAGGGTATCGTAAATGAATAAGGTATACGATTTATCGTAAACAATATTGATTTGCGTATCAATGACTACATTAGTACTAATATCGCGAATTTTAATTTTGTGTGCCCCTTCAATATAATCGCGAAACAAACTGTAGTTCAAATATTCGCAATACTTGTCGTACACCAATTTGTAATCCACTTCTAAATTAGCCCCGCCTGAAATAGCCGACGCATTAATGATACGAAGTCGGCCTGTACGATTATTCAAATCGTTTTTATCAATTTTACAAGCCGCCATGAAGGCTAAAAAACCCAAAAGAAAGAGGTAACTTTTCTGTTTCATTGTTTAAATATAAGCCTTAAAAGGAAGGATGCAAAAGTTGATTGATAAAATAAGGGAAAATTTCGGGTTTAGTGGCTAAAGGGAAGACCAATCCAAACACGGCACCCCATAAATGTGCTTCGTGCCCAATGCCATCCCCGCTCCCATTTTTACTCTGATAAGAAGAGTATGCAATATAACCTACACCAAATAAAATTGCCGGAATGGGTATAATAAACTGAATCATAAGCAATTGCCACGGATTTAATAAAATGGTATAAAACAAGACCGAAGCCACGGCCCCACTGGCCCCTAAGGCCCTGTAACTATAATTGTTCTTGTGCTTGGCATAGGAAGGCAACGACGACATCAACAAGGCCGCCAAGTAAAACAAGGGGAACATCCACGTATTGCCATACAAGTATTCAAAGGCCGATTCGCAATTTTTACCGAAGAAATACAAGGTCAGCATATTGAAAATCAAATGCGACCAATCGGCATGAATGAATCCGTGGGTGAAGAAACGCCAATATTCTTTACGAGAATCCATCACACTTGGATAAAACAAGGCTTGATGGATGATTTGGGAATTTTGAAATCCGGCAATGGAAACCAAAACCGTAATTAGAATAATAAGGAGTGTTACCGACATTACCCGCGTTTTTTATAGGCGGCCAAGCCTTGTTCCAAACAATCCATGGCAGCACCAATCGCTTCTAAATTCAACACATAGGCAAAACGTACTTCGTCTTTCCCTAAACCGGGCGTGGCATAAAACCCCGAAGCAGGGGCCATCATCACGGTTTGATTGTTGTACGAGAACGATTCCAATAACCAACGGCAAAAATCTTCAGCATCGTCTACCGGCAATTTCGCCATAGCGTAGAAAGCACCGCCTGGATTTGGACAATAAACACCGGGAATTTTATTCAAACGTTCAACCAATAAATTGCGGCGTTTGAGGTATTCTGCTTTTACTTCGTCGAAATAATTATCAGGCAAATCAACAGCGGCTTCACCGGCAATTTGGGCAAAAGAAGGTGGACTCAAACGGGCTTGTGCAAATTTCATGGCTGCATCGTAAACCGCTTTGTTCTTAGTAACAAAAGCGCCAATGCGTCCACCGCAAGCACTATAGCGCTTCGAGATGGTATCCATTAAAATAACATGCTGGTCTAAGCCTTCTAATTGCATAGCCGACAAGTGATTATGTCCATCGTAACAAAATTCACGATAGGCTTCATCGGAGAATAAATACAAATTATGTTTCAAACACAAATCGCGCAATACGGCCATTTCCTCGGCATCATACAAATAACCGGTGGGGTTATTCGGATTACAAATCATGATGGCTTTCGTGCGTGGTGTAATATTCTTTTCAAAATCGGATATCGGCGGTAAGCGGAATCCATCTTCAATATGCGAAGTAATGGGCTTGATATGCACTTGCGCTTCTACCGCGAAGCCATTGTAATTCGCATAGAAAGGTTCAGGCACAATAATTTCATCGCCCGGATCTAAACAAGCCATCATGGCAAAGAGAATCGCTTCCGACCCGCCGGTGGTTACAATAATTTGATTGGGATTTACCTCAATACCAAAGCGTTTGTAATACGTACACAATTTTACGCGGTACGATTCAAAGCCCGCACTGTGACTGTATTCCAATACTTTCATATCGGTATGACGTACAGCATCTAACACGGCTTTGGGTGTTTCAATATCCGGTTGACCAATATTTAAATGATAAACCGTTATCCCTTTCTTCTTGGCTTGTTCGGCATAAGGCACCAATTTACGAATGGGGGAAGGCGGCATCAGATGTCCGCGTTGCGATATTTCGGGCATACTTTATTTTTTATTTCAATTAGAATGAAGAAAAACCATTAACCGGCAAACGCGGCAGACACCAAGGCTTTTTGTTCTTCGGCATGTTTCTTAGCGAAACCGGTTGCCGTAGACGCACTGGCCATGCGGGTTAAATACCCCATTGGGAACGTACGTTCGTCGATTTGCATTTTCAAGTAAGCGGCGGCGCCCATATTGCGTGGTTCTTCTTGAACCCAAACCCATTGGGCCGACGGATAACGCTGACGCAAGGCCTGCAATTGCTCGATTGGCAATGGGAATAATTGTTCCAAACGCACAATGGCAATATCGTGTTGTTCATTGCTTTGTTTGTATTCCATTAAATCGTAATAGAGTTTACCGGAACACAATAAAACACGCTTCACACTGCCAGGGTTTGTTACGCTAGCATCGTCGATGACTTCTTGGAAACGACCATCCACAAATTCCTCAATTTTGCTGAACGCTTTATTCAAACGCAAATTCGCTTTGGGCGAGAAATTAATCATGGGTTTGCGGAAAGGCTGTTTCAATTGACGGCGCAAGGCATGGAAGAAATTCGCGGCCGTGGTGCAATTGGTAATGAACATATTATGTTCGGCACACAATTGCAAATAACGTTCCAAGCGAGCGCTGGAGTGTTCAGGCCCCTGCCCTTCGTAACCGTGTGGCAATAACATTACCAAACCATTCATTTTATTCCACTTGGTTTCACCGCCCGAAATAAATTGATCGATAATATTTTGTGCCCCATTCGAGAAATCGCCAAACTGCGCTTCCCATATTACCAAGGAAGCCGGATTGGCCATGGCATAACCATATTCGAAACCTAAAACCGCATATTCACTCAACAAGGAATTATAAATGCGGAAGGCGCCTTGCTTTTCATCAATTTTACTTAATCGATTATGACGGGCACTGCTTTCTTCATCGCTAATTACGGCATGGCGATGCGAGAAAGTCCCACGCTCCACATCTTGTCCGCTCATACGCACATCGTGCCCTTCCAACAACAAGGTACCATAAGCCAACAATTCGCCGGTGGCCCAATCAATTTCACCTTGTTCGTTGAATAATTTTATTTTTTCGTCCAGTAATTTCTGCACCTTTTTCAATGGCTTGAATCCTTCCGGAATCGCCATGATGGCTTGGAATACTTTATCTAACTGTTCGCGGGTTACCGCTGTGGCCGGCGATTGTAAGAAATCGGCCGGAGTTGATTTACGCAAATCCGTCCACGCTTTTTCAGGCTCTTGCTGATGGTATGGCAAAGGCTTTTGTTTCACCTCGTCTAAACGATCTTGCAAATCGGCCCAGAACAATCGTTCCATTTCTTTCGCCAAAGCGCTGTCTACATCGCCATTGGTTTCCAATTGCTTAATGTATAATTCACGTGGATTCGGATGCTTATCAATCAAGGCATACAAATCAGGTTGCGTGAATTTCGGATCATCGCCTTCGTTGTGTCCGTGTTTGCGGTAACACACTAAATCGATAAACACATCGCGGTTAAATTCTTGACGGAAACGCAAGGCCAATTCGGCCATTTTTACTACCGCTTCCGGATCGTCGCCATTCACATGAAATACCGGTGCTTGCACCATCGAGGCAATGCTGGTACAATAGTCGGCACTGCGGGCATCGTCGAAATTGGTGGTAAACCCAATTTGATTATTGATAACCACATGAATGGTACCGCCGGTATAATAACCGCGCAAATCACTCATTTGCAATACTTCGTACACAATACCTTGCCCCGCCACCGATGCATCTCCATGAATCAAAATGGGCAAAATGGCATCGAAATTACTCTCGTATAAGGTATCGGCCTTGGCACGGGCAAAGCCTTCTACTACCGGATCTACCGCTTCTAAGTGCGATGGATTCGGCGTAAGCTGTAAATTAATTTCTTTATTATACAAGGTCTTCACATCACTGCGAAACCCTAAATGATACTTCACGTCGCCACTCCCCATGGTACTGTCTTGCGGCGCGTTCCCTTCAAATTCAGTAAATATTTGCTCGTAGGTTTTTTGCAAAATATTCGCCAACACGTTCAACCGACCGCGATGCGCCATGCCCATCACCACTTCTTTCACATCATGCTCGGCGGCTTCCGTAATAATAGCATCCAAGGCCGCAATCGTGCTTTCGCCCCCTTCTAGGGAGAAACGTTTTTGACCAATAAATTTCGTGTGTAAGAACTTTTCAAAAATCACGCCCTTGTTCAACATTTCCAAAATACGCTTCTTCTTTTCCAAAGGCAAGGGCGTATTCATGGCTTTTTCGAACTCGGTGCCTACCCAGCGACACACTTCTTCGTTATTGATATAGGTATATTCAACCCCTACATGCCCACAGAACGTTTTCTGCAAATACGCCACTAATTCACGTAAGGTTTTGGCGGTATAACCAAAGAAAGCACCGGCTTGAAATTCTTTATCTAAATCGGCATCGCTCAAACCAAAATGCGTCAATTCCAAATTGGCATGACGGTCTTTGCGTTTTTTAATGGGATTGGTAACACTCAATAAATGCCCACGCTTCCGATACGCCCGAATAAGCTGATATACCGCAAATTCTTTGTGCATATCGCCCGAAACTGCCGGCATAGCTGAACCGGAAACAGCCCCGGCTTCCCCTTGCTGTCCGTACGCATAATCAAAGCCTTGAAAAAACTTAATGTATTCCGGATCTACTTGGGTAGGGTCGTTTAAATAATCGCGGTATAAATTTTCAATAAACCCCGGGTGCGAATGCGTAATGAAGGAAAAATCTTTCATGAAATATGGATTTCCGTGTGTTTTGAGCTAAAAATCGTACATTTTTTGAATGCCGCGCTAAGGTAAGACATATTGCTGAACAGGGCGTTTTTTGGGCTGTAATTCATGCGTTAAACGCCCATTTTTCAATCCATTTTCACATCCTTTGTCATTTTATGCGTTATTTTCGTGTTTTAATTCCTTTTTTGAAAAAAAATTCACCCATTTCCGAAAAAGGGATTTATATTTGCGCCCTAAATTTGAAATAATGGCTAATCATAAAGCAACCAAAAAGGATACTCGTCAAGCAGCAACCCGTCGTGACCGCAATCGTTATCAAGGTAAAACTACCCGTAACGCCATGCGCGATCTACAAGCGGTAAGCGATTTGGCTACTGCCAAAGACAAGTTGCCTTTAGTAGAAGCCATGTTAGATAAATTAGCCAAGCGCAATGTAATTCACAAAAACAAAGCCGCTAATTTAAAATCAGCTTTAGCCAAGAAGGTTAACGATTTAGCCAATGCGCCTGAAGTAGTTGCTCCTGTGAAAAAAGCGCCTACCCGCAAAAAAGCGTAATCATTCAATCAAACATCCTTAATCCCGTCCACTGCGACGGGATTTTTTTTGAAGCGCATCCAATCAACCACGCTCAACACCTGTCCCGTTTTCCGCTCCAAGCCCCTGCTGCTTCTACTCCTATTTTACCATTCCTAATTTTACGGGGGCTTTCCACTACAACCGGGGCTATTTTCTCGAGGTCCGATTCTTTCTTCAGCTGAACTGAATTACTGACGGGCTGAACGTTCCAAGGAAATCGCTTCATCGCCCGGCTTGTACCGCACATAGTTCACAATAAACTGGAACATTTCATCGCTCGATTTCATACTACCGTCTTTGTCACTCACCACCTTGGGCGGAAAATTCGGATTGAACGGGTTTTGCTTCGTATTATCGAACACCCCAATCACCACAATTTTACTGCCCGCCGGAATTTTCAGCATTTTTTTGAACGTATAAAAAAATTGCCAATTGAAATTCCACTTCGGTATATGAATCAAACGAATGGTATCTTGTTCGGGCGTTAAGGCAAACGCCGTAAACGATTTACCCAACCAATGCATGTGCGGATTGATGGTGATAAGGGAAATGGTTTCGGGCACCACCCATTCCGTTTTATACGTTGAAATTTTATTGGGCGGAATTACCAAGGGAGGAACAATAGGAGAAACACCCAAGGTGCCCATTTGAAATTCTTGCAGGGGTCGCTCGGGCGGCTTAGGTGCAAAAAACAAATTGATATAGGAACTGTCTGTACTGTTTTCTTCCGCCGGACCGTAATGCAAATCGGCCAATAAAAAAGCATTCTTCCGATTCACTTTCCACCCCCCGATGCCATCGGGATATTGTTGCGCCATTACCCCCGGCAAATAATTCACCACCGATTTCGCCAAGGTTGGATACGACCCATCGTCGTGTAAGATCCCCACCCGTTGGTAGGCCTCGCGAATACTGCTATCGAGCGCCATGGGCACTACGTTTTCACCATCCTTGACGTCTCTTTTTTTATCGGCATCAAAGCGCACCATATCGCCATTCACATGATGCACTAAACGCGTATTGCCCGGCACAAATTCAACCGCCCTTAAAAATGTATCGACCGGCAATTCAAAAGGAACTTTTACTAATAAAAAACGATCGGTTTCGCCCTTCGCAAATTGAGCAGGAGGAACGGCTATTGTTAAATCGGGCTTCCCCAAAAACGAACGATTCGGCAAAATGGGGATTGGCCCTAAACCTAAGGTATCGCCGGACAAACAACCGCCCTTTACCCAAGCTTGAATGGTTTCAATTTCGTCATCACTCAGTATCATTTCTCCGGCAAAGGAACTGTAATGCGGATCGGCCGGCCAAGGTGGCATGAGGCGTTCCTTTACCGTAAACGCTATTTTATGAGCATTCAGCCGAACATCGTCGTAAGTCAACAAACTAAAATGGCCAATTTGATTCGGTTGGTGGCAAGGTGCACAGGAACGAGCAATGATAGGCCGAATGTCGCGCGCATAATTTGGCGGACCACCCAACCAAGTGCAAGAACTCCACAGCACAATGCCCAATACCAGCCCCATTATCAACCAACGCATACCTATAACTTTTCCATTTTTTTATTGACAATGATACTGGCATTCAATTCAAACCCAATCAACATGATTTGAGCAATCAAATTAATCCAAACCAAAAAAATGATTAAGGTTCCAATGGAGCCATAAATTTTATCGTAATTCACCAAGTTATTGACGGCATAAAAAAACAAACGGGTGATTATGATAATTAACACAGTGGTGGTTATGGCGCCCGGACTAATCACATTCAAGCGAGAAATGGTGGACGTTCCAAAGTGATAAATCAAAGACATAGTAAGAAGCAGGGTACACAAAATGATGGCATACATCAAGAATAGGATATAGCCGCTGTTTTGCATAAAATCCACATCCAGTACATTGGCAATCCAATATTGCAACAACAATAAGGATGGGGGTAATAAACTAGCCACGATGAGCAACATGGTTAATGCGATTGCAATCAGGCGTTGGCGCAACCAATGCCGATCTTTGAATCCCGGATCGCGCCGTTGAAAGGTATTCATTAAACCCATCATACCATTCGAGGCATAGTAAAGCGTGAGTAATACCGAAAACGACAAAAGCACATTTTTCTTGTGATTAATGAAGTTATATACCATATCTAATACATCCGTACGAATCTCTTCGTTGGGTGAAACCAATAAAATCATTTGATTAATTACCTCCATAATGCGGGCTTCAGGCAATGGCAAATAAGGCACCAAGGTGAAGAAGAACAACATCAAGGGCGGCATGGACATCAGAAAAGAAAAGGAAATGGCACTCGCCTTGGTATAGAAGCGATTCGAGAAGATTTCTTTACGAAAAAAATTAAACGAATCGAACAAAGAAACCCCTTCAAAACCGGGCAAATAAATCATTTTTAGCCACCCCAGCAACCATTTCACGGGCCGCCATTGGGTAATAAATGCTTTAAAGGAGGACATTGGGCTAAATTAATTTAAATATTGGAATACAAGTGCATATTAATCTTCCACAAAAGAGTATAATCCGTTTTGTGAAAAAACTCGTTTTGACGCAAAAAGATGAACCTAAGTGAATCACATTAACATGCGTTAACCTAATCTGTTAACATTCGTTAAGTATTCAAGTTTTTATAACGTATTTTAAATAAATATAGAATAGATACTCTACTTTCACATATAAATGTGGCATTAGAATAATATTTTGATGCTATTCGTTACTAAAAAACAACAAAAACGAAAAATTATGAGAAACGGATTTTTACTCTTGCTTAGTTTCCTGTTGACATGGAATTTTGGGTATGCACAACAACGTACATGCGCTAGTCACGACATCCACAACGCCATGTTGGCTTCCAACCCGGAATATGCAGCTAATCGGGCTGCTATTGAAGCTCAAATTGATCGTTATGTACAGCATCCCGTTAAACAACGTGGTATTAAAACCATTCCGGTGGTTGTGCATGTTATTTACCGTACAGCCAACGAGAATATCAGTGATGCCCAAATCATGTCGCAAATAGATATTTTAAACAAAGACTTTCGCAAGTTAAATACCGATTGGACTAATACGCCGGCACCATTCATCAATTCGGTGGCCGATTGTGGCTTTCAATTCTGCTTGGCTCAAGTAGACCCCAATGGCAATCCAACCACAGGTATTATTCGTGTTCCAACAACCGTAACCTCATTCACTGCCGATGACAAGGTTAAATTCACAGCACAAGGCGGTGATGATGCTTGGGATCGTAATAAGTATTTAAATATATGGGTATGCAATATGGCCGGATATTTAGGATATGCTAGTTTTCCCGGTAGCCCTGCCAATGTAGATGGCATTGTTGTACAGCATTCAGCCTTCGGTAGTGGAGGAAATACAGTTTGGCCATACAATTTAGGCAGAACAGCCACGCATGAAATTGGTCATTGGATGAATTTATTTCATATTTGGGGTGATGATGGCACCGGTTGTTTGGGTAGCGATCGGGTGGATGATACACCCAATCAGGCAGGATATAATACCACATGTCAAACTTTCCCTAAAGTATCTTGCAATAATGGCCCCAATGGCGACATGTTCATGAATTTTATGGATTATACACCAGATGCATGTATGTATATGTTTACCAATGGACAGAAATTGCGTATGGATGCAACCTTTGCATTTGGCGGACCTCGTTGGAATCTTTTAACATCGAATGTTTGCAATGCTAATTCATGTGGCATGCCCGATTCACTTTATGCTACCAATATCAACTACAATAGCGCCACCGTTGGTTGGCAGGCAAATCCGAATGTAGAAAACTACATTTTCCAGTACAAAAAAGTAGGTGATACGGCATGGGTTACACAGAATACAACAGCCAACAGTTATACATTCTCTAATTTACCTGAGTTAACCAGCTATGAATTCCGTGTATTAGCCGAATGTTTTGTAGGCACAAGCATATTTACCAACCCATTTATCTTTACAACAACGGCCATTCCATTACCTTGTAATGCCCCAACAAGTTTAAGTGCTGCTGTCAGTTCGTTTAGTACAGCAACCATAACTTGGCAACCACCTCAATATGCAACAAGTTATATTGTTCGTTACAAAGCCACAACCAATATCAATTGGATTGTTGACAGTGTAACAGGCACGACCGACAATTTAATCGATTTAATGCCTACCACTACGTATGAATATCAAATTCAAACAGTTTGTGCCAATGGATTTAGTATTTGGTCTGAATTGGGCAATTTCACTACACCGGCTATTCCTATTCCATGTTCAAATTCATTTGAACCTAATAACAACCGTAATGGTGCAGCATCCTTAACGTTAAATACTACTATTGGTTCTATGATAACATCGAACAACGATCGCGATTATTACACGATCACCACAACGTCTGCCGAACCAAAATTAAAAGTAACATTAAGTAGTCTACCAATGGATTATGATGTACGTTTACTAACCACCAATGGTTCTCAATTAGCTATCTCACAGAATGCTGGTTTAGTTACTGATGAAATTCGTTATAACGCATCAGCCCCTGCAACTTACATCATCTATATTTATCCTGCTCAAAGTGGTCAGTTCTCTACTGTTAACTGTTATAATTTGAGTACGTCTACTAGTTCAAGTAACTGGCGAATAGACGAGGCTTACCCAACAAGTGGCAAAACAGAAATGGATGATCGTTTAGTTATTAGCAATGATAAATTGATAAATTACAGTGCAGAAGCTAACGATGATGTTACCATAACATTGTATTCAACAATGGGGCAACGAATTCATTCAATACAACTAAAAGCAATAAACTCAGGTTCTAATACCTATTTTTTACCTGATTTATCGCTTAGTTCCGGACTTTATCTTGTAGAAGTTTTAACAAATTCGGACAAACAAACAGGCAAAATTATCATACGTTAAGAATTCTTTTACAAAAAAAACAGGGATACATTTTCATGTGGCATATCATTATTTTCAGATTAAATTGCTGAAAAAATGATACGAAACATGAAATCCCTGTTTTTTTTATGCCTGTTTTTTTGTGCTCAAGAGGCTAGCGCGCAAATCACACGTTGCGCGACCGATGAAAATCATCAACATTTATTAAATGAACATGCTACTTACGCAAAAGAACGAGAACGGATTAATGCTAATACAGCTCGCTATTTAAGCAATCCGAGCAAACAACGTAATACCATAACCATTCCCGTTGTTTTTCATGTACTATATAACACGCCAACACAAAACATCAGCAACGAACAAATTTTGTCGCAATTGGATGTCCTGAATAAGGATTTCAAAAAATTGAATGCTGATGCACAACTCACACCGGCAGCATTTCAAAGTGTAGCGGCCGATTGTGATATCCAATTTTGTTTAGCACAACAAGATCCGCAAGGGCAAGCAACAACGGGCATTATTCGTGTACCTACTTCAGTAACCGGTTTCACCAATAACGATGCAGTAAAGTTTAGCGCCCAAGGTGGTTCTGATGCATGGGATAGAAATCGCTATCTTAATATATGGATTTGCAATTTTTCGGTAGGGTTATTGGGGTATGCACAATTCCCCGGCGGCCCGGCAGCAACCGATGGGGTAGTTTGCAACTACGTGAGTTGCGGAACAATCGGCACCGCTACATATCCTTATAACAAAGGAAGAACCTTGACCCATGAAATTGCCCATTGGTTGAATCTTAAACATATTTGGGGCGACGATGGCACCGGTTGTTTTGGTAGCGATGATGTATTTGATACCCCCAATCAAGCCGGTTATAATTCAACGTGCCAAACCTTTCCAAAAATTTCATGCAACAATGGCCCCAATGGCGATATGTTTATGAACTTCATGGATTATACCCCGGATGCCTGCATGTATATGTTCACGGAAGGGCAGAAAATGGTGATGCAAGCTCAGTTTGTCAATGGAGGGTCTCGTGCCTCCTTATTGAGTTCAAGTGCCTGTTCCCCCGGTATTGTTTTAAATTGTGAAGAACCATTATCAATTTCAGGTAGCAATTTCAGCGATAATTTTGCCCAAGTAACTTGGAATACCACCACATTTAGTCAGGGATACACCTTTGAATACAAATCATCGAGTGACGTGAATTGGAATAGCTTAAATTGTGGTGGAAATACCCTAATGCTTTATGGACTTCAGCCGGCAACCTCGTATACTTGCCGCGTACGTTCAAATTGCAACGGTTCTATAAGCAATTGGTCTAATACCTATTCATTCACTACCCTATCTTCACCTTGCGATGTCCCCTTGAATATTCAAGCGTCTAACATTGGCATTAACCAAAGTACAATTACTTGGAATACCACGCCGGCAAGTGTTGGGTATTTAATACAATACAAATGGATTGAAGATACGATTTGGACAAACCAAATTATTGGCAATGCTAATTCAATTACATTAAGCAACTTAATTTCAAGTGCCACCTATCAAGTGCGTATACAATCCAATTGCGGTATTGTAAATAGTCCGTGGTCGAATAGTATACAATTCAACACCCTATCACCCGCCTGCTCAAATAGTTACGAAGCAAACGAAACAAAAGCAACTGCAAAAATCATACCGGTAAATAACAGCATTGCATCAATGATCCAAACCGCTAGCGACAAAGATTATTACCGATTTACAACAACCAATGCGGCCCCTAAAATTTCAGTTGTAATGAATAACTTACCAGCCGACTACGACATACGTCTTTTGGCGTCAAATGGCTTAACCACCCATGTTATGGGCCAAAAAAGAGGCTTAAATTCCGAAAAACTAACCTGGAATACCCCAACGGCCGGAGCCACCTATTTCTTATATGTTACCGGGTACAATGGTAGTTTTAACAATGCCACTTGCTACAATATCACCCTACGCACTTCTTCCAGTGCATTTAAAGAAGATGTTATAGACGAATTCATAGAGAGTGAACCCGGTTTTATATGCTATCCCAACCCAGCCCAAAATTATATTTACATCAATACAACAGCATCGATTCAGGAAAACGATGCATGGGCCATATACGATATGCTTGGTCGTGTAGTAACCCGTCCCACCCTAACCTATTCATTCGATGAAAATAAGTACCGCATTGATGTATCGAATTTAAACGATGGGATTTATATGTTGGAGCATATGGGGGAATTCGAGCGAAATACCCAACGATTGGTGATTCGAAAATAAACATCCTATTGTCGTTTATAGTCGTTTAATCCCTTTTGGCCTTAATTAACATTCAAAATTATGACGTATTATTGTAAAAATATTTCGATTATGAAACAAATCCTGATGCTTTGTAGCATTTTATTCCTACAAAGCAACCTGCTAAATGCACAGCATCGCAGTTGCGCTTCGCATGATGTTCATCTTCAGCAGTTACAAAACGACCCTTCCTATGCGGCCAATCGTTTAAAAATTGAAGAACAAACCGAACGATTTGTACAACAAAACAAACAAGTTCGTGGTGTAAAAACCATTCCGGTTGTTTTTCATATTGTATATCGTACGGCAACGGAAAATATCAGTGACGCCCAAATCATGTCGCAATTGAATATCCTCAATGCCGATTTTCGTAAATTAAATTCCGATTGGCTGAATACCCCAATCCCCTTTCAGGCCACAGCCGCCGATTGTGAAATTCAGTTCTGTTTAGCCCAACAAGACCCTAATGGGAATCCTACAACGGGTATTGTTCGTGTGCCCACCAGCGTTACCAGCTTTAGTTCAAACAATGCTGTGAAATATACAGCACAAGGCGGTAGCAATATTTGGGACAGAAGCCGTTACTTAAATATTTGGGTATGTAATTTAGGAGGTGGCCTATTGGGTTACGCGCAATTCCCGGGTGGCGCATCTGCTACCGACGGGGTTGTAATTAATTACAATGCCACCGGCAATGTAGGAACAGCTGCTGCACCATACAACAAAGGCCGTACAGCTACCCATGAAGTAGGACATTGGTTGAACCTATTTCATATTTGGGGCGATGATGGTACAGGTTGTAACGGAAGCGATTTAGTAGGCGACACCCCTAACCAAGGCGGTCCTAACTATGGCTGTCCAAGTTTTCCGAAACTATCATGTACCAATGGTCCTGATGGCGATATGCACATGAACTATATGGACTATACCGATGATGCTTGTATGTATATGTTTACAGCCGGACAAAAAGCGCGTATAGACGCCTTGTTTACGGTAGGCGGTGCAAGGGCTGCATTATTAACTTCGAATGGTTGCACCCCGCCTGCAGTGGCTTTGTGTGGCACTCCTAGCAACGTAAATGCCGGAAGCATCAGCACTAACAGTGCCACCATTTCGTGGGGAAGTGTTAGCGGTGCATTAAGCTATACCTTGGAATTCAAATTAAGTAGCGATACAATTTGGAACGCATTAACCACAACCAGTACATCGGCTGTTTTGAGCAACTTAAACCCGAGCAGTACCTATAACGTGCGTGTTTCGGCAACATGTACCGATAGCACAAGCAATTGGAGTTCCGCCATTTCGTTTAGTACAAGCGCCGTTGGGCCTGTTTGCACCAACACGTTCGAATCGAACAACACTAGGAATACAGCCACCTTATTAGCTGTCAATAATACGGTGAGTTCGATGATTAATAGTTCAACCGATCGCGACTACTATCGTTTCACCACAACGAATGCTGCACCTAAATTACAAGTTACCTTAAGCAATTTACCGGCCGACTATGATATTCGTTTGTATGCCTCGAATGGCACCACGCAATTGGGCATCTCCCAATTAAGTGGTACTAGCACAGAGATTATTAAATACAATACGTCTAAAAAAGGTGCTACCTATTACGTCCAAGTGTATGGATACAATGGAGCTTTCAATGCGAATGGTTGTTATTCGTTAACTGTAAATACATCATCGGCTAATTTCAAAGAGAGTGAAATAAGCGCGGATGTAGAAAAATCGGACATCGATATCTACCCTAACCCGGCAAACCAATCATTAAATGTGCGCTATTTCGCCGAAATAAATGAAGAAGTGGCTGTTCGATTAATTAATCGGATGGGACAAACGGTTTATTCAGCGAAAACCCAAACGTATTCGGAAGGTGAAAACCACCTTAAAATCAATACCCACGATTTAGCCGATGGATTATATTTCATTGAAATGATACAAGGCGAAGAACGTAAAGTTGGTAAAATTCAAATTACACACTAAAGCATCGCTAATAAAAAAAAGACCGGTCAATGATCGGTCTTTTTTTTGCCCTTTACTTTCCTCATTGGAATGGAGTGAATCTCACACCTTCCTTGTATTTTTGTAGCATGAACAAAATGGACATCCTTCAGCATAAACAAGCCGAAGCCTTATTGGGTGGCGGGGAAAAACGAATTGCAGCACAACACAAAAAAGGGAAATTAACCGCCCGTGAGCGCATTCAAATCTTGCTAGATGAAGGTTCATTTGAAGAAATTGGCCAATTGGTAACCCATCGTTCCACCGACTTTGGAATGGAAAAAGAAAAATACTACGGCGATGGTGTTGTTACAGGATATGGCACCATCCATGGCCGTTTGGTATATGTATTTTCGCAAGACTTTACGGTATTTGGGGGAAGCCTTAGTGAAACACATGCTGAAAAGATTTGTAAAATCATGGACATGGCCATGGCCAACGGAGCTCCCCTTATTGGATTAAATGATAGCGGTGGGGCGCGTATTCAAGAGGGTGTGGTCAGTTTAGGTGGCTATGCCGATATCTTTTATCGCAACACCCGCGCCTCGGGGGTAATTCCACAATTATCGGCCATCATGGGGCCATGTGCCGGTGGCGCGGTTTATAGTCCTGCCATTACCGATTTCATTTTAATGGTTGAAAACAGCAGCTACATGTTTGTGACCGGTCCCAATGTAGTGAAAACAGTTACCCACGAAGAAGTAAGTAGCGAAGAATTAGGCGGTGCCGAAACCCATGCCTCTAAATCGGGGGTTACCCATTTTGCTTGTGCCAATGAATTAGAATGCATCGAATATTTAAAAACGTTGCTGAGCTATATTCCTCAAAATTGCGAAGAGCCAGCCCCGGTTTATCCTTATACTCCCGGCGATGAACGTCGGGAAACCTTGAATACCCTCTTGCCCGAAAATCCGAACCAGCCTTATGACATGCATGATGTTATAAATACGGTTTGTGATGAAAACAGCTTCTTTGAAGTACATAAAAATTATGCTGAAAATATCATTGTTGGGTTTGCCCGAATGGGAGGCAGAAGCATTGGGGTGGTAGCCAATCAACCTATGGTATTGGCGGGGGTACTCGATATAAATTCCAGTAAAAAAGGAGCTCGTTTTGTACGTTTCTGCGATGCCTTTAATATTCCGCTTTTAGTACTTGTGGATGTACCCGGATTCTTACCGGGTACCGACCAAGAATGGCATGGTATTATTTCGAATGGGGCTAAATTATTGTATGCATTCAGCGAAGCCACTGTGCCTAAAATTACCGTTATTACCCGAAAGGCTTACGGTGGTGCCTACGACGTAATGAATTCGAAACATATTGGGGCCGATTTGAATTTCGCCTTCCCGAATGCTGAAATTGCCGTTATGGGTTCTAAGGGAGCGGCTGAAATTATCTTCAAACGAGAAATTGAACAAGCAGAAAATCCGGCAGAAAAACTGAAAGAAAAAGATGCCGAATATGCCGAGAAATTCGCAAACCCTTATGGTGCGGCGGCTCGTGGCTTCATCGACGAAGTCATTGAACCGGCACTAACTCGACAAAAATTGCTTCGTGGGTTTGCCATGTTGGAAAACAAAGTAGTAGACATGCCGCGTAAAAAACACGGCAATATTCCCTTGTAAAATATGTCCTTAATCCTTCATCGCTTACTGAAGGGATTGATATCAATGCAAGCCTGGATAGCCCTTTGTGCCTGGGCCTTAGCGGCATCAGCCTATCATATGGTCTATCGGCAATTCCTACCTTGGCAAGAAGGATGCTTAGTGGCTTTATTTACATGGTCGGCCTACTTGTTGTATTATGCAAGCAACAAACTATACCCTTGGGCTAAATTTTTGTTGCTGCCTATAAGCCTCAGCACGTTTGGCCTTTATGTTTATTGCCATTATCCCAAACCCCTATTCCTGTTTGGCATTGCCACGATTTCGGCACTTTATCTCATTCCAATCCAAGGCCTAAAACGTTCGTTTCGCTTGTATCGGTGGGGCTTACTATCAATGATATGGGCTATTTTCCCATTCTTTTTTTCATTAAAAAGCATCCCCTTTGAATGGACTATCGCCTTTTATTTTGCTTTCCGTTGCTTCTTTGTGGCCAATTTATGTTTTATTTTTTTCATTAAAGATGAAGCTTTTAACGTCAAGGAAAAAACGATGAATAACTTGCGCCGAATACTCTTAATAGGACAATCACTCAGTGTATTGGTACTGGGGATTTATCATTCTTTCTTTTTAGCATTAGCCTTGAGCCTAATTACGTTTTTTACTTATCGGGCTTATCGAAAACAACACCTTCAAAAAACCGGAACCTATTTTTACCCTATAGAAACCGATGGCCTTATGATTTTGGAAAGTATATTTGTTCAAAGCTTGAATTTATTATGAACTTAGAAGAACTACTGCCGTTTAACCGGGCCCATTCAAGCGGATTTGATGTTGATACCGGGAATAGTGCCGGACGAATCATTAACAAAGACGGCAGCAGCAATGTTCAAAAAACAGGCTTGTCTTTTTTTAAACGACTCAGTGTATTTCATTGGCTGATTGAACTTTCAACCCTTCGTTTTTTTCTGCTTACCCTATTGGTTTTCATTTTAATCAATTTAATTTTTGCCGGCTTCTATTATATACTCGGGCCACAAGCCCTTCATGATGTTAGTCACGACGCAGGAAAGCACTCTTTTTTTCTGCAATGTTTTTTCTTTAGCAGTCAAACATTAACCACGGTGGGCTATGGATCCTTGGTTCCGGCCACTACCCTGTCTAACTTAATTGCCTCCTTTGAATCGATGTTTGGATGGATGACCTTTGCCGTAATGACCGGCTTGATTTACAGCCGTTTCGCACAACCTAAAGCCTATATTCAATTCAGTAAAAACGCCTTGATTAGTCCATACAAAATGGGCAAAGCCCTTATGTTCCGCATGACGCCATTCAAGAACAACCAACTTACAGAAGCTGAAGTGATTGTGAATGTGGCCTTTCGCATTTCAGAACAAGGCCGTATTGTAAACCACTTTTATACTTTAGACACCGAGATTAGTAAAATCAGTTCCTTAACCTTGAATTGGACTATCGTTCACCCCATCGACGAAAAGAGTCCACTTTATGGTATGTGCGAAGAAGATTTTAGTATCAACCAAATTGAAGTGATGGTATTTGTGAAAGCCTACGACGAGCATTTTTCGAACAATGTACAACAGCGCACATCCTATTGTGCCGATGAAATTGTGTTCAATGCCCGATTCTTGCCCATGTTTCGCCAAAGCGACAATAAGAAAACCACCTTATTGGAAATCAACAAATTAAATCATATTGAACGCTTATGAGGAAGCTGTTTCGCCAAAGCCCCTTGTGGCTTTTATTGATTTTATTGGGTATTGGGTTTTTACTTCGGAACTCGAAGGGTTCTAACGTCAATACACCAACCAACGTAGCAACAGAAACAAGCGCAGAAACAGTTGTAAAAAGCACCGATACCCCATCCATTCATGAGGAATCAAAGCACAAGTTTCCCGATTACGTACTCAAAACCCTCGATTATATACGAGAACATCAACAAGCGCCTGATGGTTATGTTGGTGGACGGATATTTCAAAATAGGGAAAAACAATTACCGACTAAAACCACGAACGGCCTCCGAATCAAGTACCAAGAATGGGATGTTCATCCACAACGTGCCGGCACGAACCGTGGCCCCGAACGCTTGGTAACCGGCGATGACGGTAGCGCCTGGTATACGGCCGACCACTATCGATCATTCACTTTTATTGGAGCTCCTTAATTTAAAATTATGAATAAGGCCTATTACACACGTCATGCCGACACCTTATTGGTTTGTATTGATGGAAAAAGCATAGCCAATACCCAAGCATTATTTCAAGAATTCAATCGACTCCTTGAATTTCCCGATTACTTTGGGAACAATTTCGATGCCTTAGACGATATGCTGCATGATTTATCGTGG
>JBPCSZ010000084.1:0-41459 GCA_051006655.1 Chitinophagaceae bacterium
AGTAGAAAAATGGTGATTATCTAACATTATTTTTCACAATGCATTTTCACGTAACGCATCATATAATTATTAAACCCTAGTACCTTCGTTGTCATTTATTGAATTCGAAACACGAGCCGAACGCATGACTATTAGTGTAATTATTTGCAGTCACAATCCAGACTTAAAAAAACTGAATGCTGTATTAGATTCTTTAAAAATACAGGATGAACCCTCGAACGAATGGGAATTATTGATTGTTGACAATGCATCGGAAGAAGCCATAGAAAAACAAGTGGATGTTTCTTGGCATCCCGACTATCGCTTTGTGACAGAAAACGAATTAGGCATCAGCGTTGCTCGTGCTCGAGGTATACGCGAAGCTAAAGGTGAATTATTGGTAATGGTGGATGACGATGGCCCTCTCTTTCCCGACTATATACGCCTTTCGAAAAAAATTGCCATGGAACACCCCCATGTAGCCTGTTTTGGCGGAAACCAATTGTCCATTACACAAATTAAACCCAATAAAAAATACAAGCCCTATTTAGAAATGATAGGATTTAGGGTGGTTAATCGTACCCGTATCTCAAACATGTATCGGTGGGAAACCACCCCGGCCGGGGCCGGCATGGTAGTTCGTTCTTTTATTGCAAAATTATATGCCGATGCCGTTTTCAATAAAAAACAACATGCCGCCTTGGGTCGTCGAGGAAATAGCTTAATGAGTTCGCAAGACATAGACCTTTCCTATAATGCCATCGACCAAGGCTATTTTACAGGGGTTTTTGCTGAATTAAAAATTTACCACCTCAGTATTGAAGACAATTTAAACGAGAACTACCTGATACGTCGTCGATATCACAATGTATATTCATCGAACATGCTGAGTTTTATTCGATTTGACCGTAAACCAAAACGTATCTCTCTTAGGCGTCATATTATTAGACAATTTATGCTCTTGGCTCAAAATCGACTATTTGAATTCAAAATGAAACAATCGGAATACCGAGCCATTAAGAAACTTCGACATCAAATCAATACAGGAGAAATAAAGCGAAACTAAATTTATAATTAACCACACGGCAAAATTTTACCTTTTACCTATTTTATACCACTAAGTGCCTTTTTTTACTGACCTTTAGCCAAGTTGAATTCTTTTTATTTTTCACTTATTTAAAGTCACAGCCCACCAATGACCTATGGCACAACGTGAAGAAATACTGATACTATCCTATTTTTTTCCGCCTTGCAATCTCACTCCATCGGAACGCATTTTGTCTTGGGCTACCTATTTGCATCAAGCCAATGTCTACCCCATTATTGTAACCCGTAACTGGGATTTACCCATAACCAATGCCACCACCGATATTTTCAAACCTTCGGGCAACGAAGTTGTGATTCAAAAATTTGAACACTACGAAGTGCATTACTTACCCTATCAACCCAATTGGAAGGAACGGGTATTTATGGCGCTGTATGGCAAAAAAACCTATTTTTTATATTGGGCTCTTGCCTTAGTCTACAATTTTCTTACACTCCCTTTTTTACAATTAGCATCCAATTATTCCTTCTATACCTATTCGCGGCAATTACTGAAACAACAAGACAAGCACATTAAAAAACTCGTAGTATCCGTTTCGCCCTTTACCCTACTTGGTATTGCGCATCGTTTAGCGAACGAGTTTTCATTAAAGTGGATCGCCGATTATCGCGACGATTGGAGCACCAATGAAATGCAATACGCAAA
The DNA here is from genome assembly GCA_051006655.1 of Chitinophagaceae bacterium. Lineage (GTDB taxonomy): Bacteria > Bacteroidota > Bacteroidia > Chitinophagales > Chitinophagaceae > OLB11. The sequence goes on from JBPCSZ010000084.1 coordinate 1,730, forward strand.
CAATTGGGCTAAGCGCTTGCTCAAATCGCACAACCAGCATTTTGAGAAAAAATGGATGAGTAATGCAAGCTCCTTTTTAACGGTATCGCCTCATTACAAGAATAAATTAAGCCGATTACTCCAAAAACCCGGACAAGTAATGAGCAATGGTTTTATGCCGGAAAACTATACCAAAAAACCACCGCTAAAAAAACGATTTACCATCACGTATGTGGGCTCTATTTATCCCATTCAGCCCATTGAACTTTTTCTGAATGCTTTTAAAGCATTCATTAACCAAGGACATACCAATACACAAGCCGTTTTTGTGGGTGTTGCCAACGATGCGCTCATTCGCAAACGCATAGACCATGCCATGAAAGGCTACGAAAACTATGTGGTTTATACACCCCGTATTTCGAAACAAGATGCCATTCACATCCAAAGCAGTTCCCACCTTTTATTGGCCAGCGCCTACGGCCATGTAAAAGGCATTCCAGGCAGTAAATTATACGAATACATTGCCCTCAACAAAAAAGTATTGCTTTGCCCCGGCGATGCCGATATTTTAGAAAGCACACTTCAACAAACCGGCCAATTATTGTTGGGCAATACCGAAGAGGAAATTCTGCTTCATTTAAACCAAAACTATAGCTTATTTACCGAAAACAAATTCGATAGTAACAGTCCCGATACACGCCAAGGTATTGAGCAATACTCTCGGGCTTACCAAACCCAAGTGCTTATTGAGGCACTGAATGCCTTGTAATTACCCAAGTATCGCTAGCAAGCTTCGAAGCAACTAAACCGTATAACTTAAGTTGCATTTGGCCGAATGGGCGGATAAGCAATTTTGCCCCAATCTTGTGTTTTATTCAAAATCATAATTTCGATAATCACAGGAACCAAGCGCATTAAAATGGCCGTGGCATCGTTGAGTTGCGCACGATTGACCGTACTCCCAAAGGTGGCCCCACCATGAAATAATTGATTACGCAGTGTATACAAGCGTCGAAGCATTTCAATAAGCAAGGTGCGGGTATTGCCATTACCCAAAGCCCTTAAACAAGCCCGATTCGACAACTCGAATGCCCGTTGAAATTCCGCTTCGGTTTTTTCGCCCTGTATGTATTCCCAATATTGCTTGAATATAAATTGGTTATCTAAAATCAAGCGTATTTCTTGACTGTAACGCACCCACAATAATTTATAAATATATTGTTCCTTATCGTTTTGCAATACTTGCTGAACAAACAAACTAAAGGCCGATGATTCCGACGATTTCGTTTTGCTCAAATCGCCTAAATCTTGCGCATAACAAGCATTAAAGGCAATCCACAAGAAAATAAACCGCTCATCAATCTGTTCCGTTTCCTCAGCCACCTTCAACCACGAAATAGCCCGATGCAAACGAACATGAATATCATTATTTTCTAAATTACCCCCGCTTTTCAATAACTTTTTTAAGCGGACGGCCTGAAAAACAGCTTCTTGAATGACTTCTTTTTTAGATCGTTTTGCTTTCGCCATAACAGGATTAAATAGGGAAACCGAAGATAAATAAAAAGCCCCTATACCCCCCAATTCTCCCGATCTAAACTTCTAAACTGAATGGCCTCAGCCAAGTGCTCAGTTAATATCGATTCACTGCCCGCCAAATCGGCAATGGTGCGAGCCACTTTCAATATGCGGTCGTACGCGCGTGCCGATAATTGCAAGCGCTCCATGGCCTGCTTCAACAATACCCGCGCCGGCTCGGGCAAAACACAAACCTGGGGCAATAAACTACTGCTGATATGCGCATTGGCATACACGTCGGGAAATTCGGCATAACGCTGCGTTTGTATTTCACGCGCGGCTATCACACGCCTCCGAATAGACGCACTGTTCTCATGCGCCGTGCCGTTACGGTCCGATAGTTCCGAAAAACTCACCGGCGTTACCTCCACATGCAAATCAATCCGATCGAGCAATGGTCCCGAAATACGGTTCAGGTATTTTTGCACGGTGCCGGGCGGACAAACACATTCTTTTTCGGGGTGGTTAAAATAGCCGCAGGGACAAGGATTCATAGAAGCCACCAACATAAAATTGGCCGGATAATCGATGGACATTTTAGCCCGCGAAATAGTAACACGGCGTTCCTCCATGGGTTGCCGCATCACCTCCAATACAGTGCGTTTAAATTCGGGCAATTCATCGAGAAATAAAACCCCATGATGCGCCAACGAAATTTCGCCGGGTTGCGGATTACCACCGCCGCCAACGAGGGCCACATCCGACACCGTATGGTGAGGCGAACGAAAGGGCCGCTTCGAAATCAACATGGCTTTGTCGGGTAATTTTCCGGCCACCGAATGAATCTTGGTGGTTTCCAAGGCTTCGGCCAAATGCATAGGCGGCAATATGGTGGGCAAGCGTTTCGCCAACATGGTTTTTCCCGCCCCCGGCGGACCAATTAAAATCACATTATGTCCACCCGCCGCCGCAATTTCCATGGCCCGCTTAATTTGAAATTGCCCCTTCACTTCCGAAAAATCAATATCAAAATCTTGTTGCGCTTGCACAAAAGCTTCTTCCACATTCACTTGCGTGGGCGTGAGCGAAATACGCCCATTTAAAAAATCCACCAACTCATTCAAATGCGAAATACCATAAACCGTCAAACCCTTCACCAGCGCGGCTTCCCGCTCGTTGGCTTTGGGTAAAAACAAAGCTTCGAAACCATCTTTCTGTGCACGAAGCGCAATGGGCAATGCCCCTTTAATGGGCATCACACTGCCATCGAGCGAGAGTTCGCCCATAATTACATAGCGTGGCAAACTATCGGCCGGCACTTGTCCCGTGGCCCCCAAAATACCCAAGGCTATGGGCAAATCGAAAGCCGCCCCCGTTTTTCGTATATCCGCCGGCGAAAGATTCACAATAATCTTAATGCGAGGGAAACGATAATAATTGTTTTTAATCGCGCTTTCCACCCGGTGTTGACTCTCCTTCACGGCATTATCGGGGAGTCCAACCATAAATACATGCAAGCCTTCCAGCACGTCCACTTCCGTGGTAATTGTAAGCGCATCAACGCCAAACACGGCGCTCGCGAAGAGTTTCACCATCATAGGTTATTGGTTTATACCTATGAAATTAAAGCGAATTTTAAAATAAAACAAGGGGGTGAATTCGTTTGAAGCGCATCGGCATCACAATAATCAACCATCGTCCCGTCTTTCGCGGTGCATGGCACCTAGCTACAGCCGGGGCTATTTTTTAAGCGCCTGAAAAAGCATTTAGCGGGGGCGGTATTGGTCAAAAAACAAAACTTAATCATCGAGCATCCAAGCATATGGGGAACCCTGCAAATAGGCTTTTACTTCCTCGTAATTTTCCAAATCGTGTTCGAGTCCACGCGAAGTTTTAACCAAGGGAACATTCAAGGGTTTGTAAGATGCCGGCACCTGAAAACGTTCCAATACTTTATTCACGCCCACCATCACATCTTGTTCAATATCGTCTTCATACACCAACTCCAATAAATTGGGTATGCGTTTACGGGCTATAGCCAATTTGTTATTGATAGCTGCCGAAATATTGTCGAGATAATTCAATAAACTAATAGAAGGCATTTCAGGACTAACAAACGATTGATGGAGTTCCAAGTAAAATTTCCTACCCGCCGGCCTATCCGTTTCATGGGCTTTATTATGCCAAATTTCATTTTCCTTGGCCCGCAAAAAACTAACAATCCGTTTCAACTGATTTCGGCGATATAAAAAAACCATGCCCGGAAAATGTTGACCAATAAAAGTAAAAACTTCATCCTGATCCTCGCGGGTTTTATTAAAAATAGGATAATACCATTCGTTAAACTCTAAAAATGTATGCGTCAGGTATTTGCCTTTCAAGGCATGCCGGTATAAATATTGCTCGGTAGGCGGTTGAAGAAAATACCGGTAAGTAAAGGGTAATTCTTTGCCGCGGTAATTAATGAACGCTTCGTTAAGCGACAAGCAATGCGTATGAGTACTTAACGTTTCGCCTAAAACAGTCGAACCACTTCGAGCCTGAAAAAAAACCGGTATAAAGCTTGGCGTATTATAAATTCCAAAGCGTTTTAGCAAGGCTGCTTTCTTCAGTGTAACCCAAGAAATTCGAGGGGTTGAATTAATCATAAAAAATAGTAATTATTCCAAGTGATGAAAAATAAAAAAATGGTTTAAAAAGCACCCTCAATAATATCTGAATGCACTCCACAATCTCGTTGTAAATTTACATAAAACATCCCATGACACGATGCTTGCTCCTCTTCCTCGGCGCTTTTTCTTTTCAACTCGGCATGGCGCAAACAACCCCACGCTTTTCAGGGCCCTTCCTTTGTTGGCCACAACCTGAACAACATCAAGCATCCCCCATACAAGAAATTCATCTCGAATCCTTCTACAAAAAAAAGAAGACCGATGTTTTTAATACCCTAACATTAAAACAATTGGCCACCGCCGAAAAGCAAAACCAATTGAACCAATATTTACCCGCCGCTAAAAACGAACCATTACCTTCCTTGCAAATACCGCATCACTTCGATGCCAATCCATTGCGCTCGTGGACGCCCACCGATAATGCCCTCGCCATTTCCGATGACGGCATTTTAGTGAGTGCCATCAATTATGGCATTCAATATTTCGATACCCTCGGTCAAGCCCTTTCCACGGAACTCACGTGGTCGAGCTTCATCAACGATACTACCCTCAACCAAGCCAAATACGATCCACGCGTTATTTTCGACCATCAACACCAACGCTTTATTGTGGTGCTCTTGCATGGCTTTTCTTCCGGCACATCGAAAGTATTGGCCTGTTTTTCAAAATCCGCCGATCCGCGACAAGGCTGGAATATCTACGCCCTTCCCGGCAACCCATTCAACGATACCACTTGGTCCGATTATCCCAATATCGGTTTATCGGCCAACGAACTCTTTATCAATTGCAACCGCTTCGGCAATGCCCCCCAATATAATTTTAAAGAAACGTATATCTATCAAATTGGACTCCAAGAAGCCTATGCCGGACAAGTGCTTTCTTATGGTCTTTGGAACCAAATAAATACGCCCGATAATTTTCCAGGACTCACCCTGTGTGCCGCCACCGAAGCGCAAGGCAATTACCTCAACGATACCATGTACTTTTTAATGGCGCGTCCCGATTCGGGTTCCTATTGGTATAGCTTTCGGGTGAGTGGCAACCGCAACAATCCAAACAAATCGCTACAAGCCTTTCAACATGCCGTACCTTTTTACAGCGTGTGTGGTAACGCCTTTCAAAAAGACCCCACCACCGGCAACTACGATTCTTTGTACACCGCCAATGCTTGGATGCAAAACGCGTATTACGAAAACGGTAAATTACACGGCACCCAATCGGCCAATAGCGGCTCGGGTTGGTGTGGACTTATTTACGGACAAATCGACTTGAACACACAAAAGGCTTATTGTACACAATACCGCGCACCGGGCTCCGATTTATCGTACCCCGCCATCGCTTCCTTATCGAACCACGATGAAACAGTAGCCCTCGCTTACCTCGAAGCAAACCCCAACAGTACCCCTTCTTGTGGTGCAATTCTTTTGCAAAACAAACAATGGGGCGTTCCTCAATTGGTGCGTGCCGGCGATACCGTGGTGAATATTTTATACCCACCCAATTATGCCGTATCGCCCGAACGCTGGGGCGACTATACCGGCATGGCCCGTCAATACAATACCAATCCACCCACCGTATGGATGGCCGGCGCCTACGGCGCCAATACGCCCCCTCGCAAAGCCTCGTATGGCACCCATATTGCCGCACTGCAAAGCGGGAATGACTTACCTGTTTTACCCCTCAGTAATTTTAATCCACGGGTATATCCCAATCCGGCTAACAGTCAATTTCAATGCGCGTTCACCCTCGAACAAGCCGGCGTGTTACGCATCGATTTAATTAATGTTCTTGGACAAATCATTCGCCCCTTGTTCAACGATTATTTACCGGCGTGTTATAATGTACTCACGCTGAATACCAATTCAATGGTGCCGGGGATGTATATGATAAGGTTTGTGCAAAATGGGCAACGCCTCCAATGCGTTCCGCTGATGATCCGATAAGCCACGGATATTTTTAAACAGCCGGAACGCGGATTAGAATAGGGATGAATGGATTTCGCGGATATTTTTTAAACAGCCGGAACACGGATTAATAAGTGATTAACTGATTTCGCGGATTGACTGCTCCGCAGTTCGCTGACACTGTTTGCTGTATTGGACGCCGATTAAAGCGTAATTAAACGATTTCGCGGATATACTGCTTTGCAGTTCGCTGACACTGTTTACTGAAAATGTTTGCTGTTTTAATTAAAATTGACTGCGAAGCAGTTCATCTGCGTAATCCTTAAATCTATAATATAATCCGCGTTCCGGCCGTTTATCCGATAATCAGCGAAAAAAAATCCGCGCCATCCCTCAATCCAATCTTAATCCGCGTTCCGGCCGTTTAATAACCAAGCATCAGCGAAAAAAATCCGCGTCTAAAAAAGGGAGGCCGCAGTATCATCCGCGGCCTCTCCTTATATGAAAAAACCAAATCCTTATTCAACAATCTCAGCATCCTGAACATCATCGGCACCCGCGGCACCACCGGCGTTAGGCCCTTGTTGTGCTCCCGCCGCGCCCTGATCGTTCATGGCTTTGTTTAAATCTTCACTGGCCGCGTGCCATGCCTGGTTCAATTGTTCCAAACTGCTATCGCAACCCGCTACATCTTTCGCAGCATGTGCTGTTTTCAAACTCGCCAAAGCTGTTTCAATCGAGGCTTTCTTATCATCCGGAATCTTATCGCCGTAATCTTTCAATTGCTTCTCCGAATTGAAAATCATGCTATCGGCCATGTTTAATTTTTCAATTTCTTCGCGCAATTTTTTATCCGACTCTTCATTCATCTTCGCATCATTCTTCATCTTTTCAATGTCATCTTTGCTCAAACCGCTACCGGCTTCAATACGAATATTTTGTTTCTTACCGGTTCCTTTATCGGTGGCACTTACTTGCAAAATACCGTTGGCATCAATATCGAAGGTTACTTCAATTTGCGGTACACCACGCGGTGCCGGCGGAATACCATCCAAAATAAAGCGTCCTAAATTCTTATTGTCTTTGGCCATGGGGCGTTCCCCTTGCAATACATTAATTTCTACGCTCGGTTGGTTTTCAGCAGCGGTCGAGAAGGTTTCCGATTTCTTCGTTGGAATCGTAGTATTCGATTCAATCAATTTCGTAAACACACCACCCAAGGTTTCAATACCCAACGAAAGCGGCGTTACATCGAGCAACAACACATCCTTCACTTCACCGGTTAAAACACCACCCTGAATCGAAGCACCAATGGCTACCACTTCATCCGGATTCACACTGCGGTTTGGCTTCTTACCAAAGAACTTTTCTACCACTTCCTGAATCTTCGGAATACGCGTACTACCACCCACCAAAATCACTTCGTCAATTTGATCGGCCGATAAATTGGCATCTTTCAAGGCTTTGCGACAAGGCTCCAAGGTGCGTTGTACCAAGCTGTCTACCAATTGTTCAAACTTGGCGCGACTCAATTTCTTCACCAAGTGCTTCGGTACATTATCTACCGCGGTGATATAAGGCAAGTTGATTTCCGTTTCAGCTGAGCTCGATAATTCAATTTTGGCTTTTTCAGCCGATTCTTTCAAACGTTGCCAGCTCATTGGGTCTTTACGCAAGTCCACATTTTCTTCGGCTTTAAATTCGTCAGCTAACCAATCCATAATGGCCTTATCGAAGTCATCTCCACCGAGGTGTGTATCCCCATTGGTCGATTTTACTTCAAACACACCGCCACCCAATTCAAGCACCGATACGTCGAACGTACCACCACCCAAATCGAATACAATAATGTGACTGTCTTGTTGTTTTTTATCGAGACCGTAAGCCAAGGCTGCAGCAGTAGGTTCGTTGATGATACGCTTCACGGTTAACCCGGCAATTTCACCGGCTTCTTTCGTAGCTTGGCGTTGTGCATCGTTAAAATAAGCGGGCACAGTAATCACCGCTTCCGTCACTTCTTGACCAAGGTAATCTTCCGCCGTCTTCTTCATTTTCTGAAGTACCATGGCCGAAATTTCTTGTGGCGTGTACAAACGACCATCAATGTCTACACGAGGCGTATTATTTTCCCCTTTCACCACCTTATACGACGATTGCGAAATTTCTTCAGCCACTTCATCAAATCGGCGACCCATGAAACGTTTGATACTCATAATCGTATTCACCGGATTGGTAATCGCCTGGCGCTTGGCCGGATCCCCAATCTTACGTTCTCCGTTCTTCAAAAAGCCCACCACCGAAGGCGTCGTACGTTTCCCTTCGTCGTTGGCAATCACCACCGGCTCGTTGCCTTCCATAACACTCACACACGAGTTGGTGGTTCCTAAGTCAATTCCTATAATTTTTCCCATGATATTATTTTTCGCCCTCTTTGGCAAATCATGTGCCATAGGGGTTTAGGGCGCGTTAGACTGAAACCTTGTCACAAAGCGAGCATAAATGACATAAAAACGTGACGATTTAGTCTTTTTTTGGGCGCGTGTCCGGCAATTATACCCTTACCCCCAACCTCATGTTGGCACCGCCGGCCACCGGGCTGTCCGCTGTAGCCGGCCTCGTTTAACCTGCTCACTCACACTGTTCCTGCTTACTTCCGGCCGGGCTGCCGCTACCATCCCTCACGCAAAATCAGTGCGAGTGCGGGAAAGCGGAAGCGAGGAAAGACAGTTACAGAAACAGTAAGAGCGAACAGTGGTTGACACGCCTCGCATTGCCGAAGGCAAACTCAGTGCCCTCCGTGATAAAAAATCAGTGCGAGTGCGGGAAAGCGGAAGCGATTGTATGGTAGAGCCAGGGCATGCCCTGGCTCTACCATACCCCCAATGCATGCCTACTAAATTAATGTTGGCTTCCTATCCGCGCTTTTTTAACTTGAGTGGCGTCTTCACCGGCGTTACATCCTTCACGGTGTTTTCTTTCAATACATCATCGTCAATTACTTGCTCGTTGATGCTTGAAAAATCAATCTTCGCTAAATCTATTTTTCGTACCGACCGGTTCCACATGGTATGATAATAATAGACTTTGTTTTTTAAATCGGACGATGAGGTAACCTGCGTGGCACTCACAATATCGCTGGGCATTTTTTCGGCAGGCACCTGTGCGCCCAAGGGAATATTGAAATTATCTAAAATCCGGAACGATTCAAATACGGCCTCTTTAGCATTCGCTAATGGTCGGCAGGTTGCTGTAAATGCGGCCGCTCGCACAAAGCGCGAAGGGGGTGTAAAATCGCCCGGCAAACCCATTAAGCCTGAACCGCCACCGGTTGGACTCACCACATAATCGGCAAATTGTTTGGCGTTGTAGGGTACATTCGATAAACCTAAATAATTACGTTGATTAATAATATGCCAATCGTAGGTAGGCGAATTGGTTATTACACCCAAATACGGTTCGTACACTTTCACTTCGCCTTGGTTCACAATTTCAATAATCTTACTTTTTCCGCTAGGGTCTACAATTTTAAAATGGAAGGGCAAGGCGGCCCCACCAAATTCTTTGTTTTCTACATTCACTACAATCACCGAGTTCAAGGAGGCCACCGCTTCATCGACCGTTTTAAACGACGAAAGCATCCATTGCATTAAATCGCCCACACTCATCGATTGGGCCGCTTTATTTTTATTGTACACCGCATATTCGGCAAAGCCCGGCAAATAATAAACACCCACATACAAACCGGCTTCATTCAAGCCATCGGGACCATAGGGTTGGCCATAGGCCGTTAAGGTTACAAAGCCCAAGCGACCTTGCCAGGTTTTGCCATTGAGCCCTTCGGGGGTTTGTGCTTTAAATACTTTCCCACGGGGCACCACTAACAGCTGATTGTGTTGCGCATCATTCAAAGCCCATTCCACCGTGCGAGCAACCACCACACCACTGTCTTTCGATTTTAAAGTAATGCCGGTACAAGCCCACACCGAAGCCGAAATAGCATTAGCCAATAACACCAATAAAAAAAGGCGTAAGCCCCTTGTAACCTGTTTCATAATAGCCTGTTTTAATTTGGAACAATTGTTCCAATTGGCTACGAAGATAATAAAAAGAAAGGTAGAGCCAGGGCATACCCTGGTATCAGTGCGAGTGCGGGAAAGCGGATGCGAGGAAAGACAGATACAGAAACAGTGCGAGCGAACAGTAGGAAACGCATTGCCGAAGGCAAACTCAGTGCCCTCCGTGATAAAATCAGTGCGAGTGCGGGAAAGCGGAAGCGAGGAAAGACAGTTACAGGAACAGTGCCGGCGAACAGTGTAAATATTCATCCACGCCATCCATTAATCCATATTTAATCCGTGTTCCGGCTGTTCGTTGCGAAGCAACCCATACCGTGGCTATCCGTGGCATCTACAGTTACAGGAACAGTGCGAGCGAACAGTGGGATGGGCTACGCCCTACCGCAACACAATCCGCAAGCCCTTGCACAAACGGGGTTTATTGTCGGGGGCGGTGGCAATGACTTGGTCAATAATAATGGTATCGCCTTTATAACCGCGTTCGCCAAAAATCAATTGCCAAGCTTTTGGAATGGTATCGCCTTTGCAATTGGTACCCGAATATTCGGTTACTACCATAGGCAATCCCGTGGAATCCTGATACAAGCCACGTTCGGCATAACTCAACTCAAATTGTTGCACTTTGCATAAACGCCCCGCACTATCTTTCACACACAAAGGCTTTTGAATCAAACTTAAAAATTGTTGTGTTGGAATTGCCTGCGCATCCGTTACTTCACAGCCCAAAAACGTAACATACTTCGAACGCTGTGCTTCAATTTGTTGCTTATTATCGGGCAATACAAACGAATAGGCTATGATGCCTAACAATAATAGTCCAACCATTCCACTTGCTTTCATAGTGTGCCATTTAATTCAAAGCAAATTAAAACTATTTTGTCAAACCACGGCTGAAGCCTGTTCCGGACGATGAAAAATAGCCTTGATGGTAGCGAAAAGCGTTGGCGGGTAGAGCCAGGGCATGCCCTGGCTCTACAACCCGACAACCTTGCAGCGGACAGCAAGACGGGTGCTCATTGAAGCGATGTCGATGCGCTTCAAAACAGGAAACAGATACAGGGAGCAGTGAACAGGCATCCCGCAATAGAGCAAGACAGTAAGCCGTGTGAGCAAACTGCAAAGCAGTCTATCGGCGTAATCCCGCCATCCCAAGCTAATCCGCGTTCAAAACAGTAAGCCGTGTGAGCAAACTGCAAAGCAGTCTATCGGCGTAATCATTCAATCCACCATTTAATCCGTGTTCCGGCTGTTTAAAAAAGCGTCAGCGACACATCAGCGTCTATAAAGTGGCCAAGCTCGCCTCAATCAGCCTTAACTTTTCCAAAGCATCTTGCTTCTTTTTCATTTCGGCGTCTTTTACTTCCGGCTTGGCATTCATCATAAACTTTTCGTTGCCCAGTTTTTTCTCTACCGAAACCAAGAAGCCTTCGTAATACGCTTTGTCTTTCAACAATTGTGCTTTCATGCCTTCGGTGTCTATTTCTTTGTCGCTGCTTAAATACCCTTGTATGGTATCGACCATAAACCCAACCGAGCCGGGCACCGCTTCGTTTACATACTGAACCGATTCCGCAAAGGCTTGTTTTTTCAATAAGGTTTCAATGGGTTTCAAGGCCGCTTCGAACGATTGATGCAGGTGCAAGGTGATGGGGTCTTTTGGTTTCAATTGCTGGCGCACACGCACATCGCGAAGCGTTGTAATGAATTGCTTCAACCATTCGCCTTCGCGCAATACGTTCGCATCGGGCGTTTGGGCATCGGGCATGGCGGTTTGAATTAAATCGTCGCCTTCGGCCCGTTGGGCAATATGATGATACACCTCTTCGGTTAAGAACGGCATAAAGGGATGCAACAACTGCATCAACACCTCGAAGAAGCGCGCGGCTTCGCGTTGGTGATATGCGTTCATAGGCTGATCGGCCGGGGGTTTAATCCACTCCAAATACCAGGAACAGTAATCGTCCCAAATCAAGGAATAAATTTTCTTCAAGGCTTCGCTCAAGCGGAATTCTTTCAAATCTTGTTCCACTTCGGCTTGGGCTTGTTGCAAACGGGCCGCAAACCAGCGACTCGCCAAGGTGGCTTCATGGCTATTATCCTCAACAGTTTCTTTGGCTTGAAAAATTTGCAACAACTTCAAGGCGTTCCAAATTTTATTGCCAAATAATTTACCTTGTTCCAACCCGGCTTCATCGAACAATAAATCGTTGCCGGCGGGCGAAGAAATTAATACACCAAAACGTACCGCATCGGCTCCGTATTGATCGATGAGTCCTAATAAATCGGGCGAATTCCCTAAGGACTTACTCATTTTACGGCCTTGCTTATCGCGCACAATACCGGTGAAATACACCTGATTGAACGGAATTTTACCGCGGTATTCCATACCCGCCATAATCATACGGGCTACCCAAAAGAAAATAATTTCGGGGGCCGTTACCAAGGTAGCGGTGGGGTAATAATAATCTAACTCAGCATTGTTCTCTTTGTTTTTGTTCCAGCCAAATACTTCCATTGGCCATAACCACGACGAGAACCAAGTATCCAACACATCGCTTTCTTGGTTGATGTTTCCGCCATCAAAATCGGGCCAAGCGGCTTGCATTTTTTCGCGGGCTTCGGCTTCGGATTTAGCAATTACTACACGGCCTTTGCTATCGTACCAAGCCGGAATGCGGTGTCCCCAACGCAACTGCCTACTAATACACCAATCTTTGATGTTTTCCATCCAATGGCGGTAGGTGTTTTTAAACTTCGCCGGGTAAAATTGAATGTCGTCGTTCATCACCACATCCAAAGCGGGCTTGGCTAAATCGTCCATTTTGCACCACCATTGCATCGATAAGCGGGGTTCAATCACCGCATCGGTGCGTTCGCTGAAACCCACTTGGTTGGTATAAGCTTCTACCTTTTCAATGTGTCCGGCCGCTTGTAAATCGAGCACAATTTGTTTGCGTACATCAAAGCGATCTTGACCAATATACAAACCGGCGGCTTCGCTTAAGGTACCATCTTCGTTCAAGGTATCAATTACTTCTAAGCCGTGTTTCAGACCTAAATTATAATCGTTGATATCGTGGGCGGGAGTAACTTTCAAACAACCCGTACCGAAGGCCATATCAATATACTCGTCGGCAATAATGGGTATGCGGCGATTGATTAAAGGCACGAAGCAATATTTTCCTACTAAGTGTTTGTAACGCTCATCGTCGGGGTGAACACAAATGGCCACATCGCCTAAAATGGTTTCGGGGCGCACGGTGGCTACCGTCATGCATTGCGAGGCATCCTCTTCGAGGGTGTATTTCACATACACCAATTGGCTATTCACTTCTTTATGAATCACCTCTTCGTCGCTGAGAGCGGTTTTGGCTTTCGGGTCCCAATTAATCATTTTCACCCCGCGGTAGATATAGCCTTTATTGTACAAATCAATAAACACATCGATCACCGCCTCGTAATAGTCGGGGTCCATGGTAAAGGCCGTTCTATCCCAATCGAGCGAACACCCTAATTTTTTTAATTGTTGTAAAATAATGCCGCCGTATTTTTCTTTCCATTCCCAGGCATATTTTAAAAATTCTTCGCGCGACAAGCTGTTTTTGTCGATGCCTTGCTCGCGCAACATGGCCACCACCTTAGCTTCTGTGGCAATGGAGGCGTGGTCGGTACCCGGTACCCAGCAGGTATTAAACCCTTTCAGCTTTGCGTAACGAATCAATACATCTTGCACGGAATTGTTCAAAGCGTGGCCCATGTGTAAGACCCCCGTTACATTGGGCGGCGGAATAACAATGGTATAAGCGGGTTTTTGGTTGGGCTGAGAAGCAAAATAGCCTTTTTCGCACCAATGGCTGTACCAGCGGGCTTCGGCTTCTTGGGGTTCGTAATTTTTCGACAATAACATAAGGGTGCAAAGATAACCGAGTTCTGTTGAATTCCGTTAAGCCAATGCATACCCGCATCTCGCCACAATAACCTACTTTTGCGCCATGAAAAAGACCCTGTTATATGGTTTCATTGTACTGGCCTTGGGAGCACTCACTTGGTACCTGATGTACAAACCCAACGAAACAGCCTTTTCGAGCCAAGAAGCCAATTTTACGGTATCGGACGCGAATCAAATCGGCATTATTTATATGACCGACCTCCACAACAATGCCGTAAAATTGAGTCGCAAGGGCAGTAATTGGACCTTAAACGATACCCTCACCCCTCGCCCCGATGCGATACAATTGTTGTTGGAAGCCCTCACCAAACAACGACCACAACAACCTGTAGCCGCAGGCTACCACGATGCCGCCGTACGCGAACTCAGTGCCAACAGCACCAAAGTAGAAATCTATTCGCCCGAAGGAAAAAAGACGCATACATTTTATGTGGCTAAAAATCCGGGGTATAACAATGTGAGTTATATGCTCACCGAAGGCGCTAAACGTCCATTTATTGTAGACATCCCCTTGCGTCATTTGTTTTTAGGCGTTCGCTATTTCACCGATGTAGCCGAATGGAAAACCAAACAATTGTTTTTAGGCGATGCCCCCATTGAACGCTTGTCGGTGGCCTTTACCGATTCCGTGCAACACTCCTTTCAAATTACGGGCGATGGTAAAATGTATCAAATTAGCGGACCAAGCAAACCCGAAACGCCCCTCAATACCCAACGTTTGCAACAGTATTTAGGCTTGTATGAATCCATTTATTGTTTGGGCTACGAAACGGAATTACTCAATGGCAAAGAAGCCCTCTTGGCCGGAAAACCCTTGGCTACCGTTCGTTTACAACGCAAAGGCATGCCCGAAGAAAATTTACGTTTGTATTTCCGTCCCGTGAATCAACGCACTAAATCGGCAATACGTATTGGTGGACAAGAATACGATGCCAATACCTTTTTAGGCTTTTATCAAGAACGCGATTTGATGGTATTAAGCCGCAAATACGTCAACAATATGATGCGCTACTTCAGCGAATTTTACGAAAGTGGCAATACCCCTCAAGGCCAATTGCCACAACCCGATACCACCTCACGTTAAAATGCGTTACCTATGGAAATTCATACCCTCAGTTACCTGATTTTTATATCAGCCCTCGTATTGTCGTTTGTGCTCGACCTGTTTGTTTTTAGTAAAAAAGATCAAACCGTGGGTATGCGCAGTGCTGCCAAACAATACCTTTTTTGGGTAGGCATTGCCTTGGCGTATTTTGGGTATCTCTGGTATTTTTATGGACATAAACAAGCCATTGATTATCTCTCGGCCTACTTCATGGAAATGTCGCTGTCCATCGATAATATTTTTGTATTCGTGATGATTTTTACCTCCCTGCAAGTTCGCCCGCAATACATTGGCCGGGTATTGATGATTGGGGTGGTTTTGGCTATTCTGTTCCGCATTGTATTCATTGCGTTGGGTATTGCCCTCATCAATCAATTCCATTGGCTCTTGTATGTGTTCGGAGCGTTGTTGGTGTTTACCGGATTTAAAATGTTCTTCGAAAATCAGGAAGAAGAAAACGATGTCCGCGACGGAAAAATTTACCGTTGGATTCGCAACAATATTCCCTATACCGAAGAAGAAGTAGAAGGCCAATTCACTGTGAAGCGTTTAGGCAAAACCTATTTCACGAAAATTGCCTTGGTGGTATTAATGATTGGCATTACCGATATCGTGTTCGCCCTCGATTCTATACCGGCGGTGTTTGCTATTTCGCAAGACAATCTGATTGTGTATTCCTCGAATATTTTTGCCGTATTGGGCTTGCGCGCTTTGTTCTTCATTTTACAAAAAGCCGCCGACCAGTTCGATTACTTGCAACAAGGTATTGCCATTGTGCTCATTTTTGTGGGTGCCAAAATGTTCCTCGACATCATTGATATTCATTTCCCGGTTTGGGTTTCCTTAGCCGTTATTGTATTGTGCATTGGCGGTTCCTTGGCCTATTCTGTGTATCATAACCGTAAAAACAGTCGCATTAAACACCAGCATGATTAAGGCGTCGCAAATAGCTACCGTACTGAAAGGCCGATTAATTCAATCGGCCGAACGTGATATGGCCATTGCTTATTTACGCATCGATAGCCGTAAAATTTCGCACCCCGCCGAATCGATATTCATTGCCTTAAACAGTGAACGCCGTAATGGACACCAATTCATTGAATCGGCTTACCACAGTGGCGTACGTTGTTTTTTAATTAGCGAAACGCCCTCCAACCTGGCGCATTTCCCGGAGGCTTGGTTTATTGCCGTCGATAATACCTTGCAAGGACTGCAACAATTAGGCACTTGGCATCGTAAGCAATTTCAATTGCCGGTGATAGGCATTACCGGCAGTAACGGGAAAACCATTGTGAAAGAATGGTTGAACCAATTGTTAGAAACCGATTTTACGATTGTTCGGAGTCCAAAGAGTTTTAATTCCCAAATCGGGGTTCCCTTATCGGTGTGGGCCATTAAACCCGAACATCAATTAGGCATTTTCGAAGCCGGCATTTCCACCTCGGGCGAAATGGAACACCTCGAAAAAATCATTCAACCCAGCATTGGTATTTTCACCAATATTGGCCGAACCCACAATGAAGGTTTTTTAAATCAACGCCACAAAATCAACGAAAAATTATTTTTGTTTCGGCATGCCAAAGTGCTGATTTACAATAAAGATTATTACGACTTGCACGAAGGCATTTTGCAATTGGCCCAACAACGCAAACATGGCGGCAACAAGGAATTGCAACTCCTGAACTGGAGCAGAAAAACCGAAGCCGTTTTGCAAATCAAAGAGCAAGTCTCCAAGCATGGCGAAACCCACATTCAGGCTTTATACCAAGAGAACCTAATTCAAATTACCATTCCGTTTACCGACGAAGCCTCGATAGAAAATGCCATTCATTGTTGGCTCACCGCCTTGCATTTGGGCATACCGCAACAACACATTGAAGAACGCATGCACCGCCTCACCCGCATTGCCATGCGTTTGGAATTGCTCAAAGGCATCAACCATTGCACGCTCATTAACGACAGTTATAATTCCGATGTATCGTCGTTGGGCATCGCCCTCGATTTTTTATTGCAACAACGGCAACACGAAACCAAAACTTTAATTCTGTCCGACATATTACAAAGCGGACGCGAAAACGACGTGTACCGCGATGTAGCCGAACTCATTCAACAAAAAAAAATCAATCGCTTCATTGCTATTGGCGATGCCTTGCAACGTAACCGCATGTTGTTCGAAAACATCAAATTGTTGAATGCTGAATTTTATACCAGCACCGACGATTTTCTGCGTCACCTCGATGTGCAATCGTTTCAACAAGAAGGCATACTCATTAAAGGGGCGCGCAAATTTTCATTCGAACAAATTGCCCGCCGTTTACAAGAACGCACCCACCAAACGCAATTAGAAATTAACCTGAATGCGTTGACGCATAACCTGAATGCGTATAAAAAATTAGTCAAACCGGGCACACGCATCATGGCCATGGTGAAGGCCTTTTCGTATGGCATTGGCACCATCGAGTTGGCCAATAAATTACAATTCGAACAGGTCGATTATTTAGCGGTGGCTTTTGCCGACGAAGGCATCTTGTTGCGCAAGCACGGTATTCAATTGCCCATTTTGGTGATGAACACCGACGAAGAAGCCTACGATAATTTAGCCGAATGGCAACTCGAACCGGAAATTTTTTCGTTCCGTGCCTTGCATTTATTGCTCGAAACCTTAGAACGTCACCCCGTCGATCGCTTTCCGATTCATATCAAATTCGATACGGGCATGCACCGACTCGGGTTCGACGAAAACGAATTGCCCGAACTCATAGCCCAATTGCAAGCCCATCCGCAATTGGTAGTTAAAACCGTCTTCTCGCATTTGGCCGGCAGTGAAGATCAAGCCCTCGATGACTTCACACAACATCAAGGCGAACAATTTGCCCGCATGGCCCAACAACTCGAAACGGCCTTAGGGTATAGCGTTATCAAACACTTGTGCAATTCCAGCGGTATTGTTCGTCATCCACACCTGCATTTCGATATGGTGCGTTTAGGCTTAGGCTTGTACGGCATCGATAGCAGTGCGGCCTTGCAACTCGAAACCGTGAGTCGTTTAAAAACCACCATTGCCCAAATCAAACAGGTGCCTCAACACGAAACCGTTGGCTATAATCGCAAAGGCATTTTGCAACGCGATAGTGTGATTGCCACCGTTTGCTTAGGCTATGCCGATGGCTTGCCCCGCCGCATTGGCAATGGGGTTGGACATATGTTGGTGCACGGAAAACCCGCACCCATTATTGGCAATGTTTGTATGGACATGTGCATGCTCGATATCACCGATATTCCCGAAGCCCGCGAAGGCGACTCGGTATGGGTCTTCAACGAAACGCTGGGCGTAAAACAAATAGCCACCTGGGCCGGCACCATCCCCTACGAAATCCTCACCGGTATTTCGCAACGCGTAAAACGCGTTTATTTCGAAGAATAATAAAATGGTTTCCCCATACAATTCATTCTGTTTCGTCCCCTCAGATGTCTCCCGCAGGGGACTCTGCGGTCGTAGCTGCCAAAAATAAAATAGTAGGGTTCATAGTTGATTTACCGCAGAGTCGCCCACTATGTTTTTTCAAAATTTATGTTGACACAGGGCAGACCTCTGCGGGGACATCACACAAATTTAAATTGCCCCCGGGGATGCCTCCCGAAGAGAACTCTGCGGTATAAACATCAATCTCTCCCGTCCCCGCAGATGTCTCCCGAAGGGGACTCTGCGGTATAGTCAAGTCAATATGCTTCATCTCAGAAACTAGCGTTACAGCATATTCCAAACAACAAATACCCGCATAAAACCTAGCCGAACTATGCTCATAATCTACATCTAACTTAGCTAATTGGTATTTAGATTTACATGGATTTTGATGAATATAATTCAGTTTTTGAGTAATAAATTCGTTGGTATATAAAAATTTCCAATCAAAACTAGGCTCAAAAACCTCATGTTTTTTCATTCGTTTTGCATCAGTTCGATTGACCATGTCATTCAATTGTATTAATATTTCCATCTGATTTGTATCAGTTAATCTTTTTATTAATTCATAACTCATAAACCGCTTTCCATCACCAATTATTTTATTAATCGATTTGTTTGATTGTCTAAATCCAATAATGGCATGAAAATGATTTGGCATAATTACATAAGCATTTATAAAATGGCCTTGATGTTTTAAGTAATCAAACCATTTGTAAAATAGATCATAACTGTTAGTTAGTTTTATTAACGGCAACCAACGGGCACATGTGAATGTTATAAAAAACAATCCACTTTCATAAGGGATTTTTAATCGAACAGGCATGATAGCTTGTTTTAGGTTATTAGATAAGATGTTATGCAAATTTGTTTTTTATTTTTCAAATAATGAAATTAAAATACCGCAGAGTCCCCTGCGGGAGACTACTGCGGGGACATCCTGAATACTTTAATGTCCCCGCAGAGGTCTGCCCTGAAACGACATTAATTCAGTAAATAATGTGGGCGACTCTGCGGATTTTTAATGCCTTCCATTTTATTGTCTCAACGAACCGATGAGTCCCCTGCGGGAGACTACTGCGGGGACATCCTGAATACTTTAATGTCCCCGCAGAGGTCTGCCCTGAAACAACATTAATTCAGTAAAAATAATGTGGGCGACTCTGCGGATTTTTAATGCCTTCCATTTTATTGTCTCAACGAACCGCAGAGTCCCCTGCGGGAGACTACTGCGGGGACATCCTGAATTATTTAAATTCCTTCATATACCGTAACCCATTCCGAACATAATTCGGATCGTGGGTGCGAGAACCGCTGCTGCGCAAAGAACCCGTATTGTGCATATGAAAGGCATCGGCATAACGACCGGCTTTTAATAAATATCCATAATTCACGTCAATCCATTTCATGGCCCAATGCACCGCTCGCGGTCCACGCAAATCTTTCACCTTCACACCCAGTTGCAAACACTTGTAACCCATAATTTGAAAGGGTCCCCAAGAACTGGCTAAACTCCGCAAGGCCTCATCGGAGGCCGATGCAAATTCCGAGGCCGGTATAGTTTCATAATCGCCCTTACCCGAATCGCGCAAGCGTTTAAGCCGATTGTAAATATGTTTTTCAAACCGTGGCTTAATATGTTGTCTCCCCCCACTTTCCAACATACACAAGGCTTTTAAAAAAGCCGGATCGTAACCATACTCCTTGGCTACTTCCTCAATATCGGCACCATAATTACGTTCCACATATTCGGGTCCGCTTGGATTTAAAAATTCAAGATAACGCACCCCAATGGCATAACCCATCATGCCTAAAAACAACACAATCAATAAGCCGTCTATCCAATACAAACGTCGACTATGCCAAAAAGGTTCTACATAATTCATTGTATCTGCAAGATAATGGCAAATTGAAAAGATTGTACATTTACGTTATGCAAAAATGGACTACCCTTCTCGTTTTAGGTTGCTTAATCACCTTTTCTTCGTTTCGCAATATTAGTAACAGCCAATATGTAGGCATTATATTAAATCCGCAAACAGATTCCTTACGCTTGTATAATCTCGACAAATCGGGCGAGCCGTTGCGTAATTTCACCGGACTCATCAACCATGTTACCGAGCAAGGCGATAGTTTATTGTTTGGCATGAATGCCGGTATGTATAGTATGAAAGGTTACCCAATTGGGTTATACATTGAAAACTATAAATTACAACACGAAGTAGACCGCCGTTCGGGCAGCGATGGCAATTTTTATTGGCTACCCAATGGCATTTTTATGTGCGACAAAAAAGGAAAAGCCTCCATAGTAAAAACACCGAATTACAAAAGCCATAAAGACGTGCGCTGGGCCACCCAATCGGGACCGATGATGATTATAGACGGAAAAATTCGTTCCGATTTTTCACCCAAATCCGACAAGCGAAATATCCGTAATGGCGTGGGCGTTTTAAAAAATGGCGACGTGGTTTTGTTGATGTCTAAATACCCTTTAAGCTTTTACGAATTTGCTGAGTTCTTTAAAAAATTAGGTTGCAAACAAGCCTTGTATTTAGATGGCGCCATTTCGCAAGTGTATTACCCCGGTGTTATTCGCGCGAATAATTTTGTTCCCTTGGGACCATTTGTAGCGGTTGTAGCCAAAAAACGGGGACGGTAATTTCAGACTGCAGAGGAAGGTTCCTTCGCTCAAGGGCTGCCGTGCCTGGAGGGCTTGGTGCGAAGCGAAGCGGAGTACGGACACCCCGGAAGGGACGGATAGTAGATGATGAAAGAAAAGAAGCCGACAGCCCCAAAAAGAACCATCGCTAAAAATAATTCACATACCCAAAGTGAATCTTCGAATTACGCACTTGCCAAGGCGATTGCTCTCGACCGCCCACGGCATAACTCAAGGTAAACTGTCCGGCTTTATTTTCAAACGACATCCCCAAACCGGTGCTGAACGGATGTTGTACCCGATCGCTCAAATCGGTGCGCAAATGAATGCGGCCAAAATCGGTGAATGCAAAAAAGTAAGCATTGAGTCCAAGCATAAAGCGTGGTTCCACCGTAAACACATGATACGCATCCACAAACAAACTGCCTTCATCGAAGCCACGCAATAAGCGATAGCCCCCAATTTGATACAACTCATTCCGAAACAAGCGATTGTTGCTGAAGGTATAACCACCCGCATACGCCGTGAGTAAAATCCATTTCTTGCTTAAGGGGAAATAAGCTTGCGCCAAGGCATTGAGATTGTATTTGTTGTTCTTCAACGGAATGCTGTCGTACAACCATGAAAAGTTGCCCCCCTTTACCGGATCGGACAAAGTTTCAATGGTATTGTTTTTTAATAGCGTGCGAAACGATACACCCGCATTGGCTTGCAAACGATAACCTTTGCGTGGGTTCACCCGATAATCGAGTTTGCTCCATACCGCTTCTATCCCCAAGGTTCTGTAGCGAATATCGCCATTCACCGGAAGTTTGCGCGTACTCAACACTTGCGCCGTATTAATGCTTCCGGCGCGCGTACTGCTGATATTGTAATAAAATTTCAAGTAGTTATGCGCATCGGGTTGGTACATTAAACCCAACTCGCCGGTGGTGGTTCGGAAGGTGGTGTCCTTCTTGTAAAAATCAAATTTTGCATTCAAGCCAATAGGCGAATTCAAGATAAACGGAAAGGCCAAATCAACATGATAACGCGGGGAACGATACTGCAAATTTTGCCAATTCAATTGCACACTCTCGCCTTGTCCCAAGGCATTTTGCAAACCCAATTTCACATCACCGCTCATTAAAAACTTTCCACCAATTTCTTGGTTGTTCGGCATTACCCCCAATAGCACATCGGCACGGTTGGCCGATTTCGATTTTACATACAAATTCAAGGTATTCCGAGTTTGGGTAAAATTCATACGCCACGGATACACCTCTTCCACATAAGGCAATTCTTTCAAGCGCGTACTCATGCGCACAATACGCGATTCGTTATAAGCCATCCCTTCGCGCAAGCCCAAATAACGCAAAATAACATGCCGCGCAATGCCGGGCGATTCGCCCACAATCACCGAATCGAGGGTGATATAGGGACCCCGTTGCAAATTCATTACTGCCGAAACGCCTCCATTTTTTTCTTGCAAACTATCCAAACGAATGGACGCAAAGGGAAAGCCATTGTCTTCGCAAGTCCGAATAATACGCTCAAAGGCGGGGTAAAATAATTTTGGATCCAAGGCCCGATTCATCCATTGTCGTTCTTGCAATCGACTCTGATTCATCAATTCGGGCGGTACATTCCCTGAGCGTATCGACACCCACCGATAACAGGGTCCCAATACCACCCACGCAATAACCCGCTTGGGTTCGAAGCGCAACGAATCGAAACCGGCCAACACATAACCTTGTTGCATTAAGTTAGCTTGTGCTTCCCGCAAGGCATCGCGAGCCGCCGAAGAATCGCGCGGTGTACTATCTAAATTGCTTTTCTGCTGAAACCAATTGGCTTCCGGTCCTTGCAACTGTATGGTATAGTCTTGCGCTTGCCCCACCGAGCAAATCAAGAAAAACACTATGAACCATAAACTACGTACCACGGTATGCTACAAAGAAAGTAAATTTACAGCGTTCATGGCCGGTATATACGTGCATATTCCATTTTGTAGAAAAGCGTGTCATTATTGCGATTTTCATTTTTCCACCACCCTGCATCAACTCAACGATTTGGTGGACGCCTTATTGCGTGAAATTGAATTGCGTGCCCCCGAAGCGCAAGCACAAGCCATTGAAACCATTTATTTTGGCGGCGGCACGCCCAGCATTTTAAGCAATACCGATTTACACCGTATACTCGAAGCCATCCACAAACAGTATTCGGTTTCCTCGAACGCCGAAATTACCCTCGAAGCCAATCCCGACGATATTCAAACCCAACGCGTAAAAGATTGGATGCGCTTGGGTATTAACCGACTCAGCATTGGCATACAAAGTTTTTTCGACGACGATTTGTTGTACATGAACCGCACCCACAACGGCCACGATGCCTATGCTTGTTTACAAATTGCGCAAGATGCCGGCATTGGCAATTTGAATGCCGATTTAATTTTTGGCTTCCCCTTGCTTAGCGACGCCAAATGGCATGCCAATATCGAAACCATGTTGCGCTTGCAACCCACGCATTTATCGTGCTACAGCATGACGGTTGAAAAAGGTACGGCCCTCCATCATTTTGTACAAAAAAAACAAGTGCCGCCTATAAACCCCGAGCAAGCGGCCACTCAATACGAGTACTTAATGAACACCTTAGCCGCGGCCCAATACGAACAATACGAAATTTCGAACTTCGCGCAAGCCGGCTTTCGTTCCAAGCATAACAGTCGGTATTGGCAAGGCGTGCCCTATATAGGGTTTGGCCCATCCGCGCACTCGTACGCCCCGCCCATACGCCGTTGGAATGTTTCGAACAACACCCATTACATACAAGCCCTTCGCGAAAATCGCTTACCCTCGGAACAAGAAATATTAAGCGCCACACAACAACAAAACGAACAACTCATGGTGGCGTTGCGCACCGTGGAGGGACTCAATGTAAGCACTTGGCTACAAAACCTTTCTAAAACACAACAAGAAACATTTGTATCTACCTGCAATACCTTCATTGAACAAGGCCATTTGCAACAACAAGGCCATCAACTACAATTGACCAACTCCGGGAAATTATTAGCCGACGCCATCAGCGGAGAACTTTTTCTCGATAACGAAACATCCAATTAAACCGAGCAATATCGGCGTTGCCTGTTCGAGATGTTCGGCCCCGCCGGCATGTCGAACAAAAAATAAAATGGATTTTTTTGAAGCGCATCCGCATCGCTTTATTCATCACCCGTCCCGTCTTCCGCGGTGCATGGCACCTAGCTACAGCCGGGGCTATTTATTAAGCGCCCGGTTCATTCTTCAGCTATAAACCACACCGCATTATTTCAGTACTTTTACAATATGAAACAGTTTGTAATCACCTTTTGCCTTGCTTTGTTTTTGGCCGCTTGCGGTGGCAATGATACCAAACCCGGCAGCACACCTTCCTACAACCATGCCCTCAATATCCCCACCGAAGGCATCACTGCCAAAATGGGTGCCAATACCCAAAAAATAATTGAAGGCGATAAAACAAGTTTGATTATTGCCGCCGGCGATATCAATAAAAAAGAAGCCGATATCAGTATTCGCCTCGGCGATAAAGTCGTTGTAGAAAAATTAGTTACCGAAAACCAATCCATTCGGTTTAATTATTTCGACCATCCTTACCTCTTGCACGTGGAAGAAATTAAAAAGCCTTTGATTGGTTCGGGTAAAGTGAGTTTCACCATTAAATAAGACCCATCAATGACCGACGAACAATTCATGCAACAAGCCCTCCTCGAAGCCCAAAAAGCCGCCGAGCGCGATGAGGTTCCTGTTGGCGCCGTGGTAGTAATGAACAATCGTATTATTGCCCGTGGCCATAACCAAGTGGAGTTGCTCAACGATGTAACAGCCCACGCCGAAATCATTGCCCTCAGTGCCGCCACACAAGCGCTCGGCGGTAAGTACTTACCCAACGCCACCTTATACGTGAGCTTAGAACCTTGCTTGATGTGCGCCGGTGCTTTGTATTGGAGCAAAATCGGTCGCATTGTCTATGGTGCCTCCGACGAAAAAAATGGCTACCAACATACTTGTGCCCACAATCCCTTCCATCCAAAAACGGAACTTATTTCAGGCATCCTTTCCAACGAAGCCGCCCAATTGATGAAAGATTTTTTCAAGCAAAAACGGCGATAAGGTTTTCATGCGTATGCGTACCAAAGGTTTAGCTATTTATATAAAACAACTTGTTTCATCCTTCCCATCGATGTGGCTCGGGGTGTGCTTATACCCTTTGTTGGTACTTCTACTTATTAATCCCAATCCATTCGATAGTCGCGATATAGCCATTCTTGTAGTTTGGCTTGCCCTTGTTTTTGCGCTTTATTCCCTAATTAAACAGCGCTGGGTATGGGTAATTGGACTCATATACTTGTGCATCGATGCCGCGTTAAATTTACTGCATATTGTATTTATTCACGGACCGGTAAGTGCCAACAGTTTATTTGTGGTGGCCAATACCAATGCCGGCGAAGCAAGTGAATTTGTGCAACTAAAATCAACCTACGATTATTGGTTCATTCTTTTTTTCTTTTCCCTCGTGTTGTGGACGATTCGCTATCGGTACAACAAACCCATCGTTTTTTGGAATAAGCCCATGGCGTCATTGGTACTGGGTGCTTGTTTTATTTTCTTAGCCGAAAATGCGCGTCATCAGCGCTTCGTGCGCAAAGCTTTATTGCCTTCCACACGCGCCTTCATTTCGTTTGCCGAAACACAAACTCATTTTCTGCAACAACAACCACGTGTTCGAAAACAAGTTCAAGTGAATGCTTTGCGGAACAAACCCGAAGTAGTCATTCTCATTTTGGGCGAATCGCTTACACGTAGGCACATGCAATTGTATGGCTACGGCCGTGCCACCAACCCATTATTGTTGAAACGCAAGGACCTTATTGTTT
The DNA here is from genome assembly GCA_051006655.1 of Chitinophagaceae bacterium. Taxonomy (GTDB): domain Bacteria; phylum Bacteroidota; class Bacteroidia; order Chitinophagales; family Chitinophagaceae; genus OLB11. Next base: position 27,967 of record JBPCSZ010000084.1, read on the forward strand.
ACCATAAAGCAGTGAGTCCCTATTCGCATACACTCACGGCTTTACTCTCGGCCTTCACCACCGCCAATATCGATAATCAACAAGCCTACGATAGCAGTTTAAGTGTATTGGATGTGTATGCCTCCGCCGGATACAAAACCTATTGGTTATCGAATCAGTCGCCGGCGGGTTTGTGGGATAATGCGATTTATCGTTTAGCGCAAACGGCCAACAAACAAGAATTCATCAACCGACAAGGCAATACGTCCTTCGATGCTACATTACAAACATCGTACGATGAAGATTTGATACCCTTTTTGAATCAAGCACTTCTCGATACCGCCTCCAAGAAATTCATTGTGGTGCATTTAATGGGCAATCATTCTTTGTACGAAAAACGTTACCCTCCGCAACTGAATTATTTTACCGAAGAAAGTAACAACAAACAACATACCATCAACACCTACGACAATGCTGTTCGTTACAACGATTTTGTAATGAATACCTTTTTCGATGCTATTTCACAAAAAGCAAACCGGAACACCAATACCCATTATGCCCTTTGTTATTGGTCGGACCATGGCGAGAATGTGTACGATGAAAACGATGCCGTGGGACACGATTATACGGGCTTAGTACCTTGGACGCAAATTGAAGTGCCCTTTATGCTTTGGCTTTCCAATAATCATCCTTTAAAGTCGAGCTTAGCCCCGCATCAACAAACCTTATTTATGACGGATGATGTATTTCATAGTCTACTCGATTTAGGTGGCTTACGCACGGCGACTTACGATAGTACCCGCAGTATTTTTCACCGGAGTTTCAATGCCCAACGACCGGCCAAATTGGAAGATGGCAATGTGTATCGTTAAGTCTGTGGAAGTAATATAACATTTTGCCAACGTTTTAGCAGGTTACTTTGTTTCATTATTTATATTAATGAATTTAAGTCACTATCTATTCCCTTATGCGTATCAACAAAATCATCGTACTGTCCGTATTGCTCATTGGTCTAATTGGATTTCTAATTCCACAAAACTTAAAAATGCCCGTAGCCGGTGCAGGCCCCGGTAGTTACCATCCCAATTCCTATTGGTATTATCCTTGGGGCAAATCGGTTACACATAAAGGCGTGGATATATTTGCCAAGAAAGGAACGCCCATTCATGCGGCCACTTCGGGCATCGTCATGTTCTGTGGCGATTTACCTTTGGGTGGACATGCCCTCATTATTTTAGGTCCAAAATGGCGCATGCATTATTACGCGCATTTAGACACCATACTCACGTCTCGCTTTTCTTTTGTAACCCCCGAAAGCATCATTGCGAAAGTAGGCGATACCGGGAATGCCAAAGGCAAACCACCGCACCTGCATTATGTAATTACCACCCTCATACCTTACCCTTGGCGCATCGATGATAGTCCGCTGGGGTATAAGAAAATGTTTTATTTAAATCCGATTGAGTACTTGTAATTTAAATTCGTATTAAATTAGCGTATGATTTCATTGCAATCAGTCATATTGAATTTGCAAAACATAAAACCGGAATTGGCTCGTCGGTTTCATGTGCAGGAAATTGGCATTTTTGGTTCATTAACCAGAAACGATTTTAGCGACAAAAGTGATGTTGATATTGTTGTGTCATTTAATGGATCTATTGGTATTGAATTTATTGACTTAGCCGATTTTATTGAAAAATCCATTCATCACAAAGTGGATTTAATATCAAGAAATGCCATGAGTGAGCGTTTCTATTCGGCCATTAAAAATGAAATTCAATATGTCTAAACGTAACAATGAATTATTAGTCAGTGATATCATTGAAAGCGCTGAGAAAATATTTCGTTACACCTCAGATTTAGATTTTAACACATTTTCAAATGATGATAAAACTATAGATGCCGTTGTTCGAAATTTTGAAATTATTGGTGAAGCCGCCAATCGACTAAGCGATGAATTTAAAGATTCAAACCCGTCGATTGATTGGCATAGAATTAGAGGCTTCAGGAATCGAATAGTGCATGATTATGTTGGGGTTGACTTAAATATTATATGGACAATTATCAAGGAATATTTACCTGATCTAATTCATCATATAAAACAACTTTAGTTTTGATAAAAGCCGAAAAAAGTTCCGGTTGCCGACCTAGCCCCGATGAAACCAAAGGCTAGGCGGGAGCGAAGCGGACGCGCAGCCGACGTGACAGCGGGGACCGGCGATGAATAAAGAGATAGGCGATGACAGCTTCAAAAGAATCGACATAAAAAAAGAGCCGCTCCTTTCGGAACGGCTCAATTTATTTAAGAGGAGGACGATTATTTACCGCCTTCTTCCATTTTGCGTTTTAAGTCGGCCAAGGCGCCAATATCACCGAGGGTGGCTTTTTCCACTTTCGATTGCAAGTTTTTCACTGCTTTCTTAGTGCTTTCCATCTCGTTGCTTACTTCTTTGCGAATGGCTTCTTTTTCGCCTTCTACTTCTTGTTCCCACACTTTAGCGTGCGAAACCATGATGCGTTTTTCGTTACGATCAAATTCAATAATCATGAATTGGTTCGTTTCGTCTACGGCTACCATTTTCTCGTCTTGCTTACGTAAGTGACGGGTTGGGCAGAATGCTTCTAAACCGTATTGCAATTGAATGATACCGCCTTTTTCTTCTTTGCGAATCATCACACCTTCGTGTAAAGAACCAATTGGGAATACGCTTTCGAAGGTGTTCCATGGATCTTCTTCAATTTGCTTGTGACCGAGCGACATTTTGCGAGTTTCTTTATCTACGCTCAATACCACTACATCAATGCTTTGTCCGGCTTTAGTGAATTCACTTGGGTGATTGAAACGCTTAACCCAGCTGAGGTCGGAGATATGAATCATACCACCAATGCCCGATTCGAGTTCAACGAATACACCATATGGGGTTAAGTTTTTCACTAAACCTTTGTGTTGAGAACCAACTGAATATTTGTTTTCGATTTCATCCCAAGGATCAGGCATCATTTTCTTGATCGACAAGCTCATTTTGCGTTCTTCCTTATCGATAGAAACGATCATAGCTTCGTGCTCTTCACCCATTTTGAAGTATTCCTTCGCGTTAATAGGTTGGTTGCTCCAAGTGATTTCCGATACGTGAACGAGACCTTCGATACCTGGTTCCATTTCGAGGAATGCACCATAATCTTCGATGTTCACTACTTTCCCTTTCACTTTGTTGCCTACGGCAATAAAATCGGGTAAAGCTTCCCATGGGTGAGGATGTAATTGCTTCAAGCCGAGCGAAATACGCTTCTTCTCGTCGTCGAAATCCAATACCACCACATTAAGTTTTTGTCCGTTTTGGAGCACTTCGCTCGGATGGTTGATACGACCCCAAGAAATATCGGTGATGTACAATAAACCGTCGAGACCACCCAAATCGATGAAGGCACCGAAGTCGGTAACGTTTTTGATAGTTCCTTCCAATACCTGACCTTTTTCGAGTTTCGAAATGATTTCGGTGCGTTGTGCTTCGATATCGCTTTCGATGAGGGCCTTGTGAGAAACTACGGCGTTGCGAATTACTTCGTTGATTTTAACCACTTTAAATTCCATGGTTTTATTCACGAACTGATCGTAATCGGTAATCGGTTTAACGTCGATTTGCGAACCGGGCAAGAATGTTTCCATACCGAACAAGTCCACAATCAAACCACCTTTAGTTTTCGATGTAACGTGACCGGTAACAATTTCGCCGGTTTTGTAAACATCCACAATGCGTTCCCAAGCACGTTGTTGGCGGGCCAACTTACGGCTGAGGTGCAAATGACCTTCGCGGTCTTCTTTTTCAACAATTAAGACTTCAATTGAATCGCCTACTTTCACGTCGTTTAAATCGCGGAATTCGTTCAATGAAATCAAGCCATCACTTTTGTAACCAATATTTACAACAGCGTCGGTTTTGGTTAAGGCAACAATTGTACCGGTAACCATTTCGTTATCGCTGACAGCTTTAAAGGTTTCCTCGTATTGTTTATCGAGGGCTTCGCGGTCGCCTTTGGCATAAGTCGATACGTTGCGTTTATCTACGCTCCAATCGAATTCATCGTGGGCACCGTGCTGGGCGGGGTGAGCAAATTTGTTTTCTTCCATAAAAATTTTTTTGTTGAACCGTACTGCCCTTTTCAATCAGTGCGTTTCGGGTGAAAAATATTCCGAAAAGGGAGTGCGAAGGTAGGAATTTTTACCGATTTGAAACGATTATACATAAAAAAACCGCCCCGAAAGGCGGTTTTTAATGTTATTGGAGTGCCAATTAGTTGGCAGACTTAACAAACTTACGAACGGCAGTACCGAAAGAGGCATTGCGAACAATCCAAGAAATGGACGTATCTACACCGGCATAAGCACGGAGGTAGGAGTTCGAGCAATACATATCACCGGCAGCGGTAGGCTGGGTGGGTACTACTAAAGTAGAATCGTCAATTTGACCGAAATACACGGTGATGGCGAATGGCGATGGTAATGGAACACCACCTACATTATCGGTTTTGTACAAACCGGTAGCTACTTTTTCAACGTTCATAGGGGAATTATTCAAGGTACGACGATAAATACCCGTATAATCCAATGAAGAATCGATATTGGTTACCAAGACAAAACGAGTACCTACGCTCGTATATCCATTTGAATTTTTAAACGAATATTGAACGGTGTAAAAACCCGGTGTTTGCGGATCGATATCGTTGGTAACTTCAATTGGTTCTAAGGTTTCACCTAAAATAGTGTCCACCGCAGTAGCACCTTGATCGGAGAATGAACCACCAACCGGCATACTCACAAATTGTGGACCGTTAATGGTAATTACCGGGTAAGAGGCCGTAACTACACGAGATACTGAACCGGGCGTTTTCTTTTGGCAGGCGGCAAAGGCTAATAAGGCCACAGCCGATAAAGCAATTAATGACTTTTTCATAGAGCTTCTTAATTTTTAAATTGATTAATTAACATCCCACCATACACGTTTTTCAACGGTTTGGAGGCCCGGGAAGTTTGAGTTTAAATTGATTTCATCGGTTGGGTAAAGGAAACGAGCAGGACGCTGTGTACCAATTAAGGAATTCACCGAAATGATCAAGAAATCGGGATATCCTGTACGACGCCATTCTGTCCAAGCTTCAAACCCTTGGTTACCGCACATGCTGAACCATTTTTGTGTTACAATATGACGAACCTTTTCAGCGGTAGTACCGGCTGTAGGGTAAACACCCCAATAGGTGCTGTCTTTGTAATACGAAATATCGGTTGTGCTTGTAACACCATACGATTCCATGCTGGCATCAATCGACGAAGCAAATAAAGCCGCATCATCGCCTGTTGACCATCCACGGGCTGCTGCTTCAGCTTGTAATAACAAACTTTCAGAAGAAGACAATAAACGTACAGGAGCTGTGGCAGAAGCTGTATTGTTGGCTTCACCGGCTACAGCAGCACTTGGAATTGATTTACCGCTTGCATTGGTTGAATTCGAATAATCACCTTGAGTAATACCTACTACATTACCGCTAACGGGTTTGTAGAAAACAAATACACGAGGATCTGAATTGGAATTCATACTGTCTACACAAGTTTTACTGGCAAACAAATTCTGTGTTTTGCTTAAACCAACCATTTCAGAGTACAACGGGTTTTGCGAACCACCATCGATGGTAAAGTTTACTTTAGCATCTTCGGCAGGAACCGACATATAACCGATGAAGGTTGGATCACTTTCAATAGAAGCGATGATGGCTTGGGCACGGGTTGGATTTACTTCCGACATGCGCATGGCCACTTTCAATTTGAGGGTATGAGCGAATACTAACCAGCTGGTCATATCGCCACCATAAATCAAATCGTCGGCACCGGGGTGAGCGGCAGAATTCACATCAATCAAGCTGATAGCTTCATCGATATACGTAATGATTCCTTCGTAAACATCTTTTTGAGAGTCATACTTCGGATTTACGATACCACCATCTTCGTTCAATCCTTTAACAGCTTCGCTGAAAGGCACATCACCCCAAGCATCTGATAACAATTGGAAACTGTAAGCAGACAATAAACGTGAAACAGCCATGTACTGCTTGTTGTTTTCAGACTTAGCACGGTTGTACACATACGCCAAATCAGTGAGGGCGTCGTTGTACAAAATGCGCCAAGAACGGTTGTAATTGTCCGTTGATGGTTGATACTGATCGTATTGTTTGTATTGGTTAGCCAAAGGCGACTGTGTCCAATATTGCGACCAGAAACTACCATTCACTTGGAATTGGTTCCCAACTACGTGAGCAATAGCCACTTCAGCTGAAGGCAATACCAAAGAAATATCGGGATTATTGGCAATATTGGGGTTCTGGTTAACATCCAGAAACTTCTTACATCCTGTAAAACCAACTACGGCTAACAGGGCGAGCGATAAAATTTTAATTTTCAAGTATTTCATACAAGCGTGTATTTGAACGTTTTAGAATGTTAAACCTAATTTGAAACCGTAGTTACGTAAAGAAGGACGAGCGCTGAAATCGAACCCTTGTTCGTTACCGGCACCACCCGAGTTTACTTCCGGATCTACGTAATCGTTTCCTTCGTTAGCCCACAAGAACAAGTTGTTACCGAAGATCGATACATTACCTGAACCAATGAAGGTGTTATTGAACCACTTCGTAGGCAATTTGTAACCCAACGATAATTCGCGAAGTTTCACATAACCGGCTTTGATTAAATCTTGACTGCTAGGTTTCACGTTAGCCGAAGTATAGTACGTGTAAACATCGGTTTTGTATGTTGTATTCGGTACATAGTTACCATTGGCATCCTGATATACTGAATTATCCCAAACAAATGGTTCACGACCATTCATGGTAGTAGAAGGTGTTACCCCTACGAATTCCAAGATGTCTTTGGTGCGAGAATACATGTAACCACCTTGACGTGTATCGAACAATACCGATAAGGTGAATCCTTTGTAGCTGAAGCTAGAACCCCAAGAGGCAATGAACTTAGGCTGATAAGAACCTAAATAAACAGGAGCCGCTGTTGATAATGGACTACCAGAAACAGTATCGATGATTTGGCGACCTAATGAATCACGCTTCAAATCTACCGAGTAGAAAGTACCGAAAGGCTTGCCTACAGCAGCCACGATGCTCATACCCGAGAAACCACCTAACACAATTTGGTCAACACCACCGGTAAGCGAAATAACTTCGTTGCGGTTGCGGGTATATGTCCCGAACAAATCCCAACGCATGCCTTTCTTCTTAATTGGACTTAAACGTAAGCCTAATTCAATACCACGGTTTTCAATTTCACCGGCATTGATAAAGCGCGACGTATAACCCGAAGATGGCGCTGTTGGTACAGCAATAATCTGATCGCGGGTTAAGTTGCGATACATCGTAACATCAAACGAAATGCGATCGTCGTAGAAACCTAAGTCCATACCAATTTCACGTCCAACTGAACGTTCAGGTTTCAAACCAGGATTACCTACACGATTCTGATACGTGAACCCGGGAACACCATTCACAGGGAAGATGTTAGAACCAAATCCGCTGGTAATTTCAGCCGAAATGAATCCTGGATTGTTATTGGCATAAGCCGGAGCATCGTTACCTACAGCCGATAAGTTGGCACGGAGTTTACCATAGCTCAACACTTTCTTGGCTTCTTCGGATAAATGCTGACTCCATAACCAAGAAACGCTGGCCGATGGGTAGAAATAAGAGCGATTACCGGTAGCGAGGGTAGAACTCCAATCGTTACGTCCGGTCAATTCAAAGAACAAGAATTGATCGATGTTCAAATTCAAAGTTGCATAAGCACCCACTTTACGGTTGCGCGATAAACTGTTTTGAGAATTGATTTTACTTACGGCATTCGAGAAATTGTAGAAATCTTCGATGACTAAACCATTGGTAGTAGGATCGATATTCGAAGACAAGAAGTTCGAACGACGACTCACCATAGAATGACCTAATAATACATTCATACCAACTTTGTTGAATTGGTAGTTACCACTCAACATAAGGTCGTTGAAATAGTTAACCACGTTTTCGTTTCCTTCGTAATAGCCACCGTTCAACGATTTAGGTGAACCTGACCAGAAATCTTCGAAACCAACCGAGTTGATTTTTGGCGATTTCAAATACGTACGATCGGCAATTACATCACCCCCGAAACGATTCGATAAAGTCCAATGTGAACTCATGCGCCATCCTAAGGTAGTTTGACCGAAAACACGATCAAAACGATTGCGGTTATCGAAATACTTAGCTACCCAATATGGGTTTTCGGTATAAGCACCATAATAACCATAACGCTTAACCCCATTGCTATCGGCAATCGACATGCTATTAAACGGATCGCCTAAATCGGCCAATTCTGCAATAGGAATGTCGCGTGGTTGCTGACTAACATTGTTCCAAACAGAACCTTCACCCTGACCGCCTTGGTCAACACGAGAATTACTGTTGATGTAGTTTACAGCAATATTGCTGAAGAAATTATTGTTGAACTCATGGTTGGCATTGAAACGAATGCTGTAACGATCTAAGAACGTGTTTGGTACAACGCCTTTATTATTCAACGAATTGAAAGCAGCATAATAAGTTGTCTTTTCGTTTCCTCCGGAAAGCGACAAATTATTTTCCCAAGTAGTACCACGATTGAAGAAATCGCGAACATTATTAGGTTGAGCGCTATAAGGCTTTACTTTTTGCTGACCGTTGATGATTTGACCCCAAGGACGAACTTGTCCGTCGAAAGGTAAACCCCAACTGAAGTTTTCACGACGATCGTCGAATACCCCATTCAAATCACCTTGACCAAATTGGTTTTGGAATTCAGGGTAACGTAATACATCCGACATAGTATAACCCGAAGAGAATGAAATTTCATTCTTACCGGCTTTCTTAGCCTTACCCGATTTCGTGGTAATCATGATAGCCCCATTAGCCCCTTCCGAACCATATAACGCGGTAGCGGCAGGCCCTTTCAATACCGAAATGCTTTCGATATCATCCGGATTAATATCATTACCACGGTTACCGAAGTCAACTTGCTTCAAACTATTCGATGAAGTACGGTTGGCATTGTTTAACGGAATACCATCTACTACAATCAAGGCGTTGTTATTCCCGGTAATCGATTTTTCACCACGAATTACCACACGGGTAGAACCACCAGGTCCACCGGTTGTATTCGTAATGTTCAAACCCGATACTTTACCGGTTAACGCACCTAAAGCACTGGTATTATTACCGCGATTCAAATCTTCGTTATTTAAGGTAGCCGTAGCATAACCTAAACTCGATTTTTCACGCTTAATGGCCTGAGCCGTAACAACAGTCTCACGAATGAACTGCTGTTCTCCATTCATTTTTACTTGCATGCCATCGCGAGCCGATGTTTCCGTTGGCTTCATACCAATAGCACTGATACTTAATGTAGCGTCGTCGTCTACATTCAATCGGAAATTACCCGACGCATCGGTAACAGTTCCTTTGTTAGTTCCTTGAACCCTAACCGTGGCGCCAATGATAGGTTCCCCTTTGTCATCGACAACCCGACCGCGGATTTGCTTGCTCTGAGCCAGCAACACCTGCACGCTTGTAACCATCAGTACAAGCAGAAAGACGATTGATTTCTTCATACTTTTTTGTTTATTAAATTTGATCTGATATGAATTTGACGCCAAACATATATATAAAAAGTATACATTCCAACTTTTTGTTAACATTTCTATGATTTTTCGTTAACATTTGTGTGCCACTGAACCTATTAGGCCCTACCGATTAGCATAAACGCATTATTAAAAATAATATATTACCAAAATTACATTGATAATCAAAGCTTTTTAATCTTACTAAAAAAAATATGTACTCCAATTACTTGGAAAAATGCTTAAAACACATTTACCTTTGCGCTCCCCGATAAAAGGGAATCGAATTTAAATAACATTTTTTCAAAATGAGACACTTAAGTTACAAAACCAAGTTTGTTACCAAACAAACCCACAAACCGGAATGGTTTGTTATCGATGCCACCGGCCAAAGCGTTGGGCGCATGTGTGCTAAAATAGCTTCTTACCTCCGCGGTAAACACAAGCCAACCTATACCCCCCATGCCGATGGTGGTGATTTTATTATTGTATTGAACGCCGACAAGGTAACCTTGAGCGGTAACAAAATGGAACAAAAAGACTATATCACCTTCAGTGGTTACCCAGGTGGTCAAAAACACGAAGCGGCTAAAGACTTATTAAACCGTCGCCCCGAAGTGGTTATCGAACGTGCCGTAAAAGGGATGTTGCCTAAAAACCGCTTAGGTCGCGCCATGTACAAGAAATTGTTCGTTTACACCGGTAACGAGCACCCTCATGCTGCACAAAAACCAACCACGCTTAAATAATTCATTCTTTTTCAATTTTAAATACCATGGAAAAAAATAAAAAAGCCATCGGACGTCGTAAAGAAGCCGTAGCCCGCGTTTACTTAAGCGTTGGTAGCGGAAAAATCACCGTCAACGATCGTGATTATAAAACGTACTTCCCCTTGATGTACTTACAAAACCAAGTTGAATTGCCTTTGAAATCGGTAGACGGTTTAGAGAAATTCGATGTGAATATCACCGTAGATGGTGGCGGACAAAAAGGTCAAGCCGAAGCCATTAAATTAGGCTTGTCGCGCGCTTTATGCGATCATAACGCCGACTATCGCCCGATGTTGAAACCCGCAGGATTGCTTACCCGCGACCCTCGTTCGGTTGAACGTAAGAAATTTGGTCACAAGAAAGCCCGTAAGAGCTTCCAGTTCTCTAAACGTTAATCTCGGTTTTCATTATTTAATCACCCACGAATTACGATTATCATGTCAGACAATACAACATTACATCAACAGTTATTGGATGCCGGCGTTCATTTTGGCCACTTGCGCAAAAAATGGAATCCGAAAATGCTTCCTTATATCTTCGCCGAAAAGAAAGGCATTCATATTATCGACCTGAACAAAACCATTGACGGGTTAGAAGAAGCCGCCGCGGCTATGAAACAAATCGCGAAAAGCGGTAAGAAGATTCTCTTCGTTGCTACTAAAAAGCAAGCGAAAGAAATCGTTACCGATTGCGCCAACCGAGTAAACATGCCTTATGTAACCGACCGTTGGTTGGGAGGTATGTTGACCAACTTCGGTACCATCCGCAAAAGCGTAAAGAAGATGCAAAGCATCGAAAAAATGCTCGAAGATCCTGCTATCAGCATCAACAAGAAAGAACGCCTCACCTTGAAGCGCGATATGGAGAAAATGGGTAAAGTATTAGGCGGTATCGCCAATATGGGCCGTGTTCCTGCCGCTTTGTTCATCGTGGATATCTCGCACGAGCACATCGCTTTGGCTGAATCGCGCCGCTTAGGTATCACTACCTTCGGTATGGTAGATACCAACAGCGATCCAAACAAAGTAGATTTCGCGATTCCTTCGAACGACGATGCTACCAAATCAATCGCCATCATCACCAACTACATCACCGCCGCTATCATTGAAGGTTTGCAAGAACGCGAAACCGAAAAAGATAAAATGGGCGATGAGGATGCGGAAGACCAAGATGGTGTTGAAGCTACAGCTGCTGAAGACGGAGAAAACAAAGATGGTGCTCCTCGTCGTAAAGCTAGCGGTACACGTCGTACTACTAAAAAAGCCGACTAATCTCTTTTTTAAACCCTTTTAATCATTGAACCCCACGGTTCTTAATCTATAACTATGAGCTCAGTAACAATCTCAGCCGCCGACGTGAACAAATTACGTCAGCAAACCGGTGCCGGTATGATGGATTGCCGCGCCGCCCTCCAGGAAACCAATGGCGATTTCGAAGCCGCCATCGATTACCTCCGTAAAAAAGGTCAAAAAGTGGCCGCTAAACGTAGCGACCGCGATGCGAAAGAAGGTGTGGTTATTGCCAAAACTTCGGCCGACAATTCGTTCGGTATCGTATTGAACCTTACTTCGGAAACCGATTTCGTAGCCAAAAACGAAGACTTCATCAACTTGGCCCTCAGCTTCGCCGATACCGCCGTTGCTAACAACTGCACCAGTCTCGAAGCCTTCAAAGCTTGCGCTTACGAAAACATCACCATCGAAGATAAATTGATGGAAACCGTAGCCAAAATTGGTGAAAAAATTGATGTAACTTCCTTTGAACGTATCGAAGCTCCCGCTGTAGTAGCCTACAACCACGCCGGTTACCGCGTAGCCGTATTGGTTGGTTTAAACCAAGCCTACAACGAAGCCAACGAAACAGCAGGTCGCGATGCCGCTATGCAAATTGCCGCCATGAACCCTGTTGCCGTAGATCCTGCTGCGGTTTCGGAAGAAATGGTTGCTCGCGAAAAAGCCATCATCATGGATACCATGAAGGCCGATCCGAAAATGGAAGGTAAACCCGAAGAAATGTTGTCGAAAATTGCCGATGGTAAAATCAACGCCTTCTTCAAAGAAAATACCCTCCTCGCTCAGCCTTTCGTAAAAGATGGCAGCAAGAGCGTAGCCGAATACCTCAACAGCGTAAGCAGTGGCTTAACCGTTACCGCTTTCAAACGTTTGAACATCGGTTAATCTAATCGTTCCAAATTAAAAAGGTCGTCTGCAAAGACGGCCTTTTTTTATTCCCAAAAAAGAGTTCTCCGCAGAGGTCTCCCGAAGGGGTCTCGGCGGTTTTGAAGCGCATCAGCATCGCTTTAATCAACACCCGTCCCGTGTTCCGCGTTACATGGTAACTTGCTCCACCCGGGGCTATTCGGCATCGTCCGGAACTTGCTTCAGCTGAACAGCACTCAGAAATACAACCTAGCCTTATACTTAATTTTAGATTTTTACAGATTTGTGCTTTGCACAGGAAAAGGCAGGAACGCGGAATTCATTTGGATTAAGGGATTACGCAGAAAATGCATCACCTACCGATTCAACGCAATTTTAAATCGGCTTAACGTATTCCCGCGCTTATCATAAATCACACCAAAATAAAAACCGCTTTGCAGGTCGCCACAATCGATAGTGTTAATTTCTTTACCCATATCGGCTTGCAAGACTTTCTTGCCTTGCATATCGAATAAATGCAAGGTGCTTGTTGGATTGCTGAGCACTTGATTGAAATGGATAGTGAACCTGGTGTTTGCCGGATTCGGATAAATTAGAATATGATTTTTATAATCCTCCAAAGGCAATACATCATCATTCGCTAAAACAAGCGAAGGATGCGTATACATGGTGGACGTGGTATTGGTTACAATGGGCGTATTAAAATCGAAATAGATATGTGCGGTATTGTTGATGACATTCCCAATTGCCAAGCTAGACTTAGGCATTATCGTATACTTCACAAAACCATGGCTCTCCGGTTCATTTTGCGCCATGCCCGGCAATTGTATCGGATCAAATACAAAATGCACTACCCCTTTGCCGCTTAAGGTATAATTCATGGGGTGACTGGCATTCACCACTTG
>JBPCSZ010000085.1:0-17898 GCA_051006655.1 Chitinophagaceae bacterium
TTGGTATTGCGTTGGAACGAGAAGTCAATATATGGTAAAAACAAAGCGAGTGCGAGAAAGCGAAAGCGAGGAGGAAATACAGCAACAGAAACAGTGTGGGCGAACAGTGTTTAACACGCCACGTCTTGCCGTAGGCAAACTTCGTGCCCTCCCTGAAAAACAACGCTTTTCCTCTGTGATAAAAAAACAGTGCGCGTGCGAGGTAAATTAACATTTGGGTAATTAATGTTAATTCGCCCTGTTTGCAAGGGTTTACACCCGTAGAACCCCACTTTTTTAGGTCGAACTTGCCAACAAGGCTTGGGAACTTGGGGCTTCTCGCCTATTTTGTACCCATGAAACGGTTCTTCTTGATGGGATTCGGTCTCTTGCTTGGGTTTATTTCCCTTAGCAAGCCAATGCGCGCGCAACCCGCCCGCACCGGTACCGCCAGTTATTACCACCCCAAATTTGAGGGGCGGAAAACCGCTACCGGCGAGGTGTTCAGCAATAAGGGACTCACCGCGGCATCGAACCATTATCCCTTGGGGACGCATTTGAAAATTACCAATCCCAACAACGGCAAAAGCATTGTGGTGCGCGTGAACGACCGCATGGCCAAAGGCAGTTCGCGGGTGCTCGATTTAACCCAACGCGGTGCCCGCGAATTATGCTTCATTGAAAATGGCTTATGCAAAGTGTTCATTGAGCCTTTAGACCCCCGAAAACCGCAACGAAGTGCCGATACCTTGCTCATGCAAGAACCCGATACCTTGTTCGGCAACAATTAATTGTTTTTATGTTAGCGCAATATCGCCTACTTTAGCACCCGAGAGATTACTATGCAATACGAAATCAAACAATCGGGCAAATTTAAGTTTGTACAGGAAGGACAAGGCGAACCCATGATCTTGTTGCACGGCCTCTTTGGCGCCTTGAGCAATTTTAAAGATTTGGTGGACTATTTTAAAAGTTCCTATACCGTGTACATTCCTATGTTGCCTTTGTACGACCTCACGAATTTAGATACCTCCGTGTCGGGTTTGGCCAAACACGTGGCCCGTTTCATCGAGCACATGAAATTGAAAGGCGTGCATTTATTGGGCAATTCCTTGGGCGGACATATTGCCTTGGTGTATGCCCTGAAACACCCGGAACCCGTGAAAACCATTACCCTCACCGGCAGTTCGGGCTTGTTTGAAAACGGCATGGGCGAAACCTACCCCAAACGCGGCGATAAAGATTTTATTCGCAAAAAAGTGGAACTCACGTTTTACGATCCTAAATCGGCCACCGATGAATTGGTGGATGAAGTGTTCAATATTGTGAACAACCGCTTGAAGGCCGTAAAAATTATTTACCTCGCCAAATCGGCCATACGCCACCATTTGGGCGAAGAATTGAAAAATATCAAAATGCCCGTGTGTTTAATTTGGGGCAAGAACGATACCATTACCCCACCCTTGGTGGCCGAAGAATTCAAACGCTTGTTGCCAAGTTCGGAATTGCATTGGATTGACCAATGCGGACACGCCCCCATGATGGAAGTGCCCCATGAATTCAATCGCATTTACGCCGAGTTTCTGTCTAAATTTTAACGAGTTATAAGGCCTCCGCTCCAAAAGACGGATGCATCTTTGCGCTTCCTTCCATGAGCATTCAAGCATTACTGGTACACGATTTACCCATCCTGCAGTTGAGCGATACCGTTCAACATGCCCTGCAATGCATGCACGAATTTCGAGTGCAACATTTAGCCGTGGTAGACCGCGACCAATATATTGCCTTGGTGAATGAAGATGATTTATTGGACTACGACGATGAGGAAAAACCCTTAGGACAAACCCCTTGTTTGCAGGTGCGCCCCATGGCACCCGAATTGGCGCATCCCTTGCAGGCAGTGCGTTTGATGAAGGATATGCAATTAACGGTATTGCCCGTTTGCGACGAAGGCGGGGCCTTATTGGGTGTGCTTACCCGCGAACGGATGTTCGATTATTTGGCCAATCACCAAGCCTTTCAACGCGAAGGCGCCGTGGTGGTCTTGAACATGGATCCGCGCCAATACAGCGTGGCCGAGTTGGCCCGCATTTGCGAAAGCAATAAACTGCAACTCACGTTTTTGTTTCAAGAAACCCTACCCGAAAGTGGCCGCTTGTTCATTACCTTTTGCGTGAACCAACGCGACGTACACGCCTTATTGGCCACCTTAGAACGCTTCAACTATACCGTGGAAGGCGTTTGGGCCGGCGAAGAAAGCAACGAAGAAGTGCAAGCCAACTACAATGCTTTAATGCATTATTTAAACATGTAATTTTTTTTGAAGCGCATCGGCGTAGCCTTGTTCAGCTACTTCGCGCCTTTGTTCCAAGTCCTCGCCACGGGGTGGCTCCGGGCTTTCCACGTCAGTCGCGGCTATTCGGCATCGTCATTTTCTTTATTCAGCTTTTTAACCCACACCGACGAAGAGCCCGGCAATAATTCCCAAGCATCGTGTTGGCCTTTTTGAAATAATTGTGGCGTTAATAACCAATCGTATTCCAACAAATCGTTCATAACGGGTTGCGTCTTCAAATAGTCGAAATAAGGCGATTGATTGCCTTGTGTAAAACCATGTCGAGTACATTTTGCCAAGTAAAACTGTGCCGGATATTTTGGAGTAGCCCAGTTTTTTCCATCGCCGTATTCAAACAAATATTTCATATACGGGGCTTGAAAATAATCGGCATAAATTTTAACATTGGCCGGAATCTTATGTTGCTTAAAGGCGTAATACGCGTTTTGCTTATCCTTAAATCGTTTAATTGCTTTGGGGTGTTTGCTTGCAGAAAATCCGATTAACAGAAACAACAGGACGACAGTAATACCAAATTGCCATTGAGACCAATGCGAGTTCAACCAAGCAATGAGGGCTAACCCGGAGCAGGTCACTTGCATAATAAGCAGGGAAATACATCGATAGCTAAAGGGCCCCCAAGGATGAACCCCCGCCACCGATAAAAGAATCAACACCGTATTTGAAGCGGAAGCCAAAAAGAAAAGTGGGCGTAAGGGTTTCAACGCTGTTACCTTAAACGAAACCAAGAAAAAAACACTATTCAGGAGGAAGAATACATTGAACCAGAATACATTGGGGTTCCATAAGAGTGATAGCTTTCGACTCAAATAGGGTAAATAATACAGGGCATTCATATCGGCATTTTGAATACGCATAACCCAAACATAAATACCGGCAACGGTCAAGCAAAGCGGGAGTGCATAAACTAGGCTATACACCATGGCTTGTTTAATATTGGCGGTGTGCGTATAAATTAAATACAATACATACACCGAGGTGATAGCCACCATAATGACTTCAGTATACCGAGAGCTCATGAAAAAACAAAAAACAAGCGACCATGCCAAGAGGCGTTTCATACTCAAGGCTTGTTGCAAATGAAGCAAGCCGGCAATACACAACATGGAACCTAGCCCTTCCATACTATAAGCCCTTAGTTCAACCGACAACTGAATCCAATTGGAAATAAGGAATGGCATAAAGCCGGCTAAAAAAGCCCAATGTTTTCGTCCGGTCAAAAGCCATGCGCTATACATAGCCACTGCAACCGATACTATAAAAAAAAGAAAAGGTAAAAGACGAAGCCAAATTACCTGGTTCGATATGGCCGACCAAGCATGTAAGAGCAAACTAAACCCACCTGGATCTAAATTATAATAACGATTATTTTCAAAAACAGCGGCGAAATTACCCGGGGTGGAAAAGGACGGCGAATCGGGATTTAAGCCTTTTCCAATCCAAAATTGCACCGCTTCATCGTACCACAAATAAGGTTGCAATAAGTTTAATCCGGCATAAACCAACAAGCCGAGTAACAAGATTCCCATAGCGGCAATAAGCCATGAATAAACGGCAAGTCCTATAAAAGTTTTAGAACTACTTGACATAAAAAATTAATATTGGGACAAAAAAAAGAAAGCTTACGCTTTCTTTTCAGTTTTTACTTTGGCGGTAGGCCGTGGGCGCGATTTACCATAGCTGCCCATAAACCGTTTGCCGACTTTGGATTTTTTATCTCCGCGTCCCATAGTTTAAAAAATTTAGAGGGCAAATATACGTTGAATCGCGTAAACCCAAATGCTTTATGGAATATTCAATTTTTTCACCGCTTCGTCGGCCGCTAATTTGCCGGCTTCCTTCTTATTGGGGTGATTGGCCTTACTAACCAATTCATCGTCGAGGAAAACGCCCATGGTATAATGTTTACGCCCACGAACCATTTTTTCTTCCAACATCACAAAATCAATTTTACGGCCTAAGCGACCGGCCCAACCAATCACTTTATTCTTCAAATTGATTTCGGTATTTTCCAATAATTCAATATCAATGAAAGGCACCAAAATGCGTTTTCGAATAAAGGTGCGAGTTTTCGAATACCCTTTATCGATGTAAATAGCGCCAATTAAAGCTTCCAAGGCATTGCCAAAAATCATGGAATGTTTCAGGAACTGGTCTTGTTCGTTGAACGACATCAATTCCTTAATGCCAATTTTCAAAGCAATATCGTTGAGGGCTTTGCGGTTCACTATTTTGGCCCGCATATCGGTTAAATAGCCCTCCGGCTTGGTGGGGTATTTATTGAATAAATGCTCCCCAATGATGGCGCCCAAGATGGCATCGCCTAAAAATTCGAGGCGTTCATTGTTTTCCGTCGACTCCTTGCGCGAAGAACGGTGGCAAAGGGCCATATCGTATAAAGCAATGGTGCCGGGCGTGAAGCCCAACATATATTGTAATGCTTTATAACGTTGACTATCCTTGGTGAAAATTTGAATAATCCAATCAGAAACAAATCGAAGCGGCATACAGTAAGATTCAACAACACAAATACAAGGTGTAAAGAAAGGTTATTCCCCTTGCTTAACCAAGTTAGTTTTGTAGCATCCTGATGTGATTGCGTTAGAAAAGGGGCATTTGTCGGGGATCCCCCTCTTCTTCTTCCGCATTCACCAAGGTAATTTCCAATAAATCGCTTTCGCAGAGTTTTTGTCCAATGGCTTTCCAACCCATTACCGCCACCAATTCATCGAGTTTTACCTCTTGTTCGCTGGGCAAGAATTTCTTTTTACCCGTTTTGAGTCGAATAACCGGGTCGGGATGATTGCTAATCCATTCCAAATAATTCTTGTCGCCCTCTTTAATAAAGCGAAACGGTGTATTCAAGGTTTGGGTTTCAATTTTGAAACGCTTGGCATTGAATTGTTTTTTATCGGCATCGAAGTAAACGGCACTATAAATGGACTCCGGTTTGAATTTTTCAATTTTCACCAAGGTATCGAGGGCATACCGATTGCTGAGTTCAATGCCGGTGATGGTATAATCGCCGTTTTTATTGAAGGCAATTAAGCGGTCTTCTTCGCCGAAGGTGCCTAAAAATTGGCCGCGTTCTTCGGTGTTCAAACGACCAACCACCTCATCGAACCAAACTTTTCGTCCACCCAAGGAAGAAGTTCCTTTCGACTTGAACTTCACTTGCTTCACCGGGTATTTCGTAACCTGATTCCCCATACTGCTTCGGCCTTTAATGGCCAATTCATCGAAATCGAAATCGAAGTTTTTAATTTTGGCTTTGCAAGCGGCCGTTAAATGCACCCCCACCAATTCGCTTTCGCCATTGGGGTTGGCGGTGAAATACAATACTTTGCTTTTCGGACTTCCTTTGGTGAGGTCGTATTCTTTATCGCGCGTGATGCCCGTTACATTGAAGCGTTTGGCATACGATACGCCGGTTTTTCCGTCGGCATACACCATATTATAGGTCATGCGTTCATCGTTCTTTTTAAACACTTCCGCATGAATAATGTCTTTTCCAATAAACACTTTATCGGCCACTTTCACCACCTTCATTTTACCATCGCGGGTAAAGGCAATAATCAAATCCACATCCGAACATTCCACCAAGAATTCGTCTTTCTTGAGTCCGGTACCAATAAACCCTTCGGCCTTATTGATGTATAATTTGGTATTGGCCAAGGCAATTTCATTCACCTGAATGGTATCGAATACGCGAATCTCCGTTTTACGTTCACGGCCTTTGGCGTACTTCTTCATCAAATTTTCGAAATAGGCAATGGCAAATTCGGTGAGGTGAGCCAAATGATGTTGTGTTTCTTCAATGGCCGTCTCTAATCCACGAATATGCTCATCGGCTTTAAAACTATCGTATTTCGAAATGCGTTTGATTTTAATTTCCGTTAAGCGCACAATATCCTCTTGGGTAATTTCGCGGCGGAATAATTTCTTGTAAGGTTTCAAGCCTTTATCAATCGCGGCCAATACCCCTTCCCACGTTTCTTCTTCTTCAATGAGGCGATAGATTCGTTTCTCGATGAATATTTTTTCTAAAGAAGAATAATGCCAATTGTCTTCGAGTTCTTTGAGTTTGATATCGAGTTCACGGCGCAATAATTCCCGGGTATGGTCGGTGGAAATCTTCAATAAATCGGACGCGGTAATGAAGCGGGGTTTATCGTCGATGATAACACAAATATTGGGCGATATGGACACTTCGCATTGTGTGAAGGCATACAAGGCATCGATGGTTTGGTCGGCACTTACGCCGGTAGCCAATTGCACTTCCACTTCCACATGAGCGGCTGTATTATCGCTTACTTTTTTAATTTTTAATTTGCCGGTATCGTTGGCTTTTACAATACTTTCAATGAGAGCCGGCACGGTTACACCATAAGGCACATCGCGAATGGTGAGGGTTTTGGCATCGGTTTTTTCAATATGCGCACGCACCCGCACTTTACCACCGCGTTTCCCGTCGTTGTAATTGGTAACATCCACCATGCCTTCCGTTTGAAAGTCGGGAAACAATTCAAACTTTTTGCCTTTTAAATATTTAATAGAGGCATCGATGAGTTCTACAAAATTGTGGGGTAAAATTTTAGTGGAAAGTCCCACCGCAATCCCTTCGGCCCCTTGGGCTAACAGCAACGGAAATTTCACCGGCAAATGAACGGGTTCGTTTTTACGTCCGTCGTAACTCAATTGCCATTCGGTGTTTTTGGGATTGAATACCACATCCAAGGCGAACTTCGACAAGCGGGTTTCAATATAACGCGGAGCCGCCGCACTGTCTCCCGTGCGTACATCGCCCCAGTTCCCTTGGGTATCGAGCAATAATTCTTTTTGACCAATATTGATGATGGCTTCCCCAATACTAGCATCACCATGCGGATGGTATTGCATGGTTTGTCCAATTACATTAGCCACCTTATTAAAACGGCCATCGTCCATTTCCTTCAATGCATGCAGAATACGGCGTTGAACGGGCTTTAAGCCATCCAAGCCGGCCGGCACGGCCCGTTCCAGAATCACATAACTGGCATAATCTAAAAACCAGTTTTGATACATATCGCCAACATGGTTAATGGGCGAACCTTCGCGGGGAGTCATTTCTTCATTCATGGTATATGCAGTGCAACAAAAGTAACGGGCATGCCTTGCCTCACCTAAAAAGAGTTAATAACATGGTTGTGAATGAAAAAATTCAGCGGGGCGTGCAGTCTCGGCTTATTTTTGGGCACGTGTCGCAATTCATCAAATTTATTGGCTTTTGTTGCCTATTGGCTATACCCTACTTGGTTTCGGGGCAGGATATTCTCCCCGATTCAACGGTGGTCATTTCGCCCATTGCCGACGATATTGTATTGAATGAGGTGGCCAAACACCCTTGGCTTACCCGAACCCAAGCGGTGGAAGCCTTTCCGGCCATGGTACATCCGGACCATAATCGGACGGGTTCATTTTTAACGGCCTTGTTGCTTTTAGGAATTATGGCCATTTTACGCCAACTCTTTCCGCGTTATGTAGACAGTTTAACTTCGTTTATTCGTCCGGGTAATCGAACGGCTCGGCAAGACAATTTACCCTTGCAAACCGACGAAAAGGCAGCGGTATTGTTTAATATCTTGTATTATTTCGGACTTGGATCGGTATTGTTTTTTTGGCTCGATGCCTATACGCCTTGGCGGCATGGCGAAACCCCTTGGCTGTTTTGGTTGAAAGTGTGTGGCCTCTTATCATTATATTTCATGGTGAAGCACGGGTTTCGCCAATGGGTGGCCAATACCTTTTCGCAACAAGAAATTCTCAAACGGTATCGTTTCATGGTGCGGGTGAATAATCAAACCATTGCGGTATTTTTAATTCCTTGTTTGGTATTGCTCATCATGACGCGCCAACAAGTGGTTCACCCTTGGTTAATTGGTATTAGCCTTGGTGTTATTGGTTTGGGCTGGCTTATTCGCACCCTAAAAAGCCGCGAATGGGTGCTTCGCCTCTTGCAAATCGATGGTCTGCATTTTTTTCTTTACCTTTGCGCCTTCGAATTTGTGCCTGCTTGGGTTTTATTCAAGCTTGTGGCAGGTATGAATTAACACATATTCGGTTAAAATTTCTGAATTGTAATGGCAAAAGCGAAAAAAACTACCCCCACGAAGGCGGCGGCTAAAAAAGCCCCTAAGCCGATTCAACGCATTTTGGTTGGTCAGCTCAAGCCTGAATCGGATAAATCGCCCTACTACGATTTAGCCAGGAAACATAATGTAGTGCTCGACTTTGCCCCCTTCATTAATGTTGAAGGTGTTCCGGCCAAAGATTTTCGCAAGCAAAAAGTGAATATCCCCGATTATACCGCGGTCATTTTCAATAGCCGTAACGCCATCGACCACTTCTTTCGTATTTGCGATGAATTGCGGATTAAGGTTTCGGCCGATATGAAGTATTTCTGCATTGCCGAGTCGATTGCCGTGTACTTACAAAAATTCATCACCTACCGTAAGCGTAAAATATTTTTTGGTAACGATGGCTCAGTGCATAAAATGCTCGATGTGATTGCCAAACACAAAACCAAGGAAAAATACTTGGTTCCCTTGAATGATATTTGTCGCACTGAAATTTTGGAGTGTTTAGACAAAAACAAATTGGAGTACGCTGAAATTTGCTTGTACAAAACCGTCATCAACGATGTGAGTCGCGAACTTAGTCTAAACCCCGATATGATTGTTTTCTTTACTCCGGGCAGTGTGAAATCGCTGTTTGAAAACAACCCTGAATTCAAGCAAAACGATACCCTATTGGCCGCATTCGGTCCACTAAGCAGTAAAGCCGTGGAAGAAGCCGGTCTTACGTTGAATTTGAAAGCCCCCTTGCCGGGTGCCCCCTCCATGTCGAGTGCCTTAGACCAGTTCTTAAGCACCTACGCCAAAGGCTAAGCCCTATTGCCATCGCCTGTTCCCTTTCCTCAAGGTATGCGCCCTTTCAAGCCACATTGCTTGAAATTGACCTATATTTGCACCTCAATTTGTAAATTTTTCCATGGATAAAAATTCGGTGATTGGATTTGGCCTGCTGATGGTCTTATTGATCGGTTATATTTTCTACAATCAACAATCGGAATCTGCGCTGCTTAAACAAAAGCAAACCGATTCTTTAGCACAGGCTAAATTAAATCCACCTAAGGCCCTTCCTTTGGCCTCGGCAACTGCTAATGCGGTTATTGATAGTACTCAAACTACATTGTCGGTGCCTGAAAGCCTAGTTGTATTAGAAAACGAAGACGTGACAATCACGTTCAGCAATTATGGCGCCTATCCGAAGAAAATTCAATTAAAAAAATTCAAAACCCACGATGGTAAACCCTTAATGGTGATTGATGGGGCCGGCAACGCGATGGATTATGCCTTCAAAAGTAGCGATGGCCGCATGGTGCATACCCAAAACATGCCCTTCACCGTGCAAAAATCGGCCGATGGTTTATCGCTCGATTTTAATTCGCCCGATTTCAGCATCCGTTACAGTCTCGAAGCCAAAGGTTATATGGTAAACACCCAAACCCAATCGCCCAAGGCCGATTTGAGTTCGCCTATGAAATTGGTTTGGACCTCGCGTTCTTTGCTCACCGAACAAGATGTGGAAAGCCAAAAACTTTACACCCAAGTTTGCTATAACCTAGAAAAAGAAGGCTATGATTATTTCACCATCGACGAGAAAAAAGACCAAGATTTTGGACAAGTGGTGAAGTGGTTGAGCTTCAAACAGCATTATTTCAACACCACCTTAATTACAGACAGTAAGCTGATTACCCAAGCAAAAATCAGTACTGCACCGGCGGTAGATACGGCCCTTAAAACCTTATCGGATTTTAAAGCCGATATGAATTTAGCCCCCGCCACCACCATGAACTACAAGTTCTTTGTTGGACCGAACGATTACAAATTATTGAAGAGTTACAATCAGGAACTCGAAGAAATTATTCCCTTGAGTTATGGCATTTTCGGCTTTGTGAAATACATCAATACCTGGATTATCTTGCCCATCTTCAATTTCTTATCGGGGGTATTCAGCAGTTATGGTATTGTCATTTTGTTGTTGACCTTGATTATCCGTTTATTGATTTCACCGTTCACGTATAAGAGTTATGTTTCGTCGGCTAAAATGAAAGCCTTGAAACCGGAACTCGATGAATTGAAAGCCAAGTTTGGTGAAGACAAGCAAGCGATGGGGGTTGAACAAATGAAATTGTATCGCCAAGCGGGTGTAAATCCATTGGGTGGCTGTTTACCGGCCTTGATGCAATTACCGGTGTTCTTTGCCTTGTTATCCTTCTTCCCGCATGCCATTGAACTCCGTCAATCGAGTTTCTTATGGGCCCACGATTTATCGACCTACGATTCGATTTTGAATTTACCCTTCACCATTCCTTTCTATGGCGACCATGTGAGTTTATTTACCTTATTGTTTGTAATTACCAGCATCCTCATGGCCATGTACAGTATGAATACCGCCATGGAACAAGATAACCCCATGATGAAGTATATGCCCTTCATTATGCCTGTTATGTTCTTAGGGATCTTCAACAAGCTTCCTGCGGCCTTAACCTATTACTATTTTGTATCGAACGTCATTACCTTGTTGTTGCAATTCATCATTCAACAGTTCATCATCGACCCTAAAAAAATTCATGCGGAAATTCAGGCTAAAAAAGCCGAAACCCCAAAGGAAAGTAAGTTGATGCAACGCATGAATGAAATGCAACGTCAGCAACAAGAACGCATGAAAAACCGCAAGTAGTTTTTCGCGCCGTTCAATACCCATTGAACCAAATTCCATGCTGTGAGAAAAATCATCAACGACCCCGTACACGGGTTCATAACCATCGAAGAAGACTTGGTTTTTCAACTGCTGGCGCATCCGGCCTTTCAACGCCTTCGCCGCATTAAACAAATGGCCTTAGCCTATTTGGTGTATCCGGGCGCCGTACATACGCGTTTGCATCATGTCTTGGGGGCTTACCATTTAATGGGACAAGCCATTGAGGAACTCAATAAAAAAAATGCCGGCATTACGCCCGAAGAAGCTTTAGGCGCGAAGTTGGCCATTTTATTGCACGATATTGGACACGGCCCTTTTTCGCATGCCTTGGAACATACCTTGGTGGATGTGCATCATGAAACGCTTTCCTTGATGATTATGGAAGCCATGAACCAAGAATTGGGTGGACAACTCGATACAGCCTTGGCCATTTTCAAAGGCACCTATCCCAAAAAATTCTTGCACCAATTGGTGAGTAGTCAATTGGATACCGACCGCCTCGATTATTTAGCCCGCGATAGTTTTTTCACCGGGGTATCGGAAGGCGTTATTGGCTACGACCGCATTATTAAAATGCTGACGGTACACAACGATGAATTGGTGGTGGAAGAAAAAGGCGTGCATTCGATTGAAAAATATTTAATTGCCCGCCGACTCATGTATTGGCAAGTGTATTTGCACAAAACTGTATTGGCCTCCGAATTGATGCTGGTGAATATATTGAATCGAGCCCGGGAATTAACCCGACAAGGCATGGATTTATTTGCCACACCCGCATTTGCCTATTTTTTAAAGCACGATGTAAACGAAGCCGATTTTCGTTCCAATCCATTGTGTTTAAAATTATTCTTACAACTCGACGATACCGACATTATCAGTTCCATGAAAGTGTGGAGCCATAGCGAGGATGCGGTATTATCGGATTTATGTACCCGGCTCAATGAACGTCGGCTGTTTAAAGTGCGTTTCCTTCAACCCGACGAGTTAGGAACGATTGATACCTTACGGAACACGTGGGAAGCCACACATCCCATGCCCGAAGCGCATAAGGCCTATTATTGGATGGAAGACCATATTTCGAATTCCACCTATACCCGTGGCGACGAAACCATTCGGATTTTATTCAAGAATAATAGCCTGCGCGACATTACGCAAGTGGAGCATAGCCTCATTAGCGAGGCCCTGCTTTTACCCGTAAAAAAACACTACATTTGCTATCTTAGCCATTGATTTTAAACCGCATGACGTTTTCTGCGCAGCAACTTGCCGCCTTGATTGGCGCCCGTATTGTAGGCAACCCTGAACAAGGAGTTCAAAGTTTTGCCAAAATTGAGGAAGCCTCCTCAAACGATTTGTGCTTTCTGGCCAATCCAAAATACGCCGAGTATTTGGCCACCACCCATGCCGGCATCATTCTCATTAGCGAAAATTTGGTGCCCAGCACGGCAATGCGCTCAACCCTCTTGGTGGTACCCGATGCCTATGCCGCTTTTGCACAATTGATGCAGATTTACGAAAGCATGACGGCCGGGCATTTAGCCAAAAGCGGTCGCGAGAACCCGCATTTTATTCATACAACAGCCCAAGTAGCCGAGGATGTTTATGTAGGGGCCTTTGCCTATATTGGTGCGGGTGCGCATATTGCCGAAGGGGTAAAAATTTATCCCGGCGTATACATTGGCGACGGCGTTCGGGTAGGAAAAGACACGCGTTTATTTGCCGGGGTTAAATTGTATCATGGCACCCAAGTAGGCGAACGAGTTATTATTCATGCCGGAACGGTAGTTGGTAGCGATGGCTTCGGCTTTGCCTTAGAAAACGGGGCCTTTAAAAAAATACCCCAATTGGGCTTTGTGCAAATAGACGACGATGTTGAAATTGGCGCCAATACCACCATCGACCGTGCCACCATGGGTAAAACCCATATTGGCAAGGGAAGTAAACTCGATAATCTCATTCAAATTGCCCATAACGTGAGTGTGGGTCAGCATACCGTAATTGCTTCGCAAGCGGGCATTTCGGGCAGTACCAAAATTGGTAATTATTGTCAAATTGGTGGACAAGCCGGTATTGTAGGGCATATACAAATTGCCGACCAAAGCCGAATCAATGCCCAAAGCGGGGTTGCCAAAGCCATAGCAAAACCCGGCACAGCCCTCACCGGTTCGCCGGCCTTCGAATACCATCGTGCCTTGAAAAGTCAAGTGGTTTATAAAAACTTACCCGAATTGGAAAAACGAGTAAGGGAATTAGAAAAACAAATTGAGCAACTTTTATCGGTTTCCAAATCGGTTTAAGAAAAAAAACAAGCATCATGCAACATCACAATCAACATACCCTGAAGCAAGAATTTACCATTGAAGGCGTTGGACTCCACAGCGGGATGCCTTCACGCATGACGGTTCAGCCGGCCAGCGCAGGTTATGGTATTAAATTTCAACGGGTCGATTTGCCGGAACAAACCATCATCAAAGCCGATGTGGATTTAGTGGTAGATACCTCGCGCGGTACCACCTTAGAATACCAAGGGGCGCGTGTGGCTACGGTTGAACATATTTTAGCGGCATTAACCGGTATGGGCGTCGATAATGCCCATATACAATTAACCGCCGAAGAAATTCCCATTATGGACGGGAGTGCCATTGCCTTTGTAGAGGCCATTGAAAAGGTGGGTATTGAAGAACAAAATGCCAAGAAAATATATTTCTCCATCAACGAAAATATTTCCTATTTCGATGAAGAAAAGAATGTGGAAATGGTAGCCACGCCCAGCACCGATTATAAAATTACCACCCTCATCGATTTCAATTCGAATGTATTGGGCACGCAACACGCGTATTTAAAAAACTTAGAACATTTCAAACGCGATATTGCTCCTTGCCGCACCTTTTGCTTTTTGCACGAATTAGAATATTTGTACAACAACAACCTAATTCAAGGGGGCGATTTAGACAATGCGATTGTGGTGGTGGATCGGGTATTGGAAAAAAATGAACTCGACCGCTTAGCCGCCATGTTTAAAAAGCCTTCGATGGAAGTGAAGCAAGAAGGCATTTTGAACAATTTGAAATTGCATTTTTCAAATGAACCGGCCCGACATAAATTGCTCGATATTGTGGGCGATTTAACCTTGATTGGTTATCCGGTGAATGCCAATATTATTGCGTATCGCCCCGGACACAAAGCCAATGTGGCCTTTGCCAAGCAGATAAAAGAGTATATCAAGAAGAACAAGAATTTGTTGGATGTACCGGTGTACGACCCGAACCAACCTGCTATTTACGATGTAAACTACATTGCCAAATTATTGCCCCATCGTTATCCGTTTTTGTTGGTCGATAAAATTATTGAACTCAGCGACGACCATGTGGTGGGTGTAAAAAATATCACCTTCAATGAGCCCATGTTTACGGGACATTTCCCCGACAATCCGGTATTTCCGGGGGTATTGCAATTAGAAGCCTTGGCGCAAACCGGCGGGGTGATGGTATTGAATTCGCAGGGCGGTCCGGAGAAAAAATACGATACCTATTTCTTAAAAATCGACAATGCCCGCTTCAAACAAAAAGTGGTTCCCGGCGATACCTTGATTATGAAAATGGAGCTTACCCGCCCCATTCGTCGCGGTATTTGCGAAATGAAAGGAACGGCCTATGTTGGCAATAAAATTGTGTGCGAAGCCGATTTAATGGCGCAAATCGTTCCCCGCGACAATTAAAAAGAAAATCAATAAACTAAAAAATGCATGCAAGGCCTTAAACCAAGCATGCATTTTTTTTGGGTATCATCGTTCGGAACTTTTCTCGGGCGAAATTGCGACGCTCCATTTTGGCTGCATCGCAGTCTTCAACGCCGCTTAAAATTAAAAACGAATCAGTTCCTACTCATTAAGGCAAAAATTTCAAGGTGATGGTTTGGGTCAAGGTATCTTTTTTCGCCAAGGTAAATTGGGCTTGCGCGAATGTAGGTGCTCCAAAAGTTCCCATGGCATTGTTCGAAAAGGCAAAGCCTTCGGTGGGAATGGTAAGGATATTGGTGTTCAAGGTAGCATCGTTGTTTTCGTCGTGGAATAAACCGAAGGCATAGGTGCCGGGGGTAATGCTATCGAACACGATGGTAAACGATGTAGCCGATGGGGTTACAATAGCTTGTTTATAGGCTTGTGCCGGTTTATTGAAACTGGCGGCTGAATTATACAAGGCCACATTCACCACGCCATTGGTGTTTTTCAATCCACTTAAATCGATACGCAATACAGCCAAGGAATCGGTAGCTGTGGGGTTTGGATTGGGATTTGGATTGGGATTATTATCGGCGGTATTTTTCTTGCAAGCAACACCAAGGAGGGTGCATACGATGAGTGCAAAAAGGATATTTTGTTTTTTCATATTATGAAGGTAATTCAATTTGTTGAAAAATGCTTGGATGGCTATTGTGAAAAGGGATGGGTATAGTTGAAAGCTGAACAAAGGCAGCGGCGATCCAAAAATAGCCCCGGGTGCAGCGGTACCCCGCGTCCCGCAGGCGACGCAGGAGTCTTGCGGGACCGGAGTACAAGCGGAACACGGGACGGGAGTTGAAGCAAGGCTATTGGCTGCGCTTCAAAAAAATAAAACATAAAAAAAACTGTCCGATAGTATATCGGACAGTTTGATTAAAATACCTATTAATTTGAATTAGTCTTTGATAAGACGAACACTTTGTTGGTGACCATCTTGTTCTAATTTCAAGAAGTAGATCCCTTTTGAAACAGGGGCGTTCACCGGATAAGAAACGTTCGGTTTGATATCGTTGAATTCCATAACTTTCTTACCGGTCATGTCGTACAATACACCTAATATAGCCGATGTATTTTCCGAGTTAATCATGATGCTGAATTCACCGGAAGTTGGGTTAGGATAAACCACGGTTTCGAAGCCTTCGTTTTCGAGTAATTCACCTTTGAATTCTTCCATTGGACGAGTTCCGGTTACACCACATGTTACACCGCAAGGTCCGAGATTGTCGCCACCATGTAATGGTACGTGAGCAGGAACGGCATTAACGCTGATACAAATGATTTGTGGATTGTTCGGGTTACCCGGAGGAATGTGACAAACAACTACTTTATTGGCGTTCACGTTGTTCTTACCATAACCATAGAGAATCCAAGCGCGTGTTTCGATAGCACACATGGTGATGGTACAAGTGCTTGTACAACCGCTTGCATTAGTAACGGTTAACGTATAGGTAGTAGTACCGGCAGTTGTTGGGGTATAAACCGGACTAGCACAAGTGGTACAACTTAAATTAGTTGAAGGCGACCATGAATAGGTATTGCCGGTACCGCTAACTACGGCATTTAAAGTGGTTGATTGAGCCCCGTAACCTAAATAAACTTTAGTTGCATCGCCACCGGTATTCACATTGCTATTAGGCACAGCATTAATTGAACACGAAGTAGCTGCTCCCACACCGGTAACGGTCACCGTGGCATTGCAAGTAGATTGATTACCGTTGATATCGGTTACAGTTAAGGTCACTGTATTGTTTCCGATTTCGCTGCAACCAAAGGTGGTTTTGCTCAAGGTCATAGAAGCAATACCACAATTATCGCTACTGCCATTATTTACATCGGCCGCGGTAATGGTTTGATTAGCGCCATTCAAGGTGATGGTTACATTTTTACAAACAGCAATAGGGGCTGTATCGTCGTTCACAACAACAGTTTGTGTTTGCGTGGATGTATTTCCATTTCCATCGTCGTAAGTCCAAGTGATATAATATGTTCCCTGAGCATTATACGTCAACGGATCGTTGGTGGTAGCGGTAATTGAACCGGCACAATTATCGGTGGCCGTTGGGGCAGTTGCCGTAGCCGAACATTGTCCAGTTACATTGGGCAAAGAAGCTACATCAGGAACAGGAGCCGTATTATCACCTACAATAACCGTTTGTGTTTGCGTGGATGTATTTCCATTACCATCGTTGTATGTCCATGTGATAGTATAAGTTCCTTGAGCACTGTACGTCAACGGATCGTTGGTGGTAGCGGTAATTGAACCGGCACAATTATCGGTGGCCGTTGGTGGAGTAACAGTTACACTACATTCACCGGTGGCATCGGTTAAAATGGCCATATCAGGAACCGGAGCTAGTGTATCTTTCACAGCAACAACTTGTGTTTGTGTGCTTGAATTCCCTTGACCATCGTCGTAAGTCCAAGTGATGTAAAAAGTTCCTTGAGTATTATACGTTAAAGGGTCATTGGTTGTACCATTAATTTTGACACCACAATTTGAAGTAGCCGTTGGAACGTTCACTACGGTAGCATTACATTGGCCTTTAATTTCAGGAAGCGATACATTATCAACGCTTGGTGCGGTGTTATTATCAACCACAACGGTTTGTGTTTGTGTTGATGTATTTCCGTTACCATCGTCGTACGTCCAAGTGATGGTATGAGTCCCTTGAGTAGTATACGTCAATGCATCGTTGGTAGTAGCGGTAATAATACCGGCACAATTATCGGTAGCGGTTGGCGCTGTTACGGAAGCAGAACACTCGCCCGTTATGGTTGGTAATAAAGCTACATTGGGAACCGGGGCAGTAACATCCGATAAACTATCTACGAAAACGGTAGTTGAACCGGTACGGTTATTAACGTCGGTAATGGTAATGGTATAAGTACCTTTCGACAAATTAGCAATAGAGGCGGTGGTGGCAGTATATTCACTTGAACCGCTCCAAGCATAGGTAAATGGAGCAACGCCATTGGT